>DATMSA010000213.1:0-15051 GCA_035565675.1 Capillimicrobium sp. | reverse complement strand
CCCGTCGAGGCCCTTGTCGGGCAGGTAGTTGCGGATGCTCATCCCGACCCGCTGGTTGGGGTCGGTCGAGCCCGTGTACAGCGTGTTCTGGGCGCGCTGCTCCGGGATCGGCCCGCCGACGACGTGGACCGTGTAGTTGCGCCGCTTGGCGTCCCGGCGGTTCGTCGCCACGAACGGGTTCACCGACCCCTCGTCGGGGACGATGTTCTCGTCGCGCAGGCTGTCGCCCGGGCCGATCTGCCCGCCGGTGAGCGACTTGAAGATCGTGAACGAGAAGTACCGCTCGTGCGGGAACCGGCCGCGGAAGGTGAGCTTGGCACCCGCCGGCAGCTTGTACTGGCCGACGAAGTACGTCGAGCCGACGTCGGGGTACAGGTTCGGCGTCTGGATCGGGATCGTGTTCGGCAGCCGCGCGTAGTCCATGCCCTTCGGCGGCGCCCAGAAGCAGTCCTTGCCGTACTTCTCGTTCGTCAGCTTCGCGAGCTCGAGCGGCAGGTAGGTCGTCCCGGCCTGCGCCGACGACGCACCGGCCGCCGTCAGGGCGGCGGCGCAGCCCAGCGCGGCGATCGTCCGGAGTCTGAGCGGATGAGCCATGGGGTCGGTCCTTCGGTGTTCGTGGTGCAGGTCGTCAGCGCGCCGGACAGCCGAGCTTCTCGAAGGCGCGCTTGGACGCGTAGTAGGTGCCGGTGGGCAGGTACGAGCCGAGCACGCGCCGCTCGTCGCCCGGCGTGCGCGTGTCCTGGATCGCGTGGTGGAAGGTCGGCGAGGGCAACATGTTGCGCACCTGCATCCACCCGAAGTCGTGGTCGCGGGCGCCGTCGCCGCGCGGCGACCACTCGATCCAGGCGACGCCGCAGCGCGGGCGCGCGTTGCGCGGACGGTCCGCCTTGCGGCTCGTCACGACGACGTAGCGGCGCTTGCCGTCCAGCGGGATCTGCTCGTCGTAGACGCAGTCCATGACGCGGGTGGTCGCGACGGACTCGTTCATGCACAGCGACACGTAGCGGAGCTGGGTGGGCTGCCGCGTGACGCCGCCGCCGCGGTACGTGCGCGGCGTCGTGGGGAGCTTGCCCCGGAACGCCACCACCGGGCCGAGCTTGCGGTGGATCGCCGCGCGCGCGTACTGGTTGAAGACGTTGGGGAAGAAGCCGCCCTGGCCGCTCTTGCTCGGGTTGGCGATCGTCTCGCCGGTCCACAGCGCCAGCAGGTAGGGGCGGTTGTACTGCACGCGCCACTCGGGCTTGGGCTTGGCGGGGAAGTACGGCGGGACGCCGGGGCGGTAGCGCATGGCGTCGTACTGCTCGCGCGAGATGAGCAGGGCCGAGAGGTCGGGCAGCCGGCGCTCCTGCGACGTCACCGCGTCGCACAGCGCCTGGCCGGTGAGCACGCGCCCGTCGGCGAGCGTGAGCTCCGGCTCGGGCAGCGGGACGCCGCCGCGCAGCCCGGTCCCGCGGTCGGGCACGTAGACGCGCCACAGCACCGCGTGCAGGCCGGTCGTGTCGCCCGCGGGCTTCGTGTAGAGGACGTTGCGCGCCGGCTGGCCGGCCCGCTGGTCGGGGTCGAGCGGCGTGGGCGGAGGCTCGTCGGCGAGCGTGACCGTGAACGAGCGGTCGGTGACGTCGCGCCGCACGCCGGGACGGAACGGGTTCGCCGAGCCGGGGTCGGGCTCGATCATGCTGTCGGCGAGCGCGTCGACGCCCACGCCGAGCAGGTCGTAGGACTGCAGCGAGGCGAAGCGCGCGTGCGGGTACTCGCCGTGGAGCCGCAGCGTCGCGCCCTCCGGAAGCGTGTAGCCGGCGCCCCAGTAGTTCGCGCCCGCGTCGGGATAGGCGATGTTGATCGTGCCCCCGTTGACCACGCCGATGTTCCAGAAGCAGGTCGAGTCCCGGCCGCCGTAGAGGTCCGGCAGGGACTGCGCGCCGGCGGGAGCGGCGCAGGCGAGGACGGCGGCGACGACGGCCGCCGGGGCGGCCAGGGCGCGGGACAGGGACATGGCGCGAACCTAGATCGCTGTTTACAAGTTGTCAAGTTGACGCGCGGTAAATTGGGCTGGTACGGTCGAGTGGTGGGTGGGACCCGACCGCGAGCACCCGTCGCTCGACCGCCACGGCGGCTTCCGCGCGGCGCCCGGCGCGCGCAGCTCGTCGCCGCCGCCACGCCCGTCGTCGCGCTGCAGGGGCTGAGCGACTACTCCCTCGACGAGGTCGCGCGGCACGCCGGCGTCACGCGCAACCTGCTCTACCACTACTTCCCGCGCGGCCGGCCGGACCTGACGCTGGCCGTCCTCGAGGACGCCGGGCGGGTGCTCACCGACGGCTGGGTGACCGACGAGGCGATCCCGCTCCCCGAGCGCATCGTCATGAACGTCGGCCGGCTGATCGACCACGCCATGCAGCCCAGCGACGCCTGGCGCCTGTACCGGCTGGCGCGCGTGTCGACCGACCCCGAGGTGCGCGGCGTCTTCGACCGGTTCGTCGACCTCGTGATCGCGAGCATCTCGCTCAACCACCTCGGCACGGCGGACCCTCCCCCGCTCGCGCGCGCCGCGCTCGTCGGCTTCTTCGCGTTCTTCGAGGCGGCGCTCGAGGAGGCGCGCGCCGCTGCCGTGCCGCGCGAGCAGGTGCTGGTCGTGCTCAACGAGACGCTCGTCGCGGCGATCCGGGCGTCACGCGCCTAGCCGCAGCTCCGCGTCCCAGCGGTAGGTGACCGGCCCCTCCCACGGGAGGTCCAGCATCTGCGCCAGGTACGGGATCGCCGCGTTCTCGGCCGTGATCTTCCCGGCCACCTCCGGCATGCCGGCGGCCGCGACGAAGACCGCCAGACGGGCCATGACCAGCGCGAGCCGGTAGGTGGCCAGCACCAGGTGGTAGTCCCAGTGGCGCGGCTCGCGGCCGACGAGCCGCTGCCACAGCTCGACCGTCTCCCGCCCGGTCCCGATCCCCTCGAGCTGCGGGCGCCCGGTGAGCGCGCTCTGGTAGTGGTTGCAGACGCAGAACCAGGCGAGGTCGGACTCGCCGCCGGCGAGGCTGACCATGTCGAGGTCGACGACGGCGCTGACGGCGCCGCCCGCGCCGAACAGGACGTTCTGGAGCCGGGCGTCGCCCCAGGCGAACCCCGCCGGCGCGTCCTGCGGGAGGTGCTCCTGCAGCCAGGTCGCCGTGGCCGACAGGACCGGATGGGGGTCCTGGTCGCCGTGCGTCCACGCGGGGTGGCGGACCCAGCGGTCCACCTCCCCCGCCAGCGATCGTCCCTCCAGCATCGGGAGCAGACCGACGTCGAGCTGGTGCATGCTCGCCATGACCTCGACGAAGTTGCGCCACATGGTCCGCCGCTCGCCGGGGTCGAGATCGACCACCCACCCCTCGACGTTGAACGGTGGCTGATCGCTCGGGGCCCGGCCCTCGACGTGCTCCATGAGGAAGAACGGGACGCCGAGCAGCGACGGGTCCGGCTCGTAGGCCAGGACCGCCGGGACCGGAACGCTCGTCTCCTCGCCCAGGACCTCGCAGACCTCGTAGTGCAGGCGAGCCGGCGACTCCAGGTACAGGGAGTGCGGGTTGTCGAGCCGCAGCACGAACCGCCGCGTGACCGTCTCGCCGTCCTCGCTCCAGGTCGCGGTGAACAGCAGCGACTCGTTCGACGTCCCCGTGGCCGCGGGCATCGACAGCTCGCCGACGTGCAGGTCGTCGCCGGCCGTCAGGTGGTCGGCCAGCCACGAGCGGACGACGCCCCGCGCCTGGGCGAGATCCCGCTGGACCTGCTTGGTGGGGACCCCGTGCTCGGGGACGACGTCGCCGCTGCTCATGCGATCGGCCGGCCGCGCACGGCGCTACGAGTACCGCGGCGCCTCGTGCAGCTCGAGCAGGTTCCCGGCCGGGTCGTGGAAGAACACCTGCGCGGCGCTCCCCACGGCGAACCGCTCGCCGACCTCCACGCCGCTGGCCCGCAGGTGCTCGACCGCCGCGTCGAGATCGTGGACGAGGAACGCGAAGTGCTGACCGCGGTCCGGCGGGACGGAGCCCATCGCCAGGTGGATCTGCTGGTGCCCGGCATCGAGCCACACGCCCCCGGTGCCGTGGTCGTCGTGGCGCTCGTGGCCGCTCGACACCGTGCGATCGCGCCGCACGTGGAGGCCGAGCACGTCGCGATAGAAGCGCTCGGCCTGCTCCATGTCGTCGACGATGAGCGTCACGTGATGGATGCCGAGCGCGTGCACGAGCGGCGACGCTACCAGGCGTGAAGGGACCGGTGCCGGAGGCGACGCGCGGCTAGGTCGGGCAGCCGCTCGGCAGGGACACCTTCGCCGGCCGCCGGCTGAACCGGTCCAGCTCGAACCACTCGTCAAGCTCGGGGTCGTAGAGGTTCTGGACGCCGAAGTGGAGGACCTTCCAGATCTTCGCGGGGTCGCTGCGGTCCACGTAGATGTCGGCCATCGCGATCGGGAGGCGCAGGAAGTTGCCGGGCGGCAGCGCCGGGAAGACGCCGGTCACGCGCCAGTGGTTGACGTGGCGGCGGCGCTTGCCCTTCACGAGCACCTCGCGGCCGACGAAGCTCGCGCGCTCGAACCAGGCGTTGAGGGTGCCGCCGTCGAAGTCGCCGGGGATCGCGCCGCACGGGACGGCCTGGACGACGCCGGGCCACCGGTGCGTGACGGTGTAGAGGCGCTTGGGCTCACCGGGGGCGCCGTGGACGAGGTTCTCGAACCAGATCGGATGGTCGCGGCCGCCGGCGACCATGCGGCTGTTGCCGTCGCCGCCCTCCCACCGGAACGGCACGTCGATCCCGAGGTCGGGCACGAGGTAGCGGCCGGTGGCGGTGAAGTCCTCGGGGATCCGCGGCGGCTCGGGCGGGGCGGCCGAAGCGCCCGGGACGAGAATGAGCGCGCCGAGCAGGACGGCGAGCAGACGCGTCCTCATCGCCCGCGCCCCCTCCGGTACGGCGGCCCGGCGTCGTGGAACTTCTGGACGCGGTCGTTGCCGCTGTCCCCGACGTAGACGTTGCCGGCCGCGTCGGTCGCGATCCCCTGCGGGTTGCGGAACCGACCGGGCCCCGAGCCGAACGCGCCCCAGCTCGTCACCAGCCGCCCGCGCGCCGTGTACTTCTGGACGCTGGTCGTCCCCACCACGTAGACGCCGCCGTCGCGGCCGGTCGCGACGCCCAGCGGGAAGTCCGGCGGCCCGACCCGCCGGCCCGGGCTGGCCCACGCCCGCGCGTACCGGCCGCGGGAGTCGAACACCTGGATGCGGCTGTTGCCGCTGTCGGCGACGAAGACGCGACCACGGCGGCCGACGGCGATGAACGTCGGCGCACGAAGCTGTCCGCGACGCGAGCCGAACGACCCCCACTGGCCGAGGAACTCGCCCTCGGCGCTGAACCGCTGCACCCGGCTGTTGCCGTAGTCGACGACGTACACGCGGCCCTGGGCGTCGGTCGCCACGCCCCACGGCGCTGCGAACTGCCCCGGCCCCGAGCCGGCCGTCCCCCACTCCCCGAGCAGCGTGCCGTCGGGCGCGAACCGCTGGATCCGGTTGAGCGCGAAGTCCCCGACGTACACGGTCCCGGACGGGCCGACCGCGATCCCGCCCGGCCGCGGCACCGCGCCGTCCTCCGTCGGCGACAGCGCCCACCGCCGCAGGAAGCCGCCGTCGCCCCCGAACGTCTGGATGCTCGGCGCGCGATTGTCGAAGGTGTCGCCGACGACCACCTCGCCCGCCGGCGCCGTGGCCAGGTCCACCGGGCCGCCAAACTCGCCCTCGCCGTCGCCCAGGCTCCCCCACTGCCCGACGAAGCCGATCGACGCGGACGCCGCTCCAGCCGACGCCATGAGCGCCGCGCACGCGACCAGCGGCGCCAGCAACCGGGGCAAGCTGTTCCAGGCCAAAGCCGCCGGGACTCTAGCCGCGCGTCCGCGGCGACGCGCCGAACCACTGGCGCGGCCGCCCGCGCACCGGCATCCTGCACGGTCACGCCTCGCCGTCCTCGGCGCGGTGCCCGATCCCCATGCCGAGCTCGACCGAGCCCGACGCCACACCCCACACCCACTGGCCGCCGCCGGCGTGGCTGAACACGCCGCGCGCGAGGCGGCTGCTGCTCGGCGACTGGAACCCGATCATCCGCGACCCGATCGACGTGCTGCGCGCCGCGCTGCTCATCGGCTCGCTGCTGCTGATCCTGCTCGACAAGAACGTCGAGGCGGCGCCGCTGGTCACCGTGCTGATCGTGCTGATCCCCCGCGTGCTCGACATGCCGCGGCCGTTCGACCTGGCGGTGGTGCTGGCCATGTCGATCCAGGCGTGGGGCAACCTGTTCGACCTCTTCGATCGCATCCACGGCTACGACAAGGTCGTCCACTTCCTCGTGCCGATGCTGACCTCCGCGTCGACCTACGCGCTGCTCGTGCGCCTCGACGTCGCGCTCGACCCGGCCAAGCGCATCCTGCCCCGCCAGGACATCGGCACCTTCCTCATCACGTTCCTGATCGGGCTCGGCTACACCGCGCTCTACGAGCTGTACGAGTTCCTGGCCGACGCCGTGTTCGGCACGACGCTGCAGAAGAGCCTCGGGGACACGAACGGCGACATCCTCGCCGGCGCGCTCGGGTCGGCGTGCGGCGGCTGGATCATGCTCGTCTGGGCCCACCGGGGCTGGGGCGTCACCCGCCGGCTGCCCGCCGAGGCGTTCGACCGCTGGTGGCCGCCGAGCAGCCCGCGCGCCGAACCCGAACGGCAGCCATGATCCCGCCATGACGAGCGGCGTGCTGACCTCGCCGATCCGCGTCGAAGCCGCGCTGGCGCAGAGCATCGCGCCCGCCGCGGTCACGGACTCCTGCTGCTCGGGTCTACCAGGTGTGGTTCCCGCTTCCCGCCGAGGGCGCCCACTACGACGGCGCGTCGGTGTGGCCGAACTCCCCGCCGCTGCCCGGCATCGTCGCGTCCGCGATCGCGGGTCACGAGGCTCGATCGACCGCCGCGCGCAAGCCCGGGCTCGCGACGTAGTGGATGTTGCGCCCCTGGCCGCGGGCTTCGAGCAGCCTGGCGTCGACGAGCCGGCGCAGATCGTTGCTCGCGGTCGGGGCGGACACGGCGGCCTCGCTCGCGTACGACGCACGATCGACACGACCGAACAGCGCCTGCTCGAGCGCGACCGCCAGGCGGTCGGGCCAGCCGCCGCGCTCCACCAGCGCCTCGAGAGCGGCCCAGCGGCGAGCCGCGGCTGCGAGCTGCTCCAGCCGCCGGCGCGCCTGCTCCAGATGGGCCCCCACGCAGAAGTCGATCCAGAGCGCCGCGTCGCGCTCCGGCTGATACGAGCCGCCCTGCACCCGGCGCAGCACGTCGTAGTAGGCGCCGGTGTTGCGGCCGAGGTGCTCCTCGATCGACGCGAGATCCGCCCCGAGGATCCCCTCCCGCCCGAGCACCAGCGACTGCACGATCCGCGCGACGCGCCCGTTGCCGTCCTCGAACGGATGGATCGACACGAGGTTGAGGTGAACCATCGCGGCCCGCACCACGACATGGTCGTCGCCCGCGCGCGCCAGCGACTCGACGAGCTCGTCGACCAGCGCCGGTACGTCGGCGGCATCGGGACCGACGTAGGCCAGCCCGTCGCCGCCGGGCATCGTCACGCTGACGGGCCCGGTCCGCCACCGCCCGGGCCGCCGCTCCGGCTGGAACCAGCACGCGTCGAAGTGGAGGTCGAGGATCACGCGGGCCGACCACCGGAAGGCCGGATCGTCCGCCATCGCCGCTACGTGGTCCATCGCCCGCGCGTAGCACGCCAGCGCCGCCCGGTCCTCGTCGCCCTCCGGCCCCCGTTCGCCGCCTCGGACGACGTCGAGCGCCTCGGCCGGGGTGACGTGGAACCCCTCGATGCCGATCGAGCTCGACGCGACCTCGGCCTGGAACGACCGGCGCAGCCGTCCCATCCAGGGGACGGGCGCCTTCGCCCGCTCGCCGAGCTCCACGCGCAGCTCGTCGAGCGTCGCGAGATCGCGACGCGTCGCCTTCGACAGCTCGGGAGCCCTGAAGATCACACGAGCATCATACGCTTATACGCATAATCGCCTATACGAAGAGAGAGCGGCCGCCGGCGGCGCCCGATCACGGATACCGTCGGACCCGTGCGCATCGCGACCTGGAACGTCAACTCGGTCAAGCAGCGGGTCCCGCGCCTCCTGCCCTGGCTCGACGAGCGCCGGCCCGACGTCGTCTGCCTGCAGGAGACCAAGCTCGCCGACGACGCGTTCGCGGAGCTGCTCGGCGCCGAGCTCGCCCAGCGCGGCTACGAGGCCGCCACCTACGGCGAGACGACCTGGAACGGCGTCGCGATCCTCTCGAAGGTCGGGCTCGACGACGTCCAGCGCGGCATCCCCGACGGACCCGGCTTCCCGCATCCCGAGGCGCGCCTGGTCGCCGCCACCTGCGCCGGCGTGCGCGTCGTCTGCATCTACGTGCCCAACGGCCGCACGCCCGGCTCCGACCACTACGCCTACAAGCTCGAGTGGCTGGCGGCGCTGCGCGACCTCGTCGCCGCCGGCGACCCCGCCACGACCGTCGTCCTGGGCGACATGAACATCGCGCCGACCGACGACGACGTCTTCGACCCCGACGCCTACGCCGGCCACACCCACGTCACCCCGCCCGAGCGCGAGGCGCTCCAGGCGCTGGAGGCGGTCGGCCTGCGCGACGTCGTGCGCGAGCGCTGGCCCGACAAGCGGATCTTCACCTACTGGGACTACCGCGCCGGCATGTTCCACCAGGACCTCGGCATGCGCATCGACCTCGTGCTCGCCGGCGACGCCGTCGCCGACCGCGTGCAGGCCGCCTGGGTCGACCGCCAGGCGCGCAAGGGCAAGGGCCCCAGCGACCACGCGCCGGTGATCGTCGACCTCGACGAGGCGCCCGACGGCGACATCGGGCCGGTCGTGCCGCCGCCGTCGCGGCCCGCCCCGGCGCGCGGCACCAAGAAGCTGCCGCAATCGCCCTAGCGCTTGCGGTCGCGATCCCGCGACGGCTGCACGCGCTTGGGCTCGCCCGGCATCTTCGGGTAGTCGGGCGGATAGGGCATGTCGCCCTCCTCGTCGCGCTCGTACATGTCCAGCAGCGGCTGCAGCGAGTGGGCGACGTCGTCGATCGCGGCGTGGCGGTCGCCGACCTCGGCGAACCGCGCCGGCATCGTCGCGACCGTGAAGTCCTCGGGCGCGACCTCGGCCAGCTCGTCCCACGTGACCGGCGCCGACACCGGCGCGCCCGGCTTGGGCCGGATGCTGTAGGCGGAGGCGATCGTGCGGTCGCGGGCGTTCTGGTTGTAGTCGACGAAGATCTTCTCCCCGCGCTCCTCCTTCCACCACTTCGTGGTGACCTCGCCGGGGAGGCGGCGCTCCAGCTCGCGGCCGAACGCGATCGCCGCGTGGCGCACGTCGGTGAACGTCCAGCGCGGCTCGATGCGCACGTAGATGTGCACGCCGCGGCCGCCCGACGTCTTCGGGAAGCCGACGTAGCCGAGCTCGGCGAGGAGCTCGCGCGCGGTCGCGGCGACCCGCACCGCGTCGGCGAAGTCGGTGCCCGGCTGCGGGTCGAGGTCGAGGCGCAGCTCGTCGGGGTGGTCGACGTCGTCGCGGCGCACCGGCCACGGGTGGAACGTGATCGTCCCCATCTGCGCCGCCCACCCGACGACGGCGATCTCGGTCGGGCAGATCTCGTCGGCGTGGCGGCCCGACGGGAACTGGATGCGCGCGGTCTCGACGTAGTCGGGCGCGCCCTTGGGGATGCGCTTCTGGAAGAACGCGTCGCCGCCGCCCTTCTCGCGCGTCGACAGCACCATGCCCGGGTGCACGCCCTTGGGCCAGCGCTCGAGCGTCGTCGGCCGGTCGCGCAGCGCGCGCATGATCCCGTCCTCGACGGCCAGGTAGTAGCGGACGATGTCGAGCTTGGTGATCGCCGGCGTGCGGTCCGTGGCGGGGAAGATCACCCGGTCGCCGCTGGTCACGCGCAGGTCGCGCCCGCCCGCCTCGATGATCGTCTCGGTGGCCGCCATGTGCTGAGAAGTTCACCACGCGGCGTCCGGGGCCTCCCCCGAACCGTGTGCTAGGTTCGCGCCCGAGGCGGCCGGGACGGCTCCGGCCGGAGACGGAGGAGTGAGCATGGCCAACCGCGCAGCCCCCGACGGCGCGCTTCAGCGCTATCGAATCTGCCCGGTGGACGAGGTCCCCGAGGGCGGCGGCGTGATGGTGGATCTGGGCGGCCGCGAGGTCGGCGTCTTCAAGCACCAGGGGCGGTTGCACGCCTACGACAACCGCTGCCTGCACCAGGGCGGCCCGGTGTGCAGCGGCGAGGTGCTCGGCGTCACGCGGCTGGAGCTCGACGCCGGCGGCGAGGTCGTCCGCGAGTACCTCGACGACAGCGAGCGGCGGCTGATCTGCCCGTGGCACGGCTGGGAGTACGACCTCACCAGCGGCGAGCTGGCGCACGACCGCCGCTTCCGGCTGCGGCGCTTCGAGGTGACGGTCGAGGACGGCATTGTCTACGTCGACGCCTGAGCCCACGCCGGCGTCGGACGCCGAGCTGCAGCAGGCGCTCGCCGACGCCGTGACCGCCTACGGCGCCCGCGTGCGCGAGCACGGCGAGCTGCCCGCGTTCCCGCCCGGCCGCGAGGTCGACGGCACGCACGTCGCCGTCACCGCCGCGGCGATCCTGCGGGCCTCCGACATCACCTCCTTCGAGATCGGCGCCATCTTCAACATCTAGGACCCACCCGTGAGCACCGACACCGTCCGCGACGCGCGGCTGCTGCCCGACCGCCGCCAGCCCTACTACCTCGACAACGCCGAGCGCGAGATGCGCCGGCGAGGGCTGTACGACATCCCGATCGTCGACTGCGACAGCCACTGCTACGAGACGGTGTGCCTGCCGGAGATCGTCGCCTACATCGAGAACCCCAACGTCCGGCGCTCGTTCGAGTTCAACTCGCCGCTCATCATCGAGCCGGGTCTGATCTCGGGCAACATGGGCGACCGCACGGTCGGCGGGCGCCTGCACGCCGGCGGCGCGGTGAGCGGCGACAAGGAGGTCTATCCGCTCGGGGAAGGCGGCGACCTGCACCCGGTCGCGGCCACGACGCTGCGGTCGATGGACGCGATGGCGATCGACTACTCGATCCTCTTCCCCACCCCGATGCTCAACCTGGGCCTCAACCCGGACCTGAAGGTCCGCGAGGAGCTGACGTGGGCGTTCAACCGCTGGCTGGTCGAGGACGTCGTCAGCACCGACCCGCGGCTGCTGGCGATGCCGCTGCTGCCGATCCACGAGCCCGAGCAGTGCCTGCGCACGATCCGCGCGTTCGCCGACCGCCCCGGCGTCGTCGGGTTCATGATCACCTGCCTGCAGTACGAGCCGCTGCACCGCAACCGCTACATGAAGGTGTTCGCCGAGCTCAACGAGCGCGGCCTGCCCGTCGCGTTCCACTCGGCGCCCAACTGGCGCGAGAAGCCGTTCGCGGTGCTCGACAGCTTCCTCGGCGTGCACGCGCTGGGCTTCCCGTTCTACGCGATGATCCAGCTCACGAACGTCGTGCTCACGGGGATGCCGGAGCGCTTCCCGAACATCCGCTGGATCTTCATGGAGGCCGGGCAGGCGTGGGTGCCGTTCGTCATCGCCCGCCTCGACAACGAGTACAAGCAGCGCTCCTCGGAGGCGCCGCTGCTCAAGCGGCTGCCGAGCGAGTACATCCGCGACATGTACTTCACGACGCAGCCGTTCGAGAGCCACGAGCGCGCCGAGGACACGCGAGCGATGTTCGACATGATGGACGGCGGCCGCAGCCTGCTCTACGCGTCGGACTATCCCCACCAGGACTTCGACACGCCCGCCGCGATCTGGGACCAGCCGCGGTTCACCGAGGAGGAGCGCAAGGCGGTGCTCGGCGGCACGGCGCTGGAGCTGTTCGGGCTGCCGATGCCCAAGCTCGGCGCGCCGCCGGTCGCGGACTGAGCACGGGGCCGCGGGCCCCGGTAGCGTTGCCCGCAGCCCATGGAGTTCCGGCTCCTCGGACCGCTCGAGGTGCGCGACGGCACGACCCGTGTCCCCCTCGGCGGCCGCAAGCAGCGCGCGCTCCTGGCCCGGCTCCTGCTCGAGGCCGGCCGGACCGTGAGCGTCGAGCGCCTCGTCGACGACCTGTGGGGTCACGAGGCGCCGGACACCGCCGCGAAGATGGTCCAGATCCACGTCTCGCAGCTGCGCAAGGCGCTGCCGGCGCCGGTGATCGTCACGCGACCGCCGGGATACGCCGCCGAGGTCGACCCGCAGGCGATCGACGTCGTGCGCTTCCGCGCGCTGCACGACGAGGGGCGCGCCGCTCGGGCGCGAGGCGACCCCGCCGGCGCCGCCGACCTGCTGCGCCGCGCCCTGGCGCTCTGGCGCGGGCCGGCGCTCGCCGAGTTCTCCGAGCCGTTCGCCGGCGTCGAGGCCGCGCAGCTCGACGAGCTGCGGCTCGTGTGCCTGGAGGAGCGCATCGACGCGGACCTGGACCTGGGCGCGCACGACACCGTGGCCGGCGAGCTGGAGGCGCTCGTCGCGCGCCACCCCTACCGCGAGCGGCTGCGGGTGCGGCTGCTGCTGGCCCTGTACCGCTCGGGGCGCCAGCCGGAGGCGCTCGCGGCCCTCCGGGCCTACCGCCGCACGCTCGCCGACGAGCTCGGGCTCGAGCCGTCCCAGCGCGTGCGCGACCTGGAGCAGGCGATCCTGCGCCAGGACCCGGCGCTCCTGGCCGCCGCGCCGGCGTCGTCTCCGCCCGTGACCCGCGAGGAGGACGAGGTCCGCTTCGTGCGCAGCGGGGACGTGTCGATCGCCTACCAGGTGGTCGGCGACGGCCCGCTCGACCTCGTGCTCGTCCACGGGTGGGTCTGCCCGTTCCTGCCCGGCTGGGAGTACGAGCCGCTCGCGCGCTTCTACCGCCGGCTGGCCGCGCTCGGCCGGCTGATCCTGTTCGACAAGCGCGGCACCGGCCTGTCGGACCGCGTCAGCGGCGTCGCGTCGCTGGAGGAGCGCATCGACGACGTGCGCGCGGTGATGGACGCGGTCGGCTCCGAGCGCGCGGTGCTGCTGGGGATCTCCGAGGGCGGGCCGCTGATCACGCTGTTCGCCGCCACCCATCCGCGGCGCACCGTGGCCGTCGTCGCGCTGAGCGCGTTCGCGCGGCGGTCCACGGCGCCCGGCTACCCGATCGACATCCCCCAGCAGCCGCTCGTGCCCGACGAGTGGGGCCTGCCGTTCGCGCGTCGCTGGGCGGCCGAGCGGGCGCCGTCCGTCGCACGCGACGAGGAGGCGGTCCGCTGGTACGCGTCCTACCTCGTGCGCGGCGCCAGCCCGGGCGCGGCCGCCGCGCTGCGGGAGATGAACCTCGAGATCGACGTGCGCCCCGTCCTGCCGACCGTCCACGTGCCGGCCCTCGTCCTCTACCGCGAGCGCGACTTCCTCGCGGCGGCGACCCGCTACATGGGCGAGCGGATCCCGGGCGCCCGGGTCGTCGCGCTCGCCGGCGGCGACCACCTGCCCTGGGAGGGCGACCAGGAGGCGGTGCTCGGCGAGATCGAGCGGTTCCTCGCGGCGGCCGGGGTCGGCGGCGAGCCCGACCGGATCCTGACGACGGTGCTCTGCGCGGGCACGGGGGCCGCGGACGCCGGCGACGACGGCGCGTTCCGCGACGCCGTCGCCCGCTTCCGCGGCAGCGCGCTCGACGCCCGCGGGCCGATGCGCCTGGCCCGGTTCGACGGGCCCGCCCGGGCGATCCGCTGCGCGACCGCGCTCGCCGCCGGCGGGCTGCGCGCGGGCGTCCACACCGGGGAGTGCGACGTCGCGCCCGGCGGCGTGAGCGGCGCCCCGCTCGAGGTCGCGTGCGCGCTCGCCCGCCGCGCCGCGCCGGGCGAGGTCCTCGTCTCCGACACCGTGCGCGACCTCGTCGCCGGCGCCGGCCTCGCGTTCGCCGAGCGCGGGTCCATGCCGATCGACGGCGACGAGCGCCGGGACGTCGCGCTGTTCGCGCCGTCGGGCTGACGCCTACCGGTCCTTTACCGGCCGCGCCGGCGGGCGCCTACCGCGCCGCGGTTGCATCCGCGCCATGGCCCTGCTCCCCGTCGCCGACCGCTCCCGCCACGGGCACCACGGGCTCGCGCGCCTCGCGATCACCATGCTGGGCGGCTTTCGCGCCGTCGCCGACGGGCGCGAGGCGCGCTTCGAGCACCGCCGCGCCGCGGACCTCGTGAAGCTGCTCGCGCTGGCCGTGCCGCACCGCCTCCCCCGCGACCGCGTCGTCGAGGCGCTGTGGCCGGGGCTGGGCGCCGAGGCCGGCGTCGCGAACCTGCACAAGGCCGCCAGCAACGCGCGACGCGCGCTGGGCCACCGCGACGCGGTCGTGCTGCGGGCGGGGCTGGTCGTGCTCGCCCCGGGCGCGGAGATCGTCACCGACGTCGCGTGCTTCGAGGCGGGCGACGACGGCGCGTACGCGGGACCGCTGCTGCCCGACGACGCCTACGAGCCGTGGACGCTGGCCGACCGCGAGCGGCTCCAGGATCTCCGCGCGGCGCGCCTGCGGCGGCGCGGCCGCTGGGCCGACCTCGTCGCGATCGACCCGGCCGACGAGGCGGCGTGGCGGGAGCTCGTGCGGACGCGCCTCGAGGTCGGCGACCGCCTCGGCGCGGCCCGACGACTGCGACGCCTGCGCGACGAGCTGTCGCGGATCGGCCTGGCGCCGTCGCCGGAGACCCTCGCCCTCGGCGCCCGGCTCGCCGAGGGCCCGGCCGTGCGCGCGCCGGTCCCGGGCACGGGCCCGCCGAGCGACGCCGCGGTCGCCGCCCTGCGGGCCGCGACCGCGGGGCGCGGCACCACGCTCGTCCTCACCGGCGGCACCGCGGCGGCCCGGTCGCGCTGGGTCGACGGGCTGCTGGCCGGCGCAGCGCGGCGCGACTGGCACACGCTGCGCGGCGCCGGGCACGGGGCCGGCGCCGGCGTGCCGCTGCGCGCGCTGGTGCAGGCCCTCGATCCGCTCCTGCTCGACCGCCCC
>DATMSA010000212.1:0-34507 GCA_035565675.1 Capillimicrobium sp. | reverse complement strand
CCCGCGTCGTCGCCGACGCCGACCTTCAGCTTCACGCACGGGAAGCCGGCCTCGCGCGCGGCGGCGGCGGCCGCGGCCGCGCCCGCGCGGTCGGTCGCGCCGATCGTCGCGTTCACCGCGACCTCGTCGAGCGCGTCGTCGGTCAGCAGCGCGCTCACCGGCCGCCCGGTGCGCTGGCCGGCGAGGTCCCACAGCGCCAGGTCGATCGCCGCCAGCGCACACGGCAGGTCGGCGATCTCGCGGCAGCGGTCGTAGAGCCGGTCGCCGCGCACCCCGTCGCCGCCCTCGATCACCGGCGCGTACGCCTTCAGCGCGGCGACGACGGCCTCCAGCGAGATGCCGTCGTAGGGCTGAAGCGGCGCCGCCTCGCCGCGGCCGACGAGGCCCTCGGCGGTCTCGATCTCGACCTCCACGAGCGGGCGTTCGCGCAGCTCGCCCCACGCGGTCCGCAGCGGCTCGCGGAGGGGCAGCGTGCGCGTGCGCAGCGCGTACCTCACGACAGCAGGAGCCCCGCCGCCATCAGCACGCAGAAGACGAGCTGGAGCTGCCCGGTGCCGCCGAGCGCGCCGTTCAGCGACGGGCCGTCGGTGCGCGTGCGGACGGTCTGCACGAGCCGCACCGCGAGCGGGACGGTGAGCACGGGCAGGAGCACCCAGGCGGTGAGCCCCAGCGCGAGCGGGATCAGCGTCAGGTAGGCGACGAGGAGCAGCACGGCGTAGAACGCGCGCGTCCGCGCGCGGCCCATGCGCACCGCCAGCGTCCGCTTGCCGGCCCGGCGGTCGGTCTCCAGGTCGCGCACGTTGTTGACGACGAGGATCGCGGTGGCGATGCAGCCGACCGGCACCGACGCGACGAACGCCTCCCACACCAGCTCCTGGGTCTGCACGTAGTAGGAGCCCGTGACCGCGACGATCCCGAAGAACAGGAAGACGAACAGCTCGCCCAGGCCCGCGTAGCCGTACGGGCGCGGCCCGCCCGTGTAGAGCACGCCGGCGAGGATCGACGCCGCCCCGATCGCCAGCAGCACCCAGCCGGCGACCACGATCAGGTAGATGCCGCACAGCACCGCCAGGCCGAACGTCACGTAGGTCGCGATCAGGACCTGACGGGGCGGTACGAGCCCGCCGGCGGTCACGCGCACCGGCCCGAGGCGATCCTCGGTGTCGGCGCCGCGGCGGGCGTCGGAGTAGTCGTTGGAGAGGTTCGTGCCGACCTGGATGAACAGGGCGCCCAGCAGCGCGGCCACGAACGCGAACGGGTCGAACTCGCCGTCGTGGCCGGCGAGCGCCGTGCCGACCAGCACCGGGGCCACGGCCGCGGGCAGCGTCCGCAGCCGGGCGGCCATGAGCCAGATCCTCACGGTCGCCGCGGGAACTTCGAGAAGTCGGGCGCCCGCTTGGCCTTGTAGGCCTCGCGCCCCTCACGCGCCTCGTCGGAGGCGTAGAACAGCAGGTTCGCGTCGTGCGCGAGCTGCTGGATGCCCGCGTAGCCGTCCTCGTGGGCGTTGA
This sequence comes from Capillimicrobium sp., assembly GCA_035565675.1. GTDB lineage: Bacteria > Actinomycetota > Thermoleophilia > Solirubrobacterales > Solirubrobacteraceae > Capillimicrobium. Next base: position 32,999 of record DATMSA010000212.1, on the reverse strand, counting down.
AGCTCGCCTTCACGAGCCGCAGCGCGAACGGGGAGAGGGCGAGCATCTCGCGACACCAGGCGACGGTCTCCTCCTCGAGGCGCTCGAGCGGCACGACCGCGTTGACGAGCCCCATGTCGAGCGCCTGCTGCGCGTCGTACTGCCGGCACAGCATCCAGATCTCCTTCGCCTTCTTGGTGCCGACGAGGTCGCGCAGGACGCTGGCGCCGAAGCCGCCGTCCCACGAGCCGACCTTCGGGCCGGTCTGGCCGAAGCGGGCGTTGTCGGCCGCGATCGTCAGGTCGCAGACGAGGTGCAGGACGTGGCCGCCGCCGACCGCGTACCCGGCCACCATCGCCACGACCGGCTTGGGCAGCCGGCGGATCTGGACGTGCAGGTCGGTCACGTGGAAGCGGCCGACCGCGCCCTCGCGGCCCGGCTCGCTGAGGTAGCCGCTGTCGCCGCGGACGCGCTGGTCGCCGCCCGAGCAGAACGCGAGCGGACCCTCGCCGGTCAGCACGATCACCCCGACCTCGGTGTCCTCGCGGGCGCGCTCGAAGGCGTCGGACAGCTCGACGACGGTCTGGGGGCGGAAGGCGTTGCGGACCTCGGGACGGTCGATCGTGATCTTCGCGATGCCGTCGCCGCTGAGCTCGTAGCGGATGTCCTCGTACTCGGCGGCCGCGGTCCAGGTGACAGACATGCGGGCAGGCTATCCCGCCCCGCCGGTCGGCCGTGGATACCCTCGCCGCCATGCTGGTCGAGTCGTGGCTGGCGCGCGCGGCGCGGACGCGGCCCGAGCGCGAGGCGGTCAACGGGGTCACGTACGCGCAGCTGCGCGAGCGCGCGGCGGCGGGCGCGGGCGCGCTCGCGGACCGAGGGGCGCGCTCCGGGGACCTGATCGGGATCGCGCTGCCGCCCGGCACCCCGTTCGCGGTCGCCCTCCACGCCGTCTGGGCGCTCGGCGCCGTCGCGGTGCCCGTCGACCCGCGCCTGGGGGAGGCCGAGCGCGCCCACGTGGCGCGCGCCTGCCGCCTCGTGGTCGACGCGCCGCTGCCCGCCGAGGCGCCGCGGACCGCGCTCGCCTGGGAGCACGATCTCGACGCGCCCGCCGCGATCGTCCACACCAGCGGGTCCAGCGCGCTGCCCAAGCCCGTCGAGCTGACGTTCGGCAACTGGCTGTGGAGCGCGCTCGGCTCGGCCGTCGCGCTCGGCACCGACCCGCGCGAGCGGTGGCTGTGCCCGCTCCCGCTCAGCCACGTCGGCGGCCTGAGCGTGCTCGTGCGCAGCGCGATCGGCGCCACCACCGCCCGGGTCCTGGAGCGCTGGGACACCGAGCGCGCGTTGGAGGAGCTGCGCGAGGCGACGCTCGCGTCGATGGTCCCGACGATGCTCGGCCGCCTCCTGGACGCCGGCTGGCGCGAGCCGCCGTGCCTGCGCACGGTCCTGCTCGGCGGCGCGCCCGCCGCGCCGGCGCTGCTGGAGCGGGCGCGCGTCGCGGGCGTGCCCGTCACGACGACGTACGGCATGACCGAGGCGTGCTCGCAGGTCGCCACCGGCGGCTGGCCGCTGTTCTGCACGCGGGTGGAGATCGCCGACGACGGCGAGATCGTCGTCCGCGGCCCCACGGTCGCCGGCGGCGGCCCGCTGCGCACCGGCGACCTCGGCCGCTTCGACGCCGACGGTCGCCTGCACGTCGTCGGCCGCAAGGCGGACACGATCATCAGCGGCGGCGAGAACGTCGCGCCCGCCGAGGTCGAGGCCGTGCTCGCCGAGCACCCGGCCGTCGCCGAGGCCGCGGTGCACGGGCGGCCCGACCCGGAGTGGGGGGAGGCGGTCGTCGCGACCGTCGTGCTGCGCGCCGGCGCGGCCGCCGGCGAGGACGAGCTGCGCGCCCACGTCGCCGCCCGCCTCGCGCCCTACAAGGTGCCCAAGGCGGTGGCGTTCGCCGACGCGCTGCCGCGCACCGAGTCCGGCAAGGTCCTGCGGCGCGCGCTGTGAGAGGCTGGGGCGCGTGAACGAGGACGCGGCCGCCTACCGCCAGCGCGCGCGCGAGAGCTGGGAGCGCGCCGCCGAGGGCTGGGACCACCACCACCGCTGGTGGGACGTCCAGACGCGCCCGGTGAGCGCCTGGCTCGTCGACGCGATCGCGCCGCAGCCCGGCCAGACCGTGCTCGAGCTCGCCGGCGGCCCCGGCGACGTCGGGCTGCTGGTCGCCGAGCTCGTCCGGCCCGGCGGGAAGGTGATCCTCACCGACGGCGCCGACGCGATGGTCGAGGCGGCCCGCCGGCGCGCGGCCGAGCGCGGGCTGGAGGACGTCGTGGAGGCGCGCGCGATGGAGGCCGAGTGGATCGACCTGCCGGCCGCCGGCGTCGACGGGGTCGTGTGCCGCTTCGGCTACATGCTGCTGGCCGATCCCGACGCGGCCCTGCGCGAGACCCGCCGCGTGCTGCGCCCGGGCGGGGCGGTCGCGCTGGCCGTCTGGGCCGAGCCGGACGCCAACCCGTGGATGACCGCCGCCGCCCAGGAGCTCGACGCGCGCGGCTTCGGCCCGCAGCGCGACCCCGACGGCCCCGGCCCGTTCGCCTGGGCCGACCCCGCCGCGATCACCGAGCGCCTCGCCGACGCGGGCTTCGCCGAGATCGACGTCGACACCGTCGCGTTCACGATCGCCTACCCCGACCTCGACGCCTGGTGGGACACCCAGGTGGACATGTCGCCGACCCTGCGCGCGGTGCTGACGGAGGTCGATCCGGCCACCCGCGACGAGCTGATGGAGGGCGCGCAGGCGCGGATCTCCGGGTTCGCGGCGGACGACGGCACGGTCGCGCTGCCCGCTCTCGCGCGCGTGGCGCGGGCCGAAGCGTGACGCCGCGTTGTAGGCTCGGCCGCCTATGTACTACGACGACGACGCTGACCTCTCGCTCCTCGACGGCAAGACCGTGGCCATCATCGGCTTCGGCTCGCAGGGCCACGCCCACGCGCTGAACCTCAAGGACAGCGGCGTACAGGTCGTCGTCGGCCTGCGCGAGGGCTCCGCCTCCGTGCAGGAGGCCCGCGACCACGGTCTCGAGGTGGTCGGCGTCGCCGACGCCGCCAGCCGCGGCGACGTGGTGATGCTGCTCGTGCCCGACGAGAAGCACCGCGCGATCTACGAGGCCGAGGTCCGCGACGGCATCGCCGAGGGCAACCTCCTGCTGTTCGGCCACGGCTTCTCGGTCCACTACGGCGAGGTCGAGCCGCCCGCCGGCGTCGACGTCGCGCTCGTCGCCCCGAAGGGCCCGGGCCACCTCGTCCGCCGCCAGTTCGTCGAGGGCTCCGGCGTGCCGGGCCTGATCGCCGTCCACCAGGACGCGACCGGCAACGCCAAGGCGCTCGCGCTCGCGTACGCCAAGGGCATCGGCTGCACCCGCGGCGGCGTCATCGAGACGACCTTCAAGGACGAGACCGAGACCGACCTGTTCGGCGAGCAGGCCGTCCTGTGCGGCGGCGCGTCGGAGCTGGTCCAGGCCGGGTTCGAGACGCTGGTCGAGGCCGGCTACTCGCCCGAGATGGCCTACTTCGAGTGCCTGCACGAGCTGAAGCTCATCGTCGACCTGATGTACGAGAAGGGCCTGGCCGGCATGCGCTACTCGATCTCCAACACGGCCGAGTACGGGGACTACACGCGCGGCAAGCGGGTCATCACCGAGGAGACCCGCGCGAACATGCGCAAGATCCTGCAGGAGATCCAGAGCGGCGACTTCGCCCGCGAGTGGATCGCCGAGAACCGCGCCGGCCAGGAGAACTTCCTGCGGATGCGCGAGGAGCAGGCGAAGTCCCAGATCGAGTCCACGGGCAAGGAGCTGCGCGCCCACATGGACTGGATCCAGACCGAGTTCTGACCCCCGGCCCGCGCTAGTCTGATCCCCGGTCGCCGTGACTGGCGTTCGGGTGGATCACCACCGGGAAGCGGCGGCTGCAGTCCCGTCGCCGCACGCCTGGGCTCCCTGTCGCTGTCCCCTGCCCCGCACCTGCCATGAACGCCACCGAGATCAAGATCCCCGCCGACCTGCGTCCCAAGGACGGTCGCTTCGGCTGCGGTCCGTCCAAGGTCCGCCCCGAGCAGCTCGCCGGCCTCGCCGGTGAGCACGCGGGTCTCATGGGCACGTCGCACCGCCAGAAGCCGGTGCGCGCGCTCGTGGGCCGGGTGCGCGAGGGCCTGCGCGAGCTGTTCTCGCTGCCCGACGGCTACGAGGTGATGCTCGGCAACGGCGGCACGACCGCGTTCTGGGACGCGGCCGCGTTCGGCCTCGTGCGCGAGCGCGCGCTGCACCTGACCTACGGCGAGTTCTCGTCGAAGTTCGCCAAGGCGACCGGCGGCGCGCCGTTCCTGGCCGACTCGATCGTCGTCTCGGCCGACCCCGGCGACGCGCCCGCGCCGACCGCCGACGCGTCGGCCGACGCGATCGCGTGGGCCCACAACGAGACGTCGACCGGCGTGATGGTGCCGGTGCAGCGCGTCGGCGGCGACGGCCAGCTCGTGCTGATCGACGCCACGTCGGGCGCCGGCGGCCTGCCGCTCGATGCCGCCCAGGCCGACGTCTACTACTTCGCGCCGCAGAAGTGCTTCGCCGCCGACGGCGGCCTGTGGCTGGCGCTCGTCAGCCCGGCCGCGATCGCGCGCATCGAGGAGATCGGCGCGTCCGGGCGCTGGATCCCCGAGTTCCTGTCGCTGACGACGGCGCTAGACAACTCGCGCAAGGAGCAGACCTACAACACGCCCGCGGTCGCCACGCTGATCCTGCTGGCCGAGCAGCTCGACTGGATGAACGGCCAGGGCGGGCTGGACTGGTGCGTGGCGCGCACGACCGACTCGTCGAACCGCCTCTACGAGTGGGCCGAGCGCACCGAGTACACGACGCCGTTCGTCGCCGATCCGGCCAAGCGCTCGCTCGTCGTCGGCACGATCGACTTCGACGAGTCGATCGACGCCGCCGCGGTCGCCGCCGCGCTGCGCGCCAACGGCATCGTCGACACCGAGCCCTACCGCAAGCTCGGCCGCAACCAGCTGCGGATCGGCATGTTCCCGGCCGTCGAGCCCGACGACGTCGAGGCGCTCACGGCCTGCGTCGACCACGTCGTGGAGCAGGTCCGATGAAGGTCCTCGTCGCGGAGAAGATCGGGGACTCGGGCGTCGAGCTGCTGCGCAAGCACTTCGAGGTCGACGAGGGCGCCGAGCACCTGGAGCACATCGGCGACTACGACGGGCTGATCATCCGCTCGGCGACGAAGGTCACCGCCGAGGTCCTCGCGCAGGCCACGAAGCTGAAGGCGATCGGCCGCGCCGGCGTCGGCGTCGACAACGTCGACGTGCCCGAGGCGACCAAGCGCGGCATCGTCGTCGCCAACGCGCCGCAGTCCAACGTCGTGACGGCGGCCGAGCACACGATGGCGCTGCTGCTGGCGCTCGCGCGCAACATCCCGCAGGCCCACGCCAGCCTCACCGGCGGCAAGTGGGAGCGCTCGAAGTTCTCGGGCGTCGAGCTGATGGACAAGACGCTCGGCATCCTCGGCTTCGGGCGCATCGGCCAGCTCGTCGCGCAGCGCGCGCAGGGCTTCGGCATGCGCGTCGTCGCCTACGACCCGTTCGTCGGGGCCGACCGCTACCGCGAGATGGGCGTCGAGCAGGCCGCCACCTCCGACGAGGTCTACGGCGTCGCCGACTTCATCACCGTCCACCTGCCCAAGACGCCCGAGACCGAGAACTGGCTCAACGCCGAGGCCTTCGCGAAGATGAAGGACGGCGTGCGCGTGCTGAACGTCGCGCGCGGGCCGCTCGTCGACGACGAGGCGCTGCAGGCCGCGCTGGACTCCGGCAAGGTCGCCGGCGCCGCGCTCGACGTGTTCCGCAGCGAGCCGATCACCGAGCACCCGCTGTTCGGCTACCCCAACGTCATCGTCACGCCGCACCTGGGCGCCTCCACGGCGGAGGCGACCGACCGCGCCGGCTACCAGGCGGCCGAGCAGGTCGTCGCCGCGCTCACCGGCGGCAGCGTCACGACCGCGGTCAACGTGCCCGCGGTCGCGGCCGAGGACCTCGAGGTGCTCGGGCCGTTCCTGCCGCTGTGCCGCGCGCTGGGCCGCATCGCGGTCGGGCTGAGCGGGGGCCTGGGCGGGCTGAACATCGAGTACCTGGGCCGGGTGGCCGAGCGCGACGTGCGCCCGCTGACGGTCGCGGTCCTGCTCGGCGCGCTGAGCGGCCACACCGAGGACGAGGTCAACGCGGTCAACGCGCCGGCGATCGCCGCCGAGCGCGGGATCGAGGTGGTGGAGAGCAAGCGCACCCACGCGCGCGACTTCGCCGACCTCGTGCGGGTCACCGTCAACGGCACGCGGGTGGCCGGCACGCTGCTGGGTCGCCGCAACCGCCCGCACCTGCTGGAGGCGGTCGGCCAGCGCTTCAACCTCGAGCTGCAGGACCACCTCGCGTTCTTCCGCTACATCGACCAGCCGGGCATGATCGGCCGCGTGGGCACCTGCTTCGGCGAGCACGGCGTGAACATCGTCTCGGCCGCGGTCGGCCTCGACCCCGAGACCGCCGACACCCAGGCCGCGGTGATGGTGGTGACGACCGACGGGCCGGTGCCCGAGGAGATCGTCGCCCAGATCGCCGCGTCCGACGGCTTCGTCAGCGGGACCGCGGTCAGCCTCTAGCGCAGGAGCGCCAGGCCGCCGGTCAGCCGGGAGACCGCGCGCCGGGAGCCCTGCAGGGCGAGCCCGAGGTAGCGCAGCTCGGCGGCGGGCACGGTGGCGACGTGGGCGCGGACCGCCTCGTAGTCGGTGGTCTGCTGGCCGAACGCGGGGAAGTCCACGACGTCGACGCCGGCGTCCAGGGCGCGGTCGCGCAGCGCGGGCAGCGCGTCGGCGCCGGCGGCCAGGACCGGCAGGCCGGTCGGGATGAGCCCGGGGTGCGTGCCGCCGTCGGCGTCGACGAGGTCGGCGCCGACGACGTGCGGCGTGCGCGCGCCGACGGTGACGGCCAGCACGGCGGCGGCGTTGGCGGCCAGGCCGGCCGGGAGCGCGTCGTCGACGACGATCACGCAGCGGGGGATGTCCTGCTTCATGGCGCGCAGTGCAGCATCTCTGCGAGGATCTGCGGGCAAGTCCGCACGACGTACGGGGAGATGGCGAATTGGACGATCTTGATGCGGTGGACCACGCCCTGCTGCGGGCGCTGCAGGACGATGCACGGCAGACCAACCGCGAGCTGGCCGCCGCCGTGCACGTGTCGCCGTCGACGTCGTCGGAGCGCGTGCGCGCGCTGCGGGCCGGCGGCGTCGTGCGCGGCTACCACGCCGACGTGGCCTTCCCGGCGCTCGGCCGCCACGTCCAGGCGCTGATCGCGGTGACGATCCGCCCGCCGACGCGCGGCAACATCGAGGCGTTCCGCAACTGGGCCGCCGAGCTGCCCGAGACCGTCGGGGTGTTCGTCGTCTCCGGCGGCAGCGACTTCCTCCTGCACGTCGCCGTGCCGAGCACCGACGCGCTCTACGCGTTCGTCATCGACCGCCTCACCGAGCGCGAGGAGGTCGCCGACGTCAACACGTCGGTCGTCTACGAGCACATCCGGCGCCCGGTGCTCGAGCCGCTGGAGTGAGCGGGATCGCGCGGGGTTCGCGCTGCGCGCTCGCAGCTTTTTCACCACGCGTCATCCGATTGGGCTATGTTCCGCGGCGGAAAGGGTTGGGAAGGACCCGGCCAACAGAGCCGTGCCAGCGCCGCGCAGAGAATCTCCGCGATCGCAGCACATGACCGTGGAGGACCCCATGGCAACCGGAACCGTCAAGTGGTTCAACGACGACAAGGGCTTCGGCTTCATCAGCCCCGATGAGCCCGGCAAGGACCTGTTCGTCCACTACAGCGGCATCTCTGCGGACGGCTTCCGCACGCTGGCGGAAGGAGCGCGGGTCTCGTACGAGTCCGAAGACGGACCGAAGGGCCCGAAGGCCGTCGACGTCCGTCCCCTGTGAGTGGCCCCGGCCCGGCGTCGCCCGTCCCGGCGGGTGACGTCGAGCCGGTCGCGAACGAGACCCGTGACCGGATCATCACGGGCCTCGTGACGGGCCTGCCGATCGTCTCGCTGGGAGTCGTCGCCTGGCAGGCCTGGGGCGGCTGGCTGCACTGGCAGGACCTCGTGGTCTTCGGGGTCATGTACGTGATCACCGGGCTCGGCATCACCGTCGGGTTCCACCGGCTGTTCACGCACCGCAGCTTCAAGACGACGCGCGGCGTGCGCGCCGCGCTGGCGATCGCCGGATCGGCCGCGATCGAGGGGCCGATCGTCTCCTGGGTCGCCGACCACCGCAAGCACCACGCGTTCTCCGACCAGCCGGGGGACCCCCACAGCCCGCACGTCGACCACGGCCACGGCTGGATCGGCGCGCTGCGCGGGCTGCTGCACGCCCACGTCGGCTGGCTGTTCATCCACACCCAGCGGGGGCTGAAGACCCGCTACGCGCCGGACCTGCTCAAGGACCCGGTCGTGTCGTTCGTCGACCGCACGTTCCTGTGGTGGGCGACCGCCGGGCTCCTGCTCCCGGCGCTGCTGGGGTTCCTGCTCGTCGGGACGTGGGAGGCGGCGCTGACCGGCCTGCTGTGGGGCGGCTTCGTGCGCATGTTCGTCGTGCACCACGTGACGTTCGCGATCAACTCGCTGTGCCACTTCTTCGGACGCAAGGACTACGTCACCGAGGACGAGTCCCGCAACCTGGCGTGGCTGGCGCCGCTGTCGTTCGGCGAGGCGTGGCACAACAACCACCACGCGTTCCCGACGGCGGCGTTCCACGGGATGCGCCGCTGGCAGGTCGATCCGTCGGCTTGGGTGATCCGCGGGTTGGAGCGCGTCGGGCTCGCCTGGGACGTGGTGCGCCCGAACCCGGTGCGTCAGGCCGCCAAGAGCGCGGCCTGACGTCCGAGCGGCGGCGCGCCAGGCCCATCGCCGGGCGCGCCGCACGCGAGCACGGTTTCCCGCGCGCACCGCGCGGGTACGGATCGCCGTGCCGTGAGACACCCGGTCCTCCTTCTCGCCTCGGTCCTCGCCGTCGCCGCGTTGGCCGGGTGCGGGTCCGACAGCGGCACCGTCCAGCTCAACTTCTGGGCCTACAACGAGCCCGCCGGCACGTTCCGGGCCGCGGCCGAGCGCTGCACGCAGCAGTCCGACGGCCAGTACGAGATCACGTTCAACGCGCTGGGCAACGACCCCGACACGCAGCGCCAGTCGCTCGTGCGGCGCCTCGCCGCCGGCGACTCGTCGATCGACATCATCTCGATGGACGTCATCTGGACCGCCGAGTTCGCCGAGGCCGACTGGATCAAGCCGTGGCCGAAGGAGTGGGCGGACCGCGTCTCGGAGGGCACGCTCGACGGCCCGCTGGAGACCGCCACCTACGAGGGTGACCTGTACGGCGCCCCGGCCAACGCCAACACCCAGCTGCTGTGGTACCGCAAGGACCTCGTGCAGGGCGAGCCGCCCGCCACCTGGGACGAGCTGATCGACACCGCGTCCGAGATGGAGAAGGGCGGGCGCATCGAGATCCAGGGCGCCCAGTACGAGGGCACGACCGTGTGGTTCAACTCGCTGATCCAGTCCGCGGGCGGCCAGATCCTCGACGGCCCCGACAAGGTGAGCCTCGAGCCCGAGCCGACCGAGACCGCGCTCGGCGTGATGGCCAAGCTCGCCCGGTCGCCCGCCGCCGACCCGTCGCTGTCCAGCCAGAAGGAGGACCAGAACCGGCTCGCGTTCGAGACCGGGCAGGCCGCCTTCCAGGTCAACTACCCGTTCATCTACCCGAGCGCCCGCGACAACGCGCCGGAGCTGTTCGAGCAGATCGCCTGGGCGCCGTACCCGAGCGTGAAGGGCGAGGCCGGCAAGAAGGCGCCGATCGGCGGCTTCAACTGGGGCATCGGCGGGTCCACCAAGCACCCGGAGGAGGCCTTCGCGGCCGCGACCTGCATGCGCAACGCCGAGAACCAGCGCGACTTCGCGCTGAAGGGCGGGCTGCCGCCGACGCTCGAGGAGATCTACGACGACGAGGAGTTCGTCAAGGAGTACCCGTTCGCCGAGATGATCCGCGACCAGCTCCGCGACGCCGCCGTGCGCCCGCAGACGCCGCTGTACTCCGACGTGTCGCTGGCGATCTACAAGACGGTCTCGCCGCCGTCGTCGATCGACCCGCCCACGACCGCTGAGGAGCTGCGCACCCGCGTGTCCGACGCGCTCGAGTCCAAGGGGCTGCTCTAGTGGAGGCCGCGACCGCGGGGACCACCGCCCCGACCCGGCCGAAGCGCAAGCGCGTCTCCGACCGGGCCCGCGCCGAGCGCCGCCTCGGCTGGCTGCTGTGCCTGCCCGCCGTGATCGTGATGATCGCGGTGACCGCGTATCCGATCGTCTACGCCGTCTACCTGTCGCTGCTGCGCGCCGACCTGCGCTTCCCCGACGACCAGAAGTTCATCGGGTTCGACAACTACATCACGGTGCTCAGCTCGAGCCTGTGGTGGAGCGACTTCGGGCGCACGATGCTCATCACGGTCGTGTCCGTGTCGCTGGAGCTCGTGCTCGGCATGCTGCTCGCGCTCGTGATGCACCGCGCGCTGATCGGCCGCGGCCTCGTGCGGACGGCGTCGCTGATCCCGTACGGCATCGTCACCGTCGTCGCCGCGTACGCGTGGCTGCTGGCGTTCTCGACGCCGTCGGGCGGCTTCATCCCGCACTGGCTGGGCATCGAGCACGACCTCGTCGACCAGGCCCATCCGGTCACGAGCTTCCTCGTCGTGATCGGCGCCGAGGTGTGGAAGACCACGCCGTTCATGGCGCTGCTGCTGCTCGCCGGCCTGGCGCTCGTGCCCGACGAGATGCACGAGGCGGCCAAGGTCGACGGCGCGACCGCGTGGCAGCGCTTCTGGCGCATCACGGTGCCGCTGATGAAGCCGGCGATCCTCGTCGCGCTGCTGTTCCGCACGCTCGACGCGTTCCGCATCTTCGACTCGGCGTTCATCATCGGCCAGAACGGCACCAACCCGAAGATCGAGACGGTGTCGATCCTCGGCTACAACCAGCTCCTCAACCGGCTCAACCTCGGGCTCGGCTCGGCGGTGTCGGTGCTGATCTTCCTGTGCGTGATGCTCATCGCGCTGTTCTTCATCCGCGTGCTCGGCACCAGCCGGCCGGGGGAGGGCGACTGAGCCATGAGTGACAGCCTGCGCAACCGGCGCATCTTCGGCTGGGCGGCCACGGACGCGCTCGTCCTGATCGTCGCGCTGTTCCCGGTGCTGTGGATCCTGATGCTGTCGCTGAAGTCGCCGGGGACGGTGACCGACGGCAGCTTCCTGCCCAACGAGTGGTCGCTGGAGAACTACTCCAACATCTTCGAGCAGGGCATCTTCACGCGCGCGCTGCTGAACTCGTTCGGGATCGCGATGATCGCGACCGCGATCGCGGTGGTGCTGGCGTCGATGGCCGCCTACGCGATCGCGCGCCTGAACTTCCCGGGCAAGGCGATCATGCTCGGCGCCGCGCTGATGATCGCCATGTTCCCGCCGATCTCGATCGTCGGCCCGCTCTACAACATGTGGCGAAACCTGGGCCTGTTCGACACCTGGCCGGGCCTGATCATCCCGTACCTGACGTTCGCGCTGCCGCTGGCCATCTACACGCTGACGGCGTTCTTCCGCGAGATCCCCTGGGAGCTCGAGCAGGCCGCCCAGGTCGACGGCGCGACCCCGTTCCAGGCGTTCCGCAAGGTGATCGTGCCGCTGGCCGCGCCCGGCGTGGCGACCACGGCGATCCTCGTCTTCATCTTCTGCTGGAACGACTTCGTGTTCGCGGTGTCGCTGACCTCGACGTCGGCGGCGCAGACCGTGCCGGCCGCGCTGTCGCAGTTCCCGGGCGCCTCGCAGTTCACCGCGCCGTATGGTTCGATCGCGGCAGCGGCCGTCGTCGTCACCATTCCCATCATCATCCTCGTCATGATCTTCCAGCGCCGCATCGTCGCGGGCCTCACCGCCGGCGCGGTCAAGGGATAAGGAGCCCACTCGCACGCCATGGCCGAGATCGTCCTCGACAGAGTCACCAAGCGCTATGCCGACGGCACCGAGGCCGTCAAGCAGCTCGACCTCGACATCGGCGACGGCGAGTTCCTGATCCTCGTCGGCCCCTCGGGCTGCGGGAAGTCGACGGCGCTGCGGATGATCGCCGGGCTCGAGGACATCACCGAGGGCGAGCTGCGGATCGGCGGCGAGGTCGTCAACGACAAGGCGCCCAAGGATCGCGACATCGCGATGGTCTTCCAGAACTACGCGCTGTATCCGCACATGACCGTGCGCGACAACATGGGCTTCGCGCTGAAGCTGGCGGGCGTCAAGAAGGACGAGATCGACCGCAAGGTCGAGGAGGCGGCCAAGATCCTCGACCTCCAGCAGCACCTGGACCGCAAGCCGGCGAACCTGTCGGGCGGCCAGCGCCAGCGCGTGGCGATGGGGCGCGCGATCGTGCGCGACCCGAAGGCGTTCCTGATGGACGAGCCGCTGTCGAACCTCGACGCGAAGCTGCGCGTGCAGATGCGCACCGAGGTCTCGCGCATCCAGTCGCGGCTGGGCACGACGACCGTGTACGTGACCCACGACCAGACCGAGGCGATGACGCTCGGCGACCGCGTCGCCGTGATGCGCCTGGGCGAGCTGCAGCAGGTCGGCACGCCGAAGGAGCTCTACGAGGACCCGGTCAACCTGTTCGTGGCCGGCTTCATCGGGTCGCCGGCGATGAACTTCTTCGCGGCCCGCCTGGAGGGCGACCGCGTGCAGCTCCCGATCGGCGAGCTGCAGCTCTCCGACGAGCTGCGCCGGCGCGTGGAGTCCCACGGCGCGGGCGACGGCGCGCGCGACGTGATCGCGGGCCTGCGCCCCGAGGACTTCGAGGACGCCGAGCTGGTCGACCGCAACCGCCACCAGGGCGGCTTCGAGTTCGACGCCAAGATCGACCTCGTCGAGTCGATGGGCTCCGAGATCTACGCGTACTTCGGCCACTCGGGCGAGGGCGCCCGGTCCGACCAGATCAGCGAGCTCGCGGCCGACGCCGGCGGCGCGGACATCCCGCACGCCGACGAGCAGCAGGTCGTCGCGCGCCTGAACCCCGACTCGAAGGTCGCCCGCGGCGAGACCGCACGCCTGTGGCTCGACGCGACGAAGCTGCACCTGTTCGACCCCAAGAGCGGCAAGAGCCTGACGCACTCGGGCGGCTGAGGCGCGTCGCGGCGCCGCGCGCGTTCGGCACATCGCCGCTCAAGTCGCCAGCGGCTTGGCCGAATGTTCGGGGCACCATGCCCGAGCGCATCGTCCGCATCGCCACCGAGGTCGGGGTCGTCGCCGCCGAGAAGCTGTCGCGCATCGAGCGCGTCGCGTCCACCACGAAGATCCTCGCCATCAACGCGCAGATCGAGGCGGCGCGCGCCGGCGAGCACGGTCGCGGCTTCGCGATCGTCGCCCAGGAGGTCGGCAACGTCGCCGACGGCATCAGCGCCGTCGCCGACGAGCTGAACACCGAGCTGGCCCAGCGCGTGGCCGAGCTGGACGGCCAGCGCCGCCGGCTCGTCGAGCAGGTCCGCGGCCAGCGGCTGGCCGACCTCGCCCGGTACGCCGTCGAGCTGATCGACCGCAACCTGTACGAGCGGTCGTGCGACGTGCGCTGGTGGGCGACCGACTCGGCCGTCGTCGACGCGTGCGCCGAGCCCGACGACGCCGAGCGCGCCCGCTTCGCCTCCCAGCGCCTCGGCGTGATCCTCTCCAGCTACACCGTCTACCTCGACCTGTGGATCGCCGACCGCCACGGGCGCGTCATCGCCCACGGGCGCCCGGAGCGCTACCGCCAGGTGCTCGGCCGCGACGTGTCGGGCGAGCGCTGGTTCCAGCAGGCGATGGCGACCGAGTCGGGCGCCGCGTACGCGGTCGACGACATCCGCCGCGAGACCGCCCTGGACGGCGCGCCGGTCGCCACCTACTCGACCGCGGTGCGGGCCGGCGGCGCCGAGCGCGGCGAGATCGTCGGCGCGCTGGGCATCTTCTTCGACTGGGAGCCCCAAGCGCAGGCGATCGTCGAGGGGCTCGGGCTCTCCGAGGAGGAGCAGGCCCGCACCCGCGCCCTCCTGCTCGACGCCTCGGGCCGCGTCATCGCCGCCTCCGACGGCCAGGGGCTGCTCGAGGAGCGGCTCACGCTGCGCACCGAGGAGCGCGACAGCGGCTTCTACACCATCGAGAACGACGCGATCGTGGGCTTCGCGCTGACGCCCGGCTACGAGACCTACGAGGGCCTCGGCTGGTACGGCGCGCTCGTGCAGCGCCCGCCCGCCGACCCGCAGGCCGCGCCCGAGCGCGAGCGCCCGCGGGAGGAAGCGCTCGCCGCGTGAGGAACTGAGGAACGGATGCGCAAGCTCTGCCGACGCTGCCTGAAGCTCTGGCCCGCCGAGCGGGTCACCGAGCGCTCGAGCTGCCCGCACTGCGGCGGCGCGCTCGAGCCGCGCTGACCGGCGCACGACGCCCGCACTGTCGCCGACGCGACAGAGCGCCGCCACGCCAAGTGGCATCCTTCCGTCCTGCATGGGAGGCGACACCCTCGAGCGCGATCGGGAGCTGGCGCGGCTGACGGCCGCGCTCGGCGACGCCGCCGGCGGCGCGGGATCGCTCGTCGTCATCGAGGGCCCGCCCGGCATCGGCAAGACCCGCCTGATCGCCGAGGTGCGCGAGCAGGCCAAGCGCGACGGCTTCGGCCGCCTGCACGCGGTCGGCGACGAGCCGGAGCGCAGCGTCCCGTGGGGCGCGGTGCGCCAGCTCGTCGAGCGCTCGGTGCTGCGCTACGCGGGCGCCACGCGCGAGGCGATCCTGGCCGGCCCCGCCGGGGCGGCGCTGTCGGCCATCGAGCGCGCCCCCGCCGGAGACGACGCGGCCGCCGACGCCGAGCTGGCCCGCACGCTGCACGCCCTCTGGTGGGTGGCGGCCGACCTCGCCGCCGACCGCCCGCTGCTCATCACGATCGACGACGCGCAGTGGGCCGACGTCCCCTCGCTGCGGTTCGTCTCGTACCTGGCGCGGCGCATCACCGACCTGCCGATCGCCCTGGTCGTCGGCACCCGGCCGCCCGGCGCCGACGGGGGGCCGCTCAGCGAGCTCACCGCCGGCCGCGGCGGCGAGCGGCTGCTGCCCCAGCCGCTGTCGCCCGCCGCGCTGGCCGTGCTCGTCGCCGAGCGCGCCGGCGCGCAGCCCGCGGCCGAGGTCGTCGCCGCGCTCCACGCCGCCAGCGGCGGCAACCCCTTCCTGGCCGGCCAGCTCGTGGGCGAGCTCGAGCTCGCCGGTCGCGCCCTCACCGACGCCGCGTCCGCCCAGGACGTGCGCGAGCTCGGCCCGCGCACCGTCTCGCGGGCGCTGCTGGCCCGGCTGTCGCCCGAGGCGCGCGAGCTCGCCGGCGCCGCCGCGGTCCTCGGCTCCCGCGCCGCGCCGGCCGCCGCCGCCGAGCTGGCCGGGCTGTCGGAGGCCGCCGGCGCCGCCGCGGCCGACGCGCTGCGCCGCGCCCACGTCGTCGACGCCGCCGGCGTCGAGCTCGCGTTCGTGCACCCGGTCGTGCGCGAGGCGGTGCTCGGGGAGCTCTCGCCCGCGCGCCGCGCCGCGCTGCACGCCGCGGTCGCCCAGCGCCTGCATCGCGCCGGCGCGCCGGCCGAGCGGATCGCCGCGCACCTCGTCGCCGCGCCCGACGGCACGCTCGAGGATGCGCCCGCCCTGCTGCACGAGGCGGCCCGCGGTCTGCTGACCGACGGCGACGCGACGACGGCCGCCGCCTACCTGCAGCGGGCGCGCGACCAGGCGCCCGGCGACGGCGAGATCGCCGCCGCGCTCGGCCAGGCGCTGCTGCGCGCCGGCCGCCCGCAGGAGGCGCGCGAGGCGCTGCGCGACGCCGTGCGCGCCGCCGGCGACCCCGCCGAGCGCGCCCGGCGCGTCGCCCGCGTCGCGCAGGCGACGCTCGCGCTCGACGGGCCCGAGGCCGCCGTCGGCGAGCTGCGCGCCGCGCTCGACGACCCGCAGGCCGTCGACGAGCCCGCGCGGCTCGTCCTGGAGGCCCACCTGGCCGAGGTCGCCACCTACCTGCCCGCCGAGCGGGAGCGCTCCGGGCGCCGGCTGGCCCGGTTCGCCGACCGCCCCGGGGACACCCCGGAGGAGCGCACGTTGCTGGCGCTCCTGGCCCAGTGGCGCTTCGGCGCCGCGCAGGACGCCGCCGGCGTCGTCGCGCTCGTCGAGCGCGCGGTCGCCGACGGCCGCCTCGTGCGCGCCGCCGACGGCGCGCTGCCGTGGGGTCAGGCCCTGCACGCCGCGGCCTTCGCCGACGGGGTCGACGTCGTCGCCGACGAGATCGCCCACGCGCGCGCCGCGCTGCTGCCGCGCGGCGGCCCGCTCGACTTCGCGACCGTCGCCGTCATCGAGCAGTTCTGGACGTGGCGGACCGGAGACGTCGCGCGCTGCGAGGCCGCGGCGGCGGGCGCGCTGGAGACCCTGGAGCTCGTCGACCCGACCCCGTTCTCGGTGGCGCTGCGCGGCATCGCCACGCGCTGGCACGTCGCCGCGAGCATCGAGCGCGGCGACCTCGACGGGGCCCGGGACGTCCTCGCCGCCTGGGACGCGGGTCCGACCGCGCAGGCGCCCGCGATCGTCGCCGCGCGCGTCGGGCTCGCCCGCGCCGCGCTCGCGCTCGCGCTCGACGACCCGGCGCTCGCGCTGCGCGAGGCGCGCGCCGCCGGCGACGCCGAGGCCCGCGTCGGCGACAACCCGGCGCTGGCCTGGCGGATCACCGCGGCGCTCGCCGCGCGACGCCTCGACGACGACGAGCTCGCCCGCGACCTGGCGACGGAGCAGCTCGCGCTCGCGCGCCGGTGGGGCGCGGCCAGCGACATCGGCGCCGCGCTGCGGCTGCGCGCCCGCGTCGACCCCGGCGACGACCTCGTCGAGGCGCTGGAGGAGGCGGTCGCGGTCCTGGAGGAGGCGCCCGCGCGCCTGGAGCTGGCGGGCGCGCTGTGCGACCTCGGCGAGGCCCTGCGCGTCCAGCGGCGCCGGCGGGAGGCGCACGCGCCGCTCGAGCGTGCCGCCGAGCTGGCCGAGCGCTGCGGCGCGACGGTCCTGCGCACCCGCGCGCTCGACGGGCTCGCCGCGCTCGGCGACCGGCCGCGCCGCCTGGCGTTCTCGGGCGCCGACGCGCTCACGGCCAGCGAGCGCCGCGTCGCCGAGCTGGCCAGCGCCGGGCGCAGCAACCGCGAGATCGCCCAGGAGCTGTTCGTCACGCCCAAGACCGTCGAGAACCACCTCGGGCGCGTCTACGTGAAGCTCGGGATCGGCGGGCGGCGCGAGCTCGGCGCCGCGCTCAGCGCCGGCGCCGCCGTGACGACTTGAGCAGCGCGATGATCTCGTCGCTCCACTCGTGGGAGCGCGTGAGGTTGTAGCGCTCGCACGCGAGCCGGTGGTACGCGTCGGCCTCGGACTCGTCGCCGATGAGCTCGGCGTCGCGCAGCATCTCGACGACCGGCTCGAACTCGTGCTCGAACCACAGGTTCGCCACCTCGACGCGGTTGAGGAACTGCCCGCGCTCCTGCATGAGCCGGAAGCCCCACGCCTCCACGCCCTCGGCCAGCGAGCCGTAGTCGACGGGATCGCGCAGCTCGATCCGCTCGGCCCGGGAGGGGTCGAGCGGCACCCGCTCGCGGAACAGGCGCTCCTGGCTCTTGGTCGGCAGGTCGCTCAGGCGCAGCGTGCGGTCCGCGCCGACGCGGGTGAGGATCTCGGTGACGTCGGCGTCGATGTCGCGCCAGCCCAGCGCGCGCGCCGCCGACACGCGATGGTGGCCGTCGCGGACGAAGTGCGCCTCGCCGACCCGGTACAGCGACACGGGTGGGAGCGGATCGCCGCGGCGCATGGCGGCCGCGACCCGCTCCCAGCGCGCCCGCACCCGCGCGCTCGTGGGGCGGAACTGGCGGTCGAAGCCGCTCTGGCGGTCGGTCGTCCCGACGATCGTGTCGAGCGCGACGACCTGCGAGCCGAGGTGACGCTCGCCGACGCGGCCGAGCGCCTGCACGACCTCGTCGAACGGCAGGATCAGGTCGATGTCGCCGCGCTCGCGCAGGAGCAGGCGGCCCATCCGCCCGAGCACCTGGCGGCGCCGGACGCGCAGGAAGTCGTCCTGCGCGTCGACCTGCGAGAGCCCCGTGCGTCGTGCCGCCGGCATGCCGGGGTCCTACCCGGATCCGGCGTCCATTCCCGCGCCCTCGTACAGCGCCTCGAAGCGCTCGGCGTAGCGGTCGTACACGGCGCCGCGGCGGAGCTTCTGCGTCGGCGTCAGGTCCCCGCCCTCCTGCGTCAGGTCGTGGGGGAGGATCTCGAAGCGCTTGACCTGCTCGATGCGCGCGAAGTGCGCGTTGACGGCGGCGATCTCGGCCGCGATCGCGCGCTGCACGCGCTCGTCGGCCGCCATCGCGGCGACGTCCGCCGCGACGCCCAGCTCGGCGGCGAGCGCCGGCGCCTCGTCGGGGTCGAGCGTCACCAGCGCCACCAGGTACGGGCGGCGGTCGCCGTACACGACGGCCTGCGACAGCCAGCGCGAGTCGCGCAGTGCCGCCTCGAGGTTGGCGGGCGACACGTTCTTGCCGCTGGAGGTGATGATCAGCTCCTTCTTGCGGCCGGTGATGCTGAGGAAGCCGTCGGCGTCGAGGGAGCCGAGGTCGCCGGTGTGCAGCCAGCCGTCGCGGATCGTGTCGGCGGTCGCCTGCGGCTGGTTCCAGTAGCCGGCGAACACGTGCGGACCGCGCAGCAGCACCTCGCCGTCGTCGGCGATGCGCACCTCGGTGTCGGGCAGCGCGCGGCCGACGGTCCCGAAGCGCACCGCGTCGGGCGTGTTGAGCGTCGCCGCCGCGCACGACTCGGTCAGGCCGTAGCCCTCCAGCACGAGCACGCCGCACGCGTCGAAGAACTCGAGCACCTCGCCGGAGATCGGCGCCGCGCCGGTGAGCGCGAGCTCGAGGCGGCCGCCGAACAGGTCGCGCACCTTCGACAGCACGAGCCGGTCGGCGAGCCGGTGGCGGGCCCGCAGGACGCGCCCGACCCGCCCGCGGCGCTCGGCGCGCCGCATCGCGCGCCCGGTCGCCACGGCCCACGTGAAGATCAGCCGCTTCGCACGGCCGCCGTCCTGGGCGCTGGCCAGCGCGCGCGTGTGGATCTTCTCGAACACGCGCGGCACCGACGGGACGTGGGTCGGCCGCGCGGCGGCGACGTCGTCGATGAGCCGCGCGGGGCTGCCGCTCCAGAACGCGAGCGTCGCGCCGACGTCGAGCGACACCATCTGCACGACCCGCGCGAGCACGTGCGCGAGCGGCAGGAACATGAAGATCGTCGCGCCGGGGCCGAGGTCGACCCGCCGCTCGTACATCGACATCGTCGACAGCAGGTTGGCGTGGGTGAGCACGCACCCCTTCGGCGGCCCGGTCGTCCCGGACGTGTAGACGATCGTCGCCGGGGCCTCGGCCGAGACCTGCGCCTGGACGTCGTCGAGCATCGACGCGTCCATGCCGGCGCCCCGCTGCGCGAGGTCGTCGATCGTCGCGGCGCCCTCGGCGGGCTCGATCGCGACCGCGTGCTCGAGCTCGGGGCAGCGGTCGCGGATCTCGGCGATCTTGGCGAGCTGGGCGGCGTTCTCGCAGACGACCAGCTTCGTGCCCGAGTCGGCGATCACGTGCGCGCACTCGGACGGCGAGTTCGTGTGGTAGATCGGCACGACGGTCCCGCCGGCGCACAGGATCGCGGCGTCGACGAGCGTCCACTCGGGGCGCGTCTCGCTGAGCACGGCGACGCGGTCGCCGGGGCGGATGCCGTGGGCGATGAGGCCCAGGGCGAGGCGGCGGGCGCGCTCGGCGAGGTCGGCGAACGTCCACTCCAGCCACGCGCCGTCGCGCGGGAAGCGGATCGCGACGCCGTTGCGGGCGCCGGCGGCGAGCACCATCCGGCCGAGCGTGGGCGCGTTCAGGGAGCGCTCGATCGCGGGCTGTCGGACCGGTGGTGACGTGGGCGGCGTGTGCGTGCTCATCTCCATCTCCCCTCAGGCATCGTGCTCCATGGTTGCCCACATCGGCGGGTTCCTCATCCGCATCGTCCGCCCGACCGTATCCGCGGTGCGCCCCCGCCGGCCGCGGCGTCGTACGGATCGACTCTGCCGCCGACTGCGGATGAGCGGCGCACGGGGCGCGCGTAGCGTCGGGCCACGTCGTCCACCGCGCCCGCCGCACGGCGAGCTCGAGGGGAGGGTCTCATGCTGCGCCTGGCTCAGCGTTCCATCCGCCATCCGGCGATCGCCCTGGGCGTGTGCGCCGCGGTCGCGGCCGCGCTCATCCTCGTCGCGTCCGGTGCCACGGGCGCGTTCTCGCCGTCGCTGGTCGTGGTCGCCGGGACCGAGGCCTCGCGCGCCCAGGAGGTCAGCGACGCCCGCTTCGGGCCCAGCGTCCTCGTGCCGATCCTGCTCGAGGGCCCGGCCGACCGCCTCGATCGCGAGGGCCCCGCCGTCGTGCGGGCGCTCGCCGCGCGCCCCGACACGCGCGTCCTGTCGGCCTGGGATCGCGGCGAGATCGGCCGCGAGCTGCGCCCCGACCCCGGCGCCGCGATGATCGTCGCGTCCATCGCCCGCACCGAGCGGGAGATGGTCGACACCCACCAGGCGCAGATCGAGGCGACCGTCGAGCGCTGGACGACCCCGGGCGTCGCGGTGACGATCACCGGGCAGCCGACGCTCGACCAGGCCTTCCAGGAGGAGTCCGTCGACGCGACCCGCCGCGGCGTGCTGATCGCGATGCCGGTCCTGTTCGTCCTGCTGCTGGCGATGCTGCGCGCCCCCGTGATCGCCGCCGGCCTCACGCTGCTGGGCGGCGCGGTCGCGTTCTCGGGCCTGGGCCTGCTGACGCTGCTGGGCGAGGTCGAGCGGATCGACGCGATCGCGATGGCGCTCGGCACGATGACCGGCTTCGCGCTCGCCGTCGGCTACGGGCTCATGGTCGTGCGACGCTGGCGCGACGAGATCGAGGCCGACGCGAGCCGTCGCGACGCCGCCGGCGCGGCCGCGACCGCGATCGGCAGCACCGGGCGCGCCGTGCTCGCGGGCGGGACCGCCGTCGCCGTGGCGCTGATCCTGGCGACGCTGCTCGGCCCGCTGGAGAACCTCACGTCGCTGGGGCTGGGCGCGCTGCTGTGCGCGATCCTGGCGACGGGCGCCGCCGTCGTCGCCGTGCCCGCGGCGCTCGTCCTGCTCGGCGAGCGGGCGCTATGGCTGTCGTTCCCGCCGCCGGCGCCGCTCGCGCGCGCCTGGGACCGGATCGCCTCGGGCGGCGGCGGCTGGGTCGTGCGCAACGCCATCGGCGCCGGCGCGGTCGCCACCGCGCTGCTGCTCGCGCTGGCGATCCCCGCGCTGTCGCTGCCCACCGGGCCGCCGTCGGCCGAGCTGCTGCCCGCGGACTCCGAGGCGCGGACGAGCTTCGAGCACGTGGCCGAGGTCATGGGCCCGGGCTGGCCGACGCCGTTCAACGTCGTCGTGCACTCGCCCGACCGTCCGCTCACGAGCGGCCGCCTGCTGCGCCGGCTCGAGCGCTTCCAGGAGCGCCTGGCCGAGGACCCGCGCGTGGCCTCGGTCACCGGCCCCGGCCTGTTCGCCGCGGTCAGCCGCGACCTCGGGGTGCTGCCCGCCCAGCTGAAGGACTCCGCGAAGCTGCTCGAGGGCGGCCGCGAGGACCTGGGCGAGCTCGCCGACGGGCTCGGCCAGGCCGGCGACGGGGCGCGCCGGATCCGCGCGGGCCTGTCGCAGGCCGCCGGCGGGGCCGGCCGGCTGGCCGGCGGCTCCGGCCAGGCGCAGAGCGGCGCCGGCCGCCTGCGGGCCGGGCTCGGCCAGGCGCAGGCGGGCGCCGAGCAGGTCTCCGCCGGCCTGGAGCAGGCGCTCGCCGCCGCCCGCCAGCTCCGCGACGGCGCCGGCCAGGCGCTCGCCGGCTCGCGCCAGCTCACGCAGGGCCTCGGCCAGGCGTCGGGTCCCGTGAAGGCCGGGCTCCCGGTCGTGCAGGCGCTGGCCGCCGACGTCGGCGCGAGCGCCGCCGCCGTCAAGGACGCCCAGGCGAGCGCGACCGCGGTCGCCGACCAGCTCGCCGCGGCCGCCGCCCGGCTGCGCGCGCTGCCGCCCGGCCCCGAGACCCAGGCGGCGATCGCCGCCATCGAGGCCGCGCAGCAGTCCTCGAGCGCGGCGACGTCGGCGCTCGGCGCGACGGAGCCGAAGCTGTCCGGCGCGGCGGGCGTCGCCGGCGCGTTCGCCGACCAGGTGGCGCAGCTCTCCGACGGGCTCGAGCGCCTGCACGCCGGCTCCTCGACGCTGAGCGACGGGATCGGGCGCCTGCAGGACGGCAACCGCCGGCTCGCCGACGGCATCGGCAAGCTCTCGGGCGGCGGCGGCCGGCTCGCCGCGGGCGTCGGCGCGCTGCGCGACGGCGCGGCCCAGCTCGAGGCCGGGCTCGGGGCCCTGCGCGCGGGCGCGGGCGCGCTCTCGGCCGGCCTGGCCGGCGGCGTCGACCCGACCGGCCGCCTCGTCGGCGGCCTGG
Source organism: Capillimicrobium sp. (assembly GCA_035565675.1). GTDB lineage: Bacteria > Actinomycetota > Thermoleophilia > Solirubrobacterales > Solirubrobacteraceae > Capillimicrobium. The sequence continues at coordinate 10,341 of DATMSA010000212.1, read as the reverse complement.
GGGAGATGCAGTCCGGCGTCGCCGACTTCCGCTCCAACCTGCCCTCGACCGAGGACCTCGAGCGCCTGCAGCGCGAGTCGCCCGGGCTGTTCGACTCCGGCTACTTCGTCCTGTCGGCCCTCGACGGCGCCCGGGCCGGCGATCGCAACCAGGCGCAGTTCGCGGTCAACCTCGACCGGGGCGGCACCACCGGCCAGATCACGGTCATCTCCCGCACGGCGGCCGACAGCGCGGCCACCCAGCAGCTCGGCGAGGACCTCAAGCGCCGCGCGCTGCGCTTCGGCGAGCGCGCCGGCGTCGAGGTCGCCGTCGGCGGCCCCGCCGGCCAGCTCGGCGACTTCGCGGACGAGACGAGCAGCCGGATCCTGCCGGTCGTCGTCGCGGTCGCGATCGCGATCGGGCTGCTGCTGATGGTGCTGCTGCGGTCGGTGGTCATGCCCGCCGTGGCGGTCGCCTTCGACCTCCTCGTGGCCGCCGCGACCTTCGGCGCGATGGCGCTGCTGTTCGGCGGCGACGACCCGCTCCTCGGCGGCCCCGGCTACGTCGACCCGCTGTCGATCATCGCCGCGTTCGCCGCCGTCTTCGGGATCACGATGGTCTTCGAGGTGCAGCTCCTGCACCGCACGCGCGAGGCGTACGTCGCCACCGGCGACGCGGCCGCCGCGCTGCGGACCGGGATGCGCGCGACCGCGCTCGCCGGCACCGGCGCCGCGCTCGCGATGGTCGCCGCGATCGTGCCGTTCGCGATCAGCGAGCTCGTCGTCGTGCGCCAGATCGGCGTGGGCGCCGGTGTCGCGATCCTCCTGGACGCGATCCTCGTGCGGCCGGTGCTCCTGCCCGCCGCCGTGGCCGTGCTCGGCCGCGCGAGCTGGTGGCCGGTGCGCCCCGCCGTCGCGACCGACCGCGACGGGCGCTTCGAGTCCGGCGGCCCGCCGGCCACCCCGCTCACGCCCGCGACCGGAGCGCGGGCATGACCGTCGACACCCTCGACACGGTCGCCCTCGACGCCACCGTCGCCCGCGCGCGCGAGGCCGCCACGGCGCTGCGCCGGCTCGACCAGGAGGCCGTCGACCGGATCGTGTGGGCGATGGTCGTCGCGGGCCTCGAGCACGCGATCGACCTGGCCGAGCTGGCGATGGAGGAGACCGGCTTCGGCGTCCTCGAGGACAAGGTCCTCAAGAACTACATCGCCACCGAGTTCCTCTACGACTACCTGCGCGACAAGCCGTCCGTGGGCGTCATCGACGTCGACGACGAGCGCGGCATCGAGTACGTCGCCGAGCCCGTCGGCGTCGTCCTCGCGCTGCTGCCGATCACCAACCCCACCTCGACCGCGCTGTTCAAGGCGATCGTGGCCGCCAAGACCCGCAACGCCGTCGTGTTCCGGCCGTCGGCGCGCGCCGCGCGCTGCGCGACCCAGGCGATCGCGCTGCTGCAGGCCGCCGGGGAGGAGGCCGGGCTGCCGCCGCACGCGCTGCAGGTCGTGCCCGACGCGACGCTCGACGTGTCGCAGTACCTGTTCCACCACGACGGCGTCGACCTGATCTGGACGACCGGCGGCCCGAAGGCCGTGCAGGCGACCAACGAGGCCGGGAAGCCGTGCATCGGCGTCGGGCCCGGCAACGCGCCCGTCTACCTGCACGCCAGCGCGGACGTGCCGACCGCGGTCGTCGACATCCTGATCTCCAAGACGTTCGACGCGTCGCTGATCTGCCCGGCCGAGCAGACGCTGGTCGTCGACGAGGCGATCGCCGACGACGCGATCGCCGAGCTGGAGCGCATGGGCGCGCGGATGCTCGACGACGCCGAGGTGGAGCGCCTCACGCGGGCGACGTTCGGCCCCGACGGGCGCGTGCGGATGGAGGCGCTCGGCCACGCCTGCGTCGACCTCGCCGCCGTCGCCGGCCTGACCGCCGGGCCCGACACGAAGGTCCTCGTCGCGCCGCTGCCCGCCGACCTCGACGCGCTGGCCGCGCACCCGCTCGTGCAGGAGAAGCTGATGCCGGTCCTCGGGCTCGTGCGCTCGCCGTCCGTCGACCACGCGCTCGACGTGTGCGACCTCGTCACCGAGCACGGCGGGCTGGGCCACACGTCCGCCGTGTACGCCGCCGACGAGGACGTCGTGGCTCGCTTCGCGGCCCGCATCCGCACCGGGCGCATCCTCGTCAACGCGCCGACCGCCGTCGGCGCGCTCGGCGGCGTCTACACGTCCATGACTCCGACGTTCTCGCTCGGCTGCGGCACCTGGGGCGGGTCCATGACCACCGACAACGTCAACTACCGCAACCTCCTCAACGTCAAGGCGGTCGCGCGCCGGCAGACCCCGCCGCAGTGGTTCCGCGTCCCGGCCGACACCTACTTCAACGCGGGCGCGCTCGACAGCCTGCGCGAGCTGCGCGCCGAGCGCGCGGTCATCGTCACCGACGCGCCGAGCGAGGCGCGCGGGGTCGTCGACCAGGTGCGCCGCCACCTCGCGGCCGACAGCGTCCGCGTGTTCACCGGCATCGAGCCCGAGCCGACCGAGGCGCAGGTGCGCGCCGGCGTCGCCGCGCTGGGCACCGGCGACGACGCGCCCGACCTGATCGTCGCCGTGGGCGGCGGGTCGGTCCTCGACGCCGCCAAGGCGATGCGCCTGTTCCACGAGCACCCGCAGGTGACGCTGCGCGAGCTGACGCTGCCGTTCCTGGACGCCCGCAAGCGCGTCGCCCGCTATCCCGGCATCGCCCACCGCGTGCGCCTGGCCGCGCTCCCGACGACCGCCGGCACCGGGTCGGAGGTGTCGCCGGCCGCGGTGATCACCCACGAGGGCCGCAAGCTCACGCTGGTCGACTACTCGCTGGTCCCCGACGTGGCGATCGTCGAGCCGCGGCTGATGCTGAGCCTGCCGGCCGCGGCGACCGCCGACACCGGCGTCGACGCGCTCACGCACGCGCTCGAGGCGCTCGTGTCGATCTTCGCCTCGCCGTACACCGACGCGTTCTGCCTGCAGGCGATCAACCTGATCCTCGACGCGCTTCCGCGCGCGGTGAGCGACGGCGCCGACCTCGAGGCCCGCACGGCGATGGCCAACGCGGCGACGATCGCCGGCCTGGCGTTCTCCAACGCGTTCGTCGGCGTCAACCACGCGCTCGCGCACGCGTTCGGCGCCCGCTTCGGCGTCGCCCACGGGCGCGCCAACGGCCTGTTCCTGAGCCGGGTGCTGCGCTACAACGCGGCGCTGCCGCGCAAGTTCATGCCGGCGCCCGGCTACGGCACGTACGTCGCCCCGCAGAAGTACGCGCAGGCCGGCTGGGTGCTCGGGCTCGGCGGGCACGGCGAGGAGGTCGCGCGCGGGCGCCTGTTCGAGCGCGTCGACGCGCTCCTGGCCGAGGTCGGGATGCCGCGGACGGTGGCCGACCTGGGCATCGACCGCGACGTCTACGTGGCGGCGATCCCGGACCTCGTGCGCGACGCGTTCCGCGACCCGAGCCTGCGCACGAACCCGCGGATGCCCCTGATCGACGAGCTCGGCGAGCTGCTGATGGCCGTCGCGGGATGATGGCGCCATGACCACGCTCTCCAGCGTCGCGCTGGCGGCGCTGCCCACCGAGCGCTTCCGCGCCGTCCTGGACGACGCCGACTACGACGACCTCCTGATGCTGCGCGAGCGGGCGCGCCGGCTGCTGGCCGGGCGGGCCCTGTGGTGCGTCAGCTCGACGGCGACCGGGGGCGGCGTGGCGGAGATGCTGCGCTCGCTGCTGGCGTACACGCGCGGCGCGGGCGTCGACTCGCGCTGGGTGGTCGTGGGGGCCGACGGGGCGTTCTTCGACGTCACCAAGCGCCTGCACAACTGGCTGCACGAGTCGCCGGCCGCCGACGGCGCGCTCGACGACGCCGCGCGGCGGGCCTACGAGGCCGTGACGGCGGCGGCCGGTCAGCGGCTCGCCGAGCTCGTGCGGCCCGGCGACGTCGTGCTCCTGCACGACCCGCAGACGCTGGGGATGGCCCCGGCGCTGCGCGGCCGCGGCGTGCGCGTCGTGTGGCGCTCGCACATCGGCGTCGACGACCCGGGCGAGCGCGCCGCCGCGGCGTGGGCGTTCCTGCGCCCGTACCTGCGCGACGTGCAGGCGTGCGTGTTCTCGCGCGAGCGGTTCGTGTGGGCGGGCCTGGAGGGCATGCCGGTGGCGATCGTGCCGCCGTCGATCGACGTCTTCTCGCCCAAGAACCAGGAGATGAGCGACGCGACCGTGCGCGGGATCCTGTGCGCGGCAGGGATCGTCGAGGGACGCGGCGGCCCGGCGATGTTCGAGCGCGAGGACGGCACGCCCGCCCGGGTGGACCGGCGCGCGACGATCGTGCAGGAGCGGCCCCTGCGCGAGGACGATCGCTACGTCACGCAGGTCTCGCGCTGGGACCGCCTCAAGGACCCGGTCGGCGTGCTCGAGGGGTTCGTCTCGCACGTCGGCGAGACCGGCGACGCGCATCTGCTCCTCGTCGGCCCCGACGTGGCCGGCGTCAGCGACGACCCCGAGGGTCAGGCGGTGCTGGCCGAGGTCGTCGCCGCCTGGCGGGCGCTGCCGCGGCCGGCCCGCCTGCGCGTGCACCTGGCGACGCTGCCGATGGACGACCCGGAGGAGAACGCGGCGACCGTCAACGCGATCCAGCGCCACGCGGCGGTCGTCGTGCAGAAGTCGCTGGCCGAGGGGTTCGGGCTGAGCGTCACCGAGGCGGCGTGGAAGGCCCGGCCGATCGTCGCGTCCGGGGTCGGCGGCATCCAGGACCAGGTGGTCGACCGCGTCACCGGGCTGCTCGTGGACCCGGCCGACCTCGCCGCGTTCGGCCACGCGGTCAGCCGGCTGCTGTCCGACCCGGCGCTGGCGCGGCGGCTGGGGGAGGCCGCGTGCGAGCGGGTGCGCGAGCGGTTCCTGGAGCCGCGCCACCTGCGCCAGTGGGTGGACCTCATCGAGGGCCTGGAGACGACGTCGCCTCCGCCAGCGCCCGAAGCTGATCGGGCAGCGCGTCGCCGAGCGGCTGCGGATCCGCGGTCAGCCGCCGGTTGACCAGGAAGCCGACGGTCACCTCGCCGCGGTAGCTGAAGACGCTCACGCTCAGCCCCAGGCTGCCCGACGACGGCGCCCACACGAGCACGGAGCGCATCGGCACGCCGAGCAGCGAGACCGGCTCGCGCGGGCCCGGGACGTTCGTGATCACGGCCGTGGCCTTCGCGGAGAACAGGTCGATGAGGCGCGCCTCGACGGCGGCGGGGGCGGTGCCCATCGCCGCCAGGATCCCGTAGGCGATCTGCCCCTCGTGGGAGCGCTTGATGTCGGCGGTCCGCCGGCGCACCTCGAGCAGCCGGGCCACCGCGCTCTCCTCGCCGACCGGCAGGGCGAGGAGCAGCAGCCCGAAGCGGTTGCCGAGGTCGCGGGGGAGGGGCTCGTCGAGCGGGCGCAGGTTGAACGGCACCATCGCGTGGATCTCGTCGGCCGGGGTGCCGGCGGCGCGCAGGTGGTCGCCGATCGCGCCGGTGACGGCGGCGAGCAGCACGTCGTTGATCGTCGCCCCGAACGCGTGCGCGATCGCGCGCACCTCCTCCAGCGACAGCGCCGGCGACCAGGCGACGCGCTGGCCGGGGCCGAGCTCGTCGCGCAGCGCGTGGCGCGGGTCGGGCGGGCTGGCCAGGAACTTGGCGACGATGCCGGCGTCCTCGGCCGCGGTCCGCGCGATCGTCTTGATGTGGCCGGGGTCCACGAGCGTGGCGATCGCCTCGTGCGCGACGGCGCCGGCGATCCGGCCCACCACCGGGAGCACGGGCACTCCGCTCCGGTCGTCGTCGCCGCCGGACGCCGCGGGCGCCACGGCGGTCTCGTCGGGCGCGTCGGTGAGCGTCATCATCACGCGGGCGAGCGCGATGCCGTCGGCGATCGCGTGGTGCATCTGCACGTGCAGCGCGCTGCCGTCCCCGGGCCCGTCGACGAGGTTCGTGGCCCACAGCGGCCGGGCGTGGTCGAGCGGGACGCTGACGAGGTCGCTCACGAGGTCGCGCAGCGCGACCTCGTCGCCGGGATCCGGCAGCGCGAGGTGGCGCAGGTGCAGATCGAGGTCGAACGCCGGGTCGTCCTCCCAGCGCGGCCCGCGGATCGGGTCGCCGGCCGGGCGCTGGCGGAAGCGCGGGAAGCGGGCCACGAGGCGCTCGGCCAGCAGGTCGCGGACGGCCGCCGGGGCGAGGCGCCGCTCGAAGCGCAGCAGGGCGTTGATGACCATCGGGTTGGTGGGACGGTCCATCCGCAGCCAGGCCGCGTCGGCGCTGGACATCGTGGTCATGCCCGCACGCTACGCCCGGTGGCGCGCCCGATCGTCCGTGCTTGTCCGCACGCAGCCGTGGTGGAGCCGCGGATCGCCTGCTAGGGTTCTTCGGCGAATGCGGTCCCTCACGGCCCTTTCCCTGCTTCTTCTCCTCCCCCGCTAGGGGGAGCGATGCGTGGCGCCCGCGGAAGGCGCGAACTCAACCGGAAGCAGACGAAGGCCGAACACTGAGGAGGACACGATGGACCGCGTACAGATCTTCGACACCACCCTTCGCGATGGCGAGCAGGCGCCCGGCATCTCGCTGAACGCCGCCGAGAAGCTCGAGATCGCCCAGCAGCTCGCCCGCCTGGGCGTCGACGTCATCGAGGCCGGCTTCCCGATCGCCAGCCCCGGCGACTTCGAGGCCGTCCAGACGATCGCCCGCCAGGTCGAGGGGCCCGTGATCGCCGGGCTCGCCCGCGCTCAAGCGGCCGACATCGAAGCCGCGTTCGGCGCGGTACGGGACGCGGGACGACCTCGCATCCACACGTTCATCTCCACCTCGGACATCCACATCCGCTACCAGATGCAGAACTCCCGCGAGGACGTGAAGGCGGCCGCGCGGGCGGCGGTGGCGCATGCGAAGTCGTTCGTCGAGGACGTGGAGTTCTCCCCGATGGACGCCACGCGCGCCGACCTCGACTTCACCGCCGAGGTGTGCGCGATCGCCATCGAGGAGGGCGCGACCGTCATCAACATCCCCGACACGGTCGGCTACACGACGCCCGACGAGTACGCGGCGTTCCTGCGCGGGCTCTACGAGCGGATCCCGGCGCTGAAGGACGTCACGCTGTCGACCCACTGCCACGACGACCTGGGGCTGGCCGTCGCCAACTCCTACGCGGGCGTGCAGGCGGGCGCGCGGCAGGTCGAGTGCGCGATCAACGGCCTCGGCGAGCGCGCCGGCAACGCGTCGCTGGAGGAGTTCGTGATGCTCCTGCACACGCGCGGCGACGTCGCGGGCGTGGAGACCGCCATCAACACGCGCGAGATCGCGCGGACGTCGCGGATGGTGTCGCGCCTGACCGGCTACGTCATCCAGCCCAACAAGGCGGTGGTCGGCCGCAACGCGTTCGCCCACGAGTCCGGCATCCACCAGGACGGCGTGCTGAAGGAGCGCACGACGTTCGAGATCATGGACGCCACGACCGTCGGCCTGGAGGGCAACGACATCGTCCTCGGCAAGCACTCGGGCCGCCACGCCCTGCGCCAGGCGCTCGAGGAGCTGGGCTTCACGGTCGACGGCGCCGCGCTGAACACGGCGTTCAAGCGCTTCAAGGAGATCGCGGACAAGAAGAAGCACGTCACCGCGATGGACCTCGAGGCGCTCGTCACCGACGAGCTGCGCGAGGAGATGACCGGCTACGAGCTGCAGTGGTTCGACGTCGAGGCCAGCTCCCGCCGCCCGCCGCACGCGCGCGTGGCGGTGACGACCCCCGACGGCGAGACCGCGGAGGGCGCGTTCACCGGCGACGGCCCGGTCGACGCGATCTTCCACGCGATCAACTCCGCCACCGGGATCGACGCGCGGCTGCGCGAGTTCCGCGTCGACGCGGTCACCGGCGGCCAGGACGCGCTCGGCGAGGTGTCCGTCGTGCTCGAGCTCGACGGCCAGTCGTCGTCGGGGCAGGGCGTGGCGACCGACATCCTCGAGGCCGCCGCGCGGGCGTACGTGCGCGCGCTGTCGATGGCCGTCACCAAGGTGCGCATGGCGCAGGCGGCCGAGGACCCGCGCGTCGCCGAGACGGAGCTGACCCCGGGGCCGTAGGGCTCAGCCCGCGAGCGCGAGGCCCTGCGCGTGGCCCGCCGCCAGCGCGGCGGGCACGCGCCCGCGGTCCATCAGCCGCCCGCCGATCGCGGCGGCGCTGCGCGCGTCCGGGCCCACCACCCGCAGACGCGCGCCGCGGCGGCGCACGACGCGCGCCTCGACGGCCTCGATCGCACGGGCGCCGGCGCGGATCGCGGCCAGCGGGGCCGGCAGCGCCGGCGGCAGCGCGCCGAACACCGACAGGCACAGGATCTCCGTGCCGCGCCCGGCGGCGACCACGTCGAGGTTCGTCGGCGACCAGACGGCGCCGTCGACGTACTCCCGCCCGCCGATCCGCACGGGCCGGAACAGCCCGGGCACCGCGCACGAGGCGGCGACCGCCTCGCCGACCGCCGCGTGCGGCGCCCCGGGCGCGCCGAACACGACGCGCCGGCCGGTGGCGCGGTCCACGGCGACGACGCGCAGGCGCCCGTCGAAGCGCGCGTCGCGCAGCGCGCGGGCGTCGCGCAGGTCGTCGAGCGACGCGCGCCCCGCCGGCAGGCGGGCGAGGACGAGCGCGCGGGCGAGCGCGCCGGCGGGCGCGCCGGCCGCCAGCAGCGGCGCGGCGGCCGGGCCGGCGACGGCCAGGGTGGCCGAGGCGACGGCGTGGACGGTGCGCCCGGCCACGGCCCCGAGCAGGGAGACGGGCGCGGCGGGCTCGTCGCCGTCCGCGTCGTCCGGCGGCGGCGACGACGGCGGCCGGCGCGGCGCGCGCCCGGCCGCGAGCGTGGCGGCGACGATCGCGCCCGCGGACGTCCCGACGAGCTGCTCGGTGCGGCGGAAGTCGATCCCGGTCGCGTCCTCGATCCCGGCGAGCACGCCGGCCATCCACGCCTCGCCGGCGACCCCGCCCGCGGCGAGCACGAGCGCGTCGGGAGCGATCAGCGGACGTGCGCGCGACCCGGACGGCATCGCCACCGACGATAGACCCGGTGTGGCGGCTGCGCGGGCCGCGTGCGAGCGGCCGCGGCGGGGACCGAGCGGCGCGAGCGGAAATTGTCGGGTTCTCCATACCCCCGGGGCCGCTGAGCGGTGGCATGATCACCCCGTGCCGCGCACGCTCGCACACGACCCGGCCGGGCCGCCGCGTGTCGTCACGCTGCTCGCGGAGGGGGTCGCCCCGGAGAAGCTGCTCGACTCCTTCACCGCCGAGGTCGGCATGCAGCTCGACGCGGACTGCGCGGCGATCATCGGCTACGAGGCCGCGGACCGGTGCGTGCGGCTCACCGAGTGGGCCGCCGACGGCGACTTCCCCGACGCGCCCGACCGCTGCACGGTGTCGCCCGGCGACCCGCTTGACCGCGTGGCGAGGACGCTGCAGCCCGTGCGGCTCGACGGCGAGGAGGTCGATGCCGCCGCCGGCTCCGGGCTGCTGCACCACATGCGCCCGGAGACCGCGATCGCCGTCCCGATCGTCGTCGAGGGCGAGATCTGGGGCATGATCGCGCTGTTCGGCGCCGTGCGCCGGCTCGCGCCCGACGTCGAGGCGGCGGCCAGCACGTTCGCGCAGGTGCTGGCGATCGCGCTGTCGGGCGCCCGCGCCCAGGCCGAGGTCCGGCGGCTGGCCGACGAGCAGTCCGCGCTGCGGCGGGTCGCCACCCGCGTCGCCCAGGGCGCCTCCTCCGAGGAGGTCTTCGCCCTGATCGTCGAGGAGGTGAGCGGCCTGATGCGCGCGGCCGACACGCGGATCGTGCGCCACGACGGCGGCGACCGGCTCACCGTCGTCGCCGGACGCGGCGTGTTCGAGGACGCGATCCCCGTCGGAGGCTCCTTCGAGCTCGTCCCCGGCAGCGTCGGCGAGAAGGTGCTGCGCAGCGGCCGGGCGGCGCACGTCGACGACGTGTCGCGCATCGGCGGTCCGATGGGCGAGCTGCTGCGCCGCCACCGCGTCGGGGCGGCGGCCGGCGCTCCGCTCGTCGTCGACGGACGGGTGTGGGGCGTGATCGTCATCGCCGTCCCCGCGGAGTGGATGCGCCCGGACATCGAGCACCGGCTGGAGGCGTTCTGCGAGCTCGCCACCACCGCGATCGCCAGCAGCGAGGCCCGCCGGGCGCTGCGACGGCTCGCGGACGAGCAGGCCGCCCTGCGCCGGGTCGCGGTGCTCGTCGCCCAGCAGGCGGACCCGGCCGACGTGTTCGCCAAGGTCGCCGAGGAGCTGGCCGCGCTGGTCGGCGTCGACCGCACGGTCGTCATGCGCTACGACGACG
>DATMSA010000211.1:0-6863 GCA_035565675.1 Capillimicrobium sp. | reverse complement strand
GGTGGTCACCGAGAGCCACACGCTGATGCGGGCGGAGATCGTCGTGATCGGGGCGATCGGGGCGCTGCTGCTGATGATGCTGCTCGACCGCGTCCCGCTCGGGACGCCGCGACTGCGGTGGGTGGCCTGGCTGGCGGTCGTGCTGGCGGCGCCCGTGGTCGTGTACTCCTCGGCGCTGTTCCCGGAGATGCCGGCGGCGACCCTGTCGCTGGGGGCGGCGGTGCTGCTCACCCGCCCGCGGCCGGGGCCGTGGGCGCTGGCCGGGGCGGCCGCGTGCGCCGGGTTCCTCCCATGGCTGAACGTGCGGTTCCTGCCGCTGACGCTGTGCCTGGCCGCGATCGGCCTGTGGCGCGCGTGGCAGCACCCGCGCCGGGCGGCGGCGGTCGCGGGCGCGGTCGCGCCGCTGGCCGTGCTGGGCATCGCGTTCGCGATCGGCTTCCAGTACTGGTACGGCTCGCCGTGGCCCAGCGCCCAGTACGCGCTGTCGACGAGCGAGGCGACGCTGGCGGGCACCTACCGGTTCGGGATCGGCGGGCTGTTCAGCGCGCAGTACGGCTGGTTCCCGAAGGTCCCCGTCCACCTCCTGGCGGTCGTCGCGATCGGGGTGCTCGTCTGGCGGGTGGGCCGGCCCGCGCTCGTCGGCGTCCTCGTGGCCGCCCTGTACCTGCTCGTCATCGGCGCCAGCGGCGTCGGCTTCCCCGGCCACTCGTACGCCGGCCGCCAGCTCGTGGTGCTGATGCCGCTGGCCGCCGTCCCGATCCTCGCGCTCCTGGCCGCCCAGCGGCGCTGGTGGTCGTGGGGCGCGTTCGCCGTGCTCGGCGCCGTCTCGCTGGCGCTCACGTTCTCGGCGGTCCGCAACGACGCCCGCGTGGACGCCGTCGCCGACGACTCGCTCGAGGGCCGCTACAACCGGCTGTGGCCGTCGTACGACCCGCGACGCGCGGCGCCGGAGGAGACGTGGGTCGGCGCCCCGGCGCGGCTGGACCACGACGTCGGCGAGGTGCGCGACGAGTCCCTGCCCGGGGCGACGGAGCCGGGGGTCCTCGCCGCGCCACGGGGCGAGCGCGGCGTGCTCGAGCAGGGCACGACCCCGCCGATGCCCGCCTCGGCGTTCACCGCCGGCGTGCAGCTCCGCGCCGCGGAGGCCCCGACCGGCGACGTCGCCCGCATCGAGGTGCGCGACGAGCGCGGCGAGCTGCTGGCCGAGCGCGACGTGCCGGCGCGGGCGCTGCCGCCCGAGATCGGCTACCGCGCCTTCCTGCTCCCGTTCCACACCGAGCGCCCCGGCCGCCTGACGTTCACGCTGCGCACGACCGGGAACGTCGAGCTGCTCGCCGGCCCGCCGGTGGTCGGCAACCACCCCGCCGCGACGCTGCGCGGCAGCGAGGGGGTGCGCGACGTCGCCGAGACGTTCGCGCTGATCGCCGCGCTCGTGCTGCTCGCCGCCGCGCTGACGGTCTACGACCGCAGGCGCGGCAGCACCTCGCGCGAGTAGGCGTCGAAGAACGCGTCGTGCTGGCCGCCGACCTGCTGCACGTACAGCTCGTCGACGCCGGCGTCGGCGTACTGCCGCAGCGCGTCGAGGTGCTCGTCGAGGTCGGGCCCGCACGGCGTGACCTCGGCGAGCATCTCGGGCGTCACGAGCCGGCTGGCCTGCTCGAAGTGGGCGGGCGTCGGCAGGACCTGCGCCAGCTCGCCGGGCAGCGCGTCGTTGGGCCACGTCGCGTGCATCGTCGCGATCCGCTCGTCGCGGTCGGGGCCGTAGCAGACCTTCGTGCCCGCCTGGACGACCTTGTCGCCGCCGCCGTTGTCGCGGAAGCGCTGGATCAGGTCGTCCGGGGCGGTCGTGCAGTAGCCGTCGCCGATGCGCGCGGCGAGGTCGGTCGCCTTGGGGCCGAAGCCCGACACGTAGATCGGCGGCGGCGTGTCGGGCAGCGTGTAGATGCGCGCGTTCTCGACGCGGTAGTGGCGGCCGCGGTGGGAGACCTGCTCGCCGGTCCACAGCAGGCGGATGACCTCGATGGCCTCCTCGAGCATCTCCAGGCGCTCGTCGGCCTCGGGCCAGTGGTCGCCGAGGACGTGCTCGTTGAGGTTCTCGCCGCTGCCGACGCCGAAGCGGAAGCGGCCGCCGAGCAGCACCTGGCTCGTCGCCGCCGCCTGCGCGACGACGGCCGGGTGGATGCGCAGCGTCGGGCAGGTGACGCCGGTGGTGACCGGGAGCGTGGTCACCTGCGACAGCGCGCCGATCATCGACCACACGAACGCCGACTGGCCCTGCGCGCCGGTCCACGGGTGGTAGTGGTCGGAGATCCACAGCGCGTCGAAGCCGGCCTGCTCCGCGCGGCGGGCCTGGTCGAGGAGCTGCGCGGGGGTGTACTCCTCGCACGAGAGGAAGAAGCCGATCTTCATGGGCCGCCGACTGCCCCGCGCGGGCGCGCCCGAATCCGGGCGCGCCCGCCGGTCGGCGCCTACGCGTCGCAGACCGTCACGACGCCCGTCAGCGCCCGCCCGGGGACCGGGCGGCCGCCGTCCCTGACGCTTGCGCGAGCCTGCACGTTCAGCCGGGCTCCCGGCGCGGCGTCGGCCGGGACCGTCAGCGTCTGGCGGAACGGAGCCGACTCGTCGACCCGCGTCTGCGTGCCCATCCGGAACGTGACGCGGTGCACCCGCGCCGAGCTGCCGCCGCGCCGGTTCCAGCCCAGCGTCGCGGTGAAGCTCTGTCCCGCGTACACGCAGGCCCGCGGCACGCGCAGCCGGTAGCGCACCCGCGCGTCCCGCGCGCGGATCGTCCGCATCGCCCCGCCGTAGGCCGCGGACACGGCCGGGGGCAGCGGCGTGACCCGCACCTCGCCCGACGCGCCGCCCCACACCGCGAAGCCGCCGCCGCCCGGGCCGGCCGCGACCTGCGGGTCGGCGAAGCGCTCGCCGCGGGCCAGCATCGCCGCCGGGCTGAACGCGCCGTCGCCGGTCGCGGCGCGCGCGTAGCGCAGCCGCCCGCCGTAGGAGCTGATCCGCCACACGAGCGCGAGCGCGCCGCCCGGGTCCTGGGCCAGGTCGGGCTCGTCGGCGCCGGCGCCGCGCACGACGTCCTGCGGCGCGCCGAACGTGCGCGTCGCCGGGTCGTAGGCGCTCACGCGGATCGTGTTGCCGCCGCCCCCGCGCCGGAAGGCCAGGCGCAGGCCGCTGGGCCCGGCGGCCAGCGAGGCGCCGCGCGAGTCGGCCTCGCCGCCGGCGACCGGCTGCCCGCGCAGCCAGTTGCCCTCGACGTCCATCGCCGCCGCGCTCTGCGGGCCGGCGTAGACGGCGTGCTCCATGCGCGCCATGTCGCTGGAGACGTGCACGACCTGGTCGGTGCCCGGCACGGGCGCCACGGCCGGCGACTCGATGATCGGCGTCGTCGCGAGCGTGATCTCCGGCGTGCCGAGCGGCGCGTCGCCCATCGCCTGGAGCTTCCCGCCGCCGACGATCAGCAGCGTGTCGGTCTCGGGCAGCAGCGCGCCCTGGCCGTCGGCGATGAGGCCGCGGCCGCGCTCGACCGGCGCGCCGAAAGACGAGCCGCGATCGCTCGACGTCCACTGGTACGTGCGGTTGGTGGTGCCGCCGGCGCCGCAGTTCCAGCAGCTCGCGACGAGCACCACGCGCTCGTCGGACGGCACGAACACCTGCGGGGTGGAGTGCACGGTCTGGGCCGCGCCGCCCGCGGTCGGGAAGGCGAACGTCTCGGTGCGCTCGCACGCCTCGCCGCCGGCGGGGACGCGGCAGTAGACGAGGCGGCCGTCACCGCCCTCGTCGGTGAGCCACGTGACGTGGCCGGTGCCGTCGGGGCCGACCGCGACCTGGGCGTCGTGGCCGGTGCCGGCGGTGAACGGCGCCGCGCTCGCCGCCGGGGCGGCGGCGAGCGCGAGGACGCCGAGCAGGATCCCTGCGCTGCATCGAATCATGGGGGCGATCCTGCCCCCACGAGGGTGCCGCCCGCATCGTGGACCCACCACGAACGTTGCCGTCCGCAGCGGGGTCGCGGCGGTCAGGCGTCGAGCCCGACCGCCTGCAGGTCCAGCGGGTGGATCCACTCCTCGGCGAGCAGGTGGCCGCCGGCGCCCTGCATCGCCTGCTTGAGCCCGAGCGCCCAGCGGTGCTCGATCAGCGCGACGGCGGCGGTGGCGCCGGCCGGGATCTCGTCGGCGACGTACCAGACGTCGGGGTCGTCGACGTCGAGCGCGGGGACCGGGGCGGGCTCGGCGCTCTCGTCGTGCAGGCCGGTGAGCGCGACGGCGACGCCGTCCTCGTTGGCCTCGACGATCGCGATGCGGCCGTCGTCCTCCTTGCGCACCACGAGGATGTCGAGGACGCGGATGATGTCGCGCTCGGCGAGACGCTCGAGCTCGGCGAGGATCTCGCCCTTCAGCGGCGCGTCGGGCTCGAAGCCGACGAGCAGGAGCTGGACCGGGCCGACGCCGCTCATGAGCCGAGCACCCTGGCCTTGGCCTGCTCGAACTCCTCGGGCGTGAGCACGCCCGCGTCGAGCAGGCCCTTGAGCTTGGTCAGCTCGCCGACCACGTCGGTCGACGGCGCAGCCGCCGCCGGGGCGGGCGCCGCCGGCGCGGGGGCGGCCGGCGCCTGGGGCGCGCCCTGCTGCTGCTCGAGCGCGGCGAGGCGCTCCTCCTGGTCCTGCTCGCGCTGCTGCCCGCGCACCGCCTTCTTGCCGGCCATGTAGCCGGCCCCTCCGATCATCGCCGTTCGCATCAGCGGCCGCCGTCGTGGTCTGAACATGGCGCAAGCCTACGTGGACAGGAACGTCCGGCACCACTCCTCGACCGACAGCAGCGACCAGATCAGCAGGCGCCGGTTCGCGCGGCCGGCGAGGTGCTCGTCGACCAGCGCGTGGACCGCGTCGCGGTCGAGGAACTCGTAGATGCGCGCGTCGCCGTCGAGCAGGCGCCGGCGCACGTAGTCGATCGACTCGCCCCGGAACCACGACGCGTCGGGAGCGGCGAAGCCCTGCTTCTCGCGGCCGGTCACGTCGGGCGGGACGTGGCGCTCCATCGCCTGGCGCAGCAGCAGCTTGCCGTCGCGCGCGTTGTGGAAGAAGCGCTCGGTCTTCCAGCCCGGCTCGTTCTCGTCCAGGCGCACGACCTCGCCGAGGTTGCCGAGCTTCAGGCCGACGGGAACGGTCTGGGCGAAGTCGACGAGGTCGTTGTCGAGGAACGGCAGGCGCGTCTCCAGCGAGTGCGCCATCGACAGCTTGTCCTCGACGAGCAGGAGCCCGTGCAGGAACGTGCGCGCCTCGAGGTACAGGGAGTGGTTGATGTAGTCCTCGGGGCGCGTCAGCTCCGGCGCGTGGGTCTGGAAGGCGCCGGCGAAGATCGCGCGGGTGTCGACGTCGCGCACGTCGTCCCACACCGGCGCGAAGACGCGCTCGATCTGGTCGGGCGGCAGGAGCCGCTGCCAGAAGCCGTAGTACTTGCCGACGTAGTCGTCGAAGGAGTCGTTGACGACCGCGCGGTAGTAACGCCACGGGTAGCCGCCGAACAGCTCGTCGCCGCCGGCGCCCGACAGCACGACGGTGACGAAGCGCGAGGCCAGGCGCGCGGCGTAGTAGTTGGGGTAGCACTGGCCGACGCGCAGGTCCTCCAGGTGCGTGGTGAGCGCGGGCATGACGCGCTCCATGTCGCCCGCCTTCAGCACCATCTCGTAGTGCTCGGTCTTGAACAGGTACGACATGCGCTCGGCCTTCGCGCGCTCGTCGAAGGCCAGCTCCATGCCCGACGCGGACGACAGGTCGAAGCCGACCGTGAAGCTGTGCAGCGGGTCGAACTGCGGCGCGGCGACCGCGGTGATCGAGCCGGAGTCCATGCCGCCCGACAGGTAGGAGCCGACCGGCACGTCGGCGACGAGCTGACGGTTGACGGCCTGGCGGAAGAGCCGGTCGAGCTCCTCGAGGTACTCGCGCTCGTCGACCGGTCCCCCGTCTGGCTCGCGGAAGTCGAAGTCCCAGTAGGCGCGCGGCTCCCCGATCGGCCCGCGGTCGCCGGCGGGCACGCGCAGCAGCGAGCCGGGCGGCAGCAGCTCCACGCCCGCGAACAGGGTGCGGCGCGTGAACAGGTTCTGGAACGTGAAGTACTCCAACAGCGCGCGGCGGTCGACCTCGACGCGCATGTCCGGGTGGGCCAGCAGCGCCTTGACCTCGGAGCCGAACAGCAGCGCGTCGCCACGGCGGCTCCAGTACAGCGGCTTGATCCCGTAGCGGTCGCGGGCCAGCAGCAGCTCGCGCCGGTCGCGGTCCCATAGGGCGAGCGCGAACATGCCGTTGAAGCGCGTCAGCGCGTCCTCGCCCCACTGCGCGAGCGCGTACAGGACGACCTCGGTGTCGCCGCGGGAGCGGAAGCGCCACCCGTGCGCCTCCAGCTCGCGCCGCAGCTCCTGGAAGTTGTAGACCTCGCCGTTGTAGGTGAGGACGAACCGCCCGTCCGGCGTCGCCATCGGCTGCTCGGCCGCCGGTGTGCGGTCGATGATCGCCAGCCGCCGATGCCCGAACCCGAGGGCCCCGTCGGTGTAGGTCCCCTCGCCGTCGGGCCCGCGATGGCGCACGGCGTCGGCCATCGCGCGCAGGACGCGCGGGGCGACGGGGTCCCCGTCCAGGTTCAGGATGCCGGTGATGCCGCACATGGCTGGAAGCGGAGACGGAGCCTAGGCCGCAGAGTTGCTGCGCAGCTCCGCCGCCGCCCTCAGCCCCTATGGGCGTCCGGCCCGCGTGAGATAGGTGGCCGGCGGGCCTGCGCAGCGAAGTTCGTGGGCTTGACTGGCCGTCGCATCGGTTCGGGCCGCTGCGGCGGATAACCACATCGATGGAGGCCGCCGGCCAT
>DATMSA010000210.1:0-27286 GCA_035565675.1 Capillimicrobium sp. | reverse complement strand
ATGGCCGGCGGCCTCCATCGATGTGGTTATCCGCCGCAGCGGCCCGAACCGATGCGACGGCCAGTCAAGCCCACGAACTTCGCTGCGCAGGCCCGCCGGCCACCTATCTCACGCGGGCCGGACGCCCATAGGGGCTGAGGGGCGGTCAGCCCTCGCCGACGAGCGGGACGAAGCGCACGCCCTCGTGGCGCTCGAGGTGGAGCGTGTCGCCGTGGCGGCGGACGAGCACGAGGCGATCGTCGACGGGCGCGACGAGGCGGCCGCCGTCGGCGAGCTGGGCCTCCAGCGCGGGCGGCACGTGGTCCACGGCCCCGGCGGCGACGTTGATCGCGTCGTAGGGCGCCGCGTCGGGGTACCCGAGGGTCCCGTCGCCGACGATCAGCGTCACGTTGCGCACGCCGGCGGCCTCGAGGTTGCGCGCGGCCAGCCGCGACAGCGACGCGAAGCGCTCGATCGACCACACGCGCCGGGCCAGGCGCGCGAGCACGGCCGCGTGCCAGCCCGACCCGGTGCCGACGTCGAGCACCCGCTCGTCGCCCTGCAGCTCGAGCATCTCGCACATGCGCGCGACCACGTACGGCTGCGAGATCGTCTGCCCCTCGGGCAGCGGCAGCGGCTCGTTGGCGTAGGCGCGGGGGCCGTAGGCGGCGGGCGCGAAGAGCGCTCGCGGCACGGCGGCCATCGCCTCGAGGACCCGATCGGCGATACCGCGACGCCGCAGCTCCGCATAGAGCGCGCGCTCAGCAGCCTCCATCGCGGAACCGACCCTACCGGCGGCGGGGGCGCGGCGTCATGAGCGCCAGCGGCGTGCCCAGCCCGGCGGCCCGCGCGACGGTCGCGATGCGCCGCGCCGGCTGGACGGCGTCGCGCGGCTCGCCGGCCAGGTCGCCCAGGCGCGCGCAGGCGGCGTCGAGATCGTCGACGACGAGCGTGAGGCCCCAGAAGCGGGCCGGCTGGCCGGCCGTGCCGGGCTCGGCGGCCGGCGGGCCGACGACCTCCAGCAGCGCGTCGCCGATCACGTAGAAGGCCTGGCGCAGATGCGGACCCGCGTCGCGGGTGCGCCGCAGGTCGAAGCCGCGCGCGGCCAGCTCCGCGAGCGTGCGCTCCAGGTCCGGGGTGGCGACGACGACGTGGTCGATGCCGATCGCGCGGTTGGGATGCGCGGGCGCCGGGGCGCGCGGGGGCGCGTCGCTGGCGATCGTCGCCAGCCCGTCGATCGGCCCGGACGGCACGCCGCGCAGCGCCCAGCCGGTGATGCCGGTCGCGCCGCCGGCCCCGAGCTGGAGGCGGATCGTGCCGACGTCGCACGCGCCGTCCTCCCCCACGTCGAACCCGAGCGCCGCCCACCGCGCCGGCGGGTCGGCGATCAGCAGCTCGTCGAGCGCCGGGCCGTCCGTCGCTATCGCGGCACCACGCGGAACGCGCCGCGCATGAACGGGTGGACGCGGCAGAAGTACGTGTACGTGCCGGGGCTGAGGTCCTTCGGCGTCTGCCACGTCGTGCGCTGCGCGGTGGCCGCGGCGCGCGGCAGCGGGCCGGTGCCCAGCTCGCCGGAGTCGAAGTCCACCTCGCCGTCGGCGAGCGGGTAGGCGATGCCGGTGCGCTTGTTGCACGGCGCCTTGCACGCGGTGATCGTGTGCCACACCTCGCGCGCGTCGTCGAGGTTGCGGAACGTGATCGAGCCGCCCTGGGGCACCACCGGCGGGCGGCCGGCGGCCATCGGGTTGGACAGGTCGCCGCGCGCGTAGAGGAACCCGTCGATCGTCACCTCGCCGTCGCCGGCGCCGGCCGCGATCGGCGCGCCCGCGCGCAGCCGGCGCGGATCGGGCAGCCCGGCGGGCCCGCCGCCATGGTTGTCGTTCTCGGGCAGGTGGCCGTGGTTGAGCACGCCGCGGCGGTTGAGACGATCGCTGAACGGGTCGATGCCGGTGGTGTCGCCGGGCGCGAACGCGACGGGCATGATCGCCATCGACTCGTACCACGACGCCTTGGACACGTCGTAGGTGCCGCTGACCCTGAGCACGTCGCCCTTGCGCACGTCGACGCGCCAGTCCGGCGGCGTGTTCGTCATCGCCACGTCCCAGGACACCGCGCCGGCGGGCTCGAAGTACTTGGCCTTCGAGCGGAACAGGTTCACGGTGCGCCCGTCGCGCGTCAGCGTCAGGTCCGTGTGGAGGCCGCCCGGATGCAGGTGCCCGGCGGTGTAGACGAGCGCGCCGTCGCGGTCGATCGTCCACTGGTTGCGCTTGAACCCGTCGGCGTACGCGTCGGGGTCGTCGTCGGGGTACGTGTACGTCCCGTCCGTACCGTCGGCCCGCAGCGCGTCGAACACCGGGTAGACGTTGCCGTAGCGGACGTCCATCCAGATCGTGTCGACGTCCTTGATCCGCGCGGCGCGCGGCGACGACGCCGGGACGAAGTCGAGCTCGTAGGTCAGGTAGACCTTCGTCGGGGTCGGCGTCAGGTTGTGGATCATGTAGTTCATGACCCAGACCTGGTCGCGGTCGTAGCGGTAGCCGTAGCCGCGGGGCAGCTCGATGTTCGTCTTCTCCTCGCCCGCCGCGTACGTCGGGTAGTTGTCGACGATCCACACGCCGTGGTGCAGGTGCACGACGTCGACGCCCGGCACCTTGCCGTTCATGTACGTGAGGTTCGGGCGGAAGCCGGTGATGAAGCCGGGCCGGTCGGGCTTGAGGCTGTTGGGCTTGAACTCGATCGTGTTCTGGCCCGGGGCGACGTCGATCGGCCCGTAGCGGTACTTGAGGGTCTCCGCCGACGCCGGCGAGGCGGCGAGCGCGGATGCGGCGGTCGCGGCGAGCGCGAGCAGCAGGAGGCGGCGGAGCATCGGTCGTGCAGTATGGACCACGGGTTCCTCGATCAGCGGCGGTTCGCCTTGCGGGCCTGTCTCGCCGCCTTCGCCCGCGCGCGATCGCGCTTGCGCTGGTGCGCCGACCGGCGGTGATGGTCGGGGCCGTCGGGGTGCGAGGGGTCGTCGACCGGCGCGCGGCGGCGGGCGTCGCGGGCGATCGCGACGCCGATCGCCACGATCACCAGCACGCCGATCAGAACGATCGCGATCTCCTGCAGCCCGGTCATGACCCGACGTCAGTATGGGCCAGGAGGCCGCGGAGCGCCACCGCGTCGGCGGGAGCGAACCCCTCCCAGTCGTTGTTGAAGTACGCGAGGACCTCCGCCTCGGCGCGCAGGGCGTCGATGCGCGCGGCCCATTCGCGCAACTCGCGCGGCGAGTAGTTGCCGCGCCGTCCGCGCTCGCCGTAGTGGAAGCGGACGAGGGTCCAGCGGGCGGTCAGCGGGACGTCGGGCAGCGGCCGGCGGGCGTCGTGGCCGATCACCGCGGCGACGCCGTGCCAGCGCAGCAGCTCCCACACGGGCTCGCGAAACCAGCTCTCGTGGCGCAGCTCGAGCGCGTGGCGACCGGGCGGCAGCTCGTCGAGCGCGGCGGCGAGGCGGTCGTCGTCGCGGTGGAAGCGCTCGGGGAGCTGCCACAGCCAGGGTCCCATGCGCCCGGCCTCGGCGAGCGGGGCGACCCGCTCGGCCAGCCGCCGGCTGGAGTCGGCCACGGTCGTCAGGCGCTTCATGTGGGTGGCGTACCGGCTCACCTTCACCGTGAAGCAGAAGCCCGGCGGGGTCTGCTCCACCCAGCGCGCGACGGCCTCGACCTTCGGCAGCCGGTAGAAGGTGTTGTTGAGCTCGACGGTGTCGAACACCGACGCGTAGTGCTCCAGCCAGCGGCGCTGCGGCAGGCGCGGCGGATAGAAGCGCTCGCGCCAGTCGGCGTACTGCCAGCCGGAGCAGCCGACGCGGACCGGCTTCAGCGCCGTGCCAGCCTCCCGAAGCCGAGCGCCATCGCGAGGTTGCCGGCGCCGGCCGCCCACAGCGCGGCGCGGGCGCCGGGCCGGGTGATCGACGGGGAGGCCGACGCCCACACGGCGTCGGTGGCGATCTCGGTCCCGCGCAGCCAGGCGAGCGCCCACCAGTCGCGCCGCTCGCCGCGAGCCCGCGCGACCGCGTGCGCGGCCGCGAACGTCAGCCAGATCGGCCCGCAGCGGCGGAACAGGGCGCGCGCGTCGGGCGACGGCGGCTCGTGGCCGAGGAGCCTCAGGGTGCGGTCGGGCGCGGCCAGCGCGCCGGCGCCCAGCGCCAGGTCGAAGGCGATCATCCCGCCGTTGATGACCCGGGCCGCGCGGTCGAGGCTCATCCCGCCCGGGACCCTACACTCCACCCACCATGGCGAAGCAGCGACAGGTCCGGATGGAGCAGCGCAGCGCGCTCGCGGCGATGCAGCAGCTCGAGCAGCGCTCCGACGACGAGCTCGAGGCGGAGGCGAAGGCCGGCAAGTACAAGGCGGCGGCCAACGCGATCCTCGGGGCACGGGCCGCCGAGCGCTACGACGCCAAGGCCTCTCGCGAGTACTTCCGCAAGGCGATCGCCGCCGCGCGCCCGCAGGAGCGGATGCAGCTTCGCCGCATGGCCGACGCCTCGCTGGCCCTGGCGGAGCGCCGCGCCGGCGACCTGAAGACCGCCGTCGAGCGCCTCGGGCAGGCGCCGCCGTCCAACCGCCAGCTCCTCCTGCTGCGCCTCATGGGCCTCGTCGCGCCCCCGCCCGGCTCCTCGATCTTCCTGCGCCTGCGCGGCATCCTGCTGCTGATCGGCGCGATCGTCGTGCTCATGGCCATCGGCCTGGGCATCGTCGAGCTGATCGCGCTCCCGTTCGGCGGGATCGGCCTGGGCGGCGGCATCCTGCTCGGCGTCATCCTGGTGATCGTCGTGCTCGGCGTCCTGGCGCTGCTGGGCAGACGGCGACAGCGCCGGGCCGCGGCGGCGAGAGCCGCCGGCTGACGCGCTGCGCCGCGGCGGGCCCGAACAGCATCATCGAGGGCGCGAGGGCGGCGTCCCGTGGCGCGCCACCGCACCCCACAGCACGCCACCTCGCTCCGCACCCCGCGCCGTTGTCAGATCCAGCTCGCTATGCGATCGGGAGACGACAACGGCGCCGCGCGGACCGCGCCCTCGGGTGGCCGCACGCGGCCTTCGATGCCCTCGCTCTCCGGGACGTGTGGCACATGGCAGCCGCTATGCGGACGCCAGGTGCCACACGTGCCCGGGACCGAGCCGCGGGACGTCGCGGACGTCAGCCCTCGCTGACCGTCGCGCGCTCGATCACGACCGGCTCGGTCGGGGTCTCGCCGTCGGTCGGGACCGCCTCGATGCGGTCGACCACGGTCATGCCGTCGCCGGTGACCTCGCCGACGATCGCGTAGTCGGGCGGGAGCTGGGCGTCCTCGGCGGTGACGATGAAGAACTGGCTGCCCGACGTGCCCGGGCGCTCGATCTCGGTCTTGGCCATCGCCACGATGCCGCGCGTGTAGGCGGCGTCGGCGGGCGGGCGCTCGCGGATCGTGTAGCCGGGGCCGCCGGTGCCGTCGCCGGCCGGGTCGCCGCCCTGGACGACGAAGCCGGGCACGACGCGGTGGAAGCCCAGGCCGTCGAACACGCCCTCCTCGGCGAGGTGGGCGAACGACGAGGCGGTGCGCGGCTGGCGCTCGGTGTCCAGCGCGATCGGGATCTCGCCGCAGTTCGTGACCAGCGTGACGGTCACCGCCGCACCCCGCTCGAGCCGCGCGCTCGGGCGCTCCAGGTCGACCGGCTTGGGCTGCGGCGCGGCCACCGTCCGACAGCCCTGCTCGGTCACCGTCGACGTCCCGGTGGCGGCCGCGGTCGTGCCGCCGCCCTCGTCGTCGCCGCAGCCGGCGGCGATCAGGGCGAGGCTGGCAAGCAGGAGCGGTGCAAGGCGGCGCATGGCCGCTCAGGGTACGCGGCGCGCGATCTACGCGGCCGCGCGCGCCGGCGCGCCCACGTCGGCCCGGCGCTTGGGCCGCGACGACGGCACGATCGCGCACACCGCCAGCGCCACGAGCGCGGCCGCGCCGCTCATCGCGAACGCGCTGGTGTAGCCGCTCTCGGCCGGCAGCCCGCTGACGAGCAGGTGCGAGGCCAGCAGCGACGCGGCGATCTGGCCGCCGACGGCGCCGCCGATCGAGCGCATGATCGTGTTGATGCCGGTCGCCACGCCGACCTGCGTCGCCGGCACCGCGGCGACCACGAGGTTGGCCATCGCCGCGAACGCGAGCGCGATCCCGACGCCCAGCAGCGCGGTGCCGAACGCGATCGTCCAGATGTGCTCGTGGGCGCTGGCCAGCACGACGAACGACACGACGGAGAAGCCGGACCCCACCGCCAGCGGGAGGCGGGAGCCGAAGCGCGTCGACAGCCAGCCCGACAGCGGCCCGGCGAACAGCATCACGATCGAGCTCGGGACCATCACCAGCCCCGCCTGGGTCGCGTTGAGCCCGAACCCGTAGCCGGTCGACTCGGGCGCCTGCGTGAGCTGCGGGATCAGGATGAACGAGCCGAACATGGCGAAGCCGATCGCGAACGCGGCGAGGTTGGTCGACCACACGGCGCGGCGCGCCATCAGCGCCATGTCGACCATCGGTTCGGGCACGCGCCGCTCCCAGCCCACGAACGCGAGGGCCAGCGCCAGGCCGGCGGCGATGAGGCCGAGCACGCCGCCCGACGACCAGCCCCAGTCCGGCCCGCGCGACACGCCGACCAGCAGCGTGGACAGCGACAGCGCCAGCAGCAGGCCGCCCACCCAGTCGATGCGCGCGGGCGCGCGCACCGGCGACTCGGGCACGTAGCGCCACGTCGCCCAGGCGGCCACGATCGTCACGCCGAACGCCAGCCAGAACAGCGCCGCGAGCGACAAGTGGTCGACGAACACGCCGGAGAGGACGAGGCCCGCGCCGCCGCCGATGCCGAACGTCGAGCTGATGAGCCCGATCGACTGGGCGACGCGCTCGCGCGGGAACTCGTCGCGGATGATCCCGAACGACAGCGGGAACAGCGCGCCGGCGGCGCCCTGCACGACGCGTCCGGCGACCATTAGCTCGATCGAGCTGGTGCCCACCGCGCAGATCGCCGAGCCCGCCGCGAACAGCAGCAGGACGATCACCAGCAGCCGCTCCTTGCCGAACATGTCGCCGAGGCGCCCGACCAGCGGCGTGGCGACGCTGGAGACGATCAGGAAGGCGGTCAGCAGCCACGTGACCGTCGCCTCCGACACGCCGGTCCGCTCCTGGATCGCCGGGAGCGCCGGGATGATCATCGTCTGCGCCAACGCGAACGACACCGCCCCGATCGCGAGGATCAGCAGGGTGCGGGTCGGATGTTGGCGGGCAGCGTCGGGCGCGGGCGGGGAGGGCGGCATCCGTTGACATTCTAAACAATCTGCTAGCTAGTCATCCGAGCCGGAGACCGCGGGCGATAGCGTCCGGGCCCGATGTCGCGTCCCATCCGCCTGATCGTCAACCCGTCGTCCGGCGGCGGGCGCACCCTCGAGGCCCTGCCCGAGGTCCAGCGCGCGCTCGAGGACCTCGGCCTCGAGCACGACATCCGCACGACCCGCGACATCGAGCACGGTCGCGAGCTCGCGCGCGGCGCGCTCGACGCGGGCGAGATGGCCGTGACGTTCTCGGGCGACGGGCTCATCGGCGCGGTGGCGGGCGTCCTCGCCGGCCACCCCGACGCGCGCATGGGCATCCTCCCCGGCGGGCGCGGCAACGACCTGGCCCGCGTCCTCGGCATCCCCCGCGACGACCTCCCCGCCGCCTGCGCGGTCCTGCGCGACGGCGCGCCCAGGCCGCTCGACGTCGGCATGGTCGGCGACCGCCCGTTCGTCGGCATCGCCTCCTTCGGCTTCGACTCCGACGCCAACCGCATCGCCAACCTCGCCCCGTCGTGGCTGGGCCAGGGCGTCTACGCGTACGCGGCGCTGCGCGCGCTGGGCGGCTGGCGCCCCGCCCGCTTCGAGATCGAGGCCGACGACCTGCCGCCGCGCGAGGTCACCGCCTACAGCGTCGGGCTGGCCAACAACAAGGCCTACGGCGGCGGCATGTACGCGGCCCCCAACGCCGAGCTCGACGACGGCCTGCTGGACCTCGTGCTCGTCCACGACATGCCCAAGCGGCGGTTCCTCACGCAGGTGCTCCCGCGGGTGTTCAAGGGCACGCACGTCGAGCTGCCCGAGGTCGAGGAGATGCGCGTCCACACCGCGATCGTCCGCGCCGACCGCCCGTTCACGATCTACGCCGACGGCGACCCGATCGGCGAGCTGCCGTCCGACTTCTCCGTGCGCCGCCACGCGCTGCAGATCATGGCGCCGGCGCCCGCGCCCGCCGCCCAGTGAGCGCCGCCGCCGTCATCGCCCGCGCCGCGGGCCGCCTGTCGCGCCGCGCCGGCCGCGGCGGCACGTCGCTGCCCGGCAAGGTGCTGCTGCGCCTGCAGCCCGACGCGATCGCCCGGCTCGGCGGGCGGCTACCGCAGGGCTCGGCGGTGCTGTCAGCCACGAACGGCAAGACGACGACCGCCGCGATGGTGGCCGCGATCCTCGAGCGCGGCGGCACCCGCCTCGTCCACAACCGCACCGGCGCGAACATGGCCGGCGGCGTCGCGACCGCGCTGCTCGACGCCCGCGGCCGGGGCGACCTCGGCCTGTTCGAGGTGGACGAGTTCTGGCTCGCCGGCGTCGCCGACCAGCTCCGGCCCCGGGCGCTCCTGCTCGCCAACCTGTTCCGCGACCAGCTCGACCGCTACGGCGAGCTCGAGACGATCGCCGACCGCTGGGCCGGCGTCGTGGACGAGGCGACCCGGCGGGGCAGCCGCCTCGTGCTGAACGCCGACGACCCGCTCGTCGCCGACCTCGGCCGCGACGCGCCGGCCGACCAGGTCACCTACTTCGGCGTCGAGGACCGCTCGCTCGCCCTGCCCGGCCTGCAGCACGCCGCCGACTCCAAGCACTGCCGCCGCTGCGGCGCCCCGTACGTCTACGACGCCGTGCTGCTCGGCCACCTCGGCCACTACCACTGCCCCACCGGCGACGCGGCCCGCCCCGCGCCGAGCGTCCTCGCGCGGGACGTGGCGCTCAACGGCGTGCGCGACGCCGCGTTCACGCTCGTCACCCCCGACGGGGAGCGCCGCGTCGCGCTCCCGCTCCCGGGCCTCTACAACGTCTACAACGCGCTGGCGGCCGCCGCGCTGGCCGGCGTGCTGGGCGCGCCGCTCGACGACGTCGCCGCCGGCCTGGAGGCGGTCGCGCCCGCCTTCGGCCGCGCCGAGACCGTGCGCCTGGGCACGCGGTCGATGACGCTGCTGCTGATCAAGAACCCGGCCGGCGCCAACGAGGTGCTGCGCACCCTCCTGCTCGAGGACGGTGAGCACGACCTGTTCGCGGTGCTCAACGACAACATCGCCGACGGGCGCGACGTGTCGTGGATCTGGGATGCGGACTTCGAGCTGCTCGCCGGCCGCGTGCGGCGCGCGACGTGCTCGGGCACGCGCGCCGAGGAGCTGGCCGTGCGCCTGAAGTACGCGGGCGTCCCGGCCGAGCGCATCCACGTCGAGCCCGAGCTGGAGAGCGGCCTCGACGCGGCGGCCGCCGCCGGCGACGGGCCGCTGTACGCGCTGCCGACCTACACGGCGATGCTGGCGCTGCGCGACGTGCTCGCGCGCCGCGGCGTCGCGCGCAGCTCCTGGGCGGGTGGCGCATGACCGCGTCGACCGTGATCTGGCACGACGTCGAGTGCGGCTCCTACGACGCCGACCTGGCGCTGTGGCGCGAGCTGAGCGCGGACCTCGACGGCCCGGTGCTCGACGTCGGCGCCGGCACCGGCCGCGTGACGCTCGACCTGGCGCGGCGCGGGCGCGAGGTCATCGCGCTCGACGCCGACCCCGACCTGGTCGCCGCCCTGCGCGAGCGCGCCGCCGGCCTGCCCGTGCGCGCGGTGTGCGCCGACGCGCGGGACTTCGCCCTCGACACCGAGGTGGCGCTCGTGATCGTGCCGATGCAGACCCTGCAGCTCCTGGGCGGCGCCGAGGGCCGGCGCGCCTTCCTGCGCTGCGCCCATCGCCACCTGCGCCCCGGCGGCCTGCTGGCGGCGGCGCTGGCCGACGCGACCGACGGCCAGCCGGCCGAGGGCGACGCGCTCGGCGCGCTGCCCGACATCCGCGAGATCGACGGGACCGTCTACGCCTCGCATCCGGTCGGCGTGCGGCGCGAGAACGGCGGCGTCGTGATCCAGCGCATCCGCGAGACCGTCGACCCGCAGGGCGTGCGGACCGCCGAGGACGACGAGATCCGCCTCGACGACCTGGACGCCGCCACGGTCGCCGCCGAGGCCGCGCCGCTGGGCTTCACGCCCCGCCCGGCGCTGGCCGTCGCCCCGACCGACGAGTACGTCGGCTCCGAGGTGGTGGTCCTGTGCCGGCGCTGAGGGTCTGCGCGCTGTACCCCGACGTGATGAACATCTACGCCGACCGCGGCAACCTGCTCGTGCTCGAGCGGCGCTGCGCGTGGCGCGGGATCGGCTTCGAGCTGGCCGGGGCCGGCTTCGGCGACCGGATCGACCCCGACGCCCACGACCTCTTCTACATCGGGGGCGGCCAGGACCGCGACCAGGAGCTGTGCGCGGCCGACCTCGTGGCCACCAAGCGCGACGCGCTCGCCGCCGCGGCCGACGCCGGCAAGGTGCTGCTGGCCGTCTGCGGCGGCTACCAGCTCCTCGGCCACGCCTACGCGCTCGAGGACCGCGAGATCCCGGGCCTGGGCCTCGTCGACCTGCGCACCGTCCGCGATCCCGGCCCGCGCCTGATCGGCAACGTCGCCATCGAGGTCGACCTCGACGGCTCCAAGCGCGTGCTCGCCGGCTTCGAGAACCACGCCGGCCGCACGCTGCTGGGCGCCGGCGAGCAGCCGCTGGGCCGCGTCCTCAGCGGCCACGGCAACGACGGCCGCTCCGGCGCCGAGGGGGTGCGCCGCGGGAACGTGATCGGCACCTACCTGCACGGGCCGCTGCTGCCGAAGAACGCGTGGTTCGCCGACTGGCTGATCGCGACCGCGACGGGCCTGGAGCGGCTCGACCCGCTCGACGACGCGCTCGAGGACGCCGCGCACCGATCGGCGCGGCGCGCCGCGGGGGTCTGAGGACCCGGCGGGCCCATCCGAGCGCCCCGGTAGGATTTCTCGCCCGACCGGGTTCCCCCCACGTGTCCGCCCCGGCCACCCTCGAGTTCGACTCCGTCACCAAGCGCTACCCCGGCGCCGCGACGCCGGTCATCGACGACCTGACCTTCGACGTCCCGGCCGGCGAGATCTGCGTCCTCGTCGGCCCGTCGGGCTGCGGCAAGACGACCGCGATGCGCATGGTCAACCGCATGGTCGACATCACCGCCGGCGACATCCGCATCGGCGGCACGTCCGTGCTCGAGCGCTCGCCCGCGCAGCTCCGGCGCGAGATCGGCTACGTCATCCAGCAGGTCGGCCTGTTCCCCCACCAGACCGTGGCCGAGAACGTCGCCGCCGTGCCGCGCCTGCTCGGCTGGGACCGCTCGCGCATCCGCACGCGCGTCGCCGAGCTGCTCGAGCTCGTGGGCCTCGACCCCGCGCTCGGCTCCCGCTACCCGGCGCAGCTCAGCGGCGGGCAGCGCCAGCGCGTCGGCGTCGCGCGCGCCCTGGCCGTCGACCCGCCGCTGATGCTCATGGACGAGCCGTTCGGCGCGATCGACCCGATCAACCGCGAGCGCCTGCAGAACGAGTTCCTGCGCCTGCAGGGGCGGCTGCGCAAGACCGTCGTGTTCGTCACCCACGACATCGACGAGGCGATCAAGATGGGCGACCGCATCGCGGTGATGCAGACCGGCGGGCGCCTGGCCCAGTACGCGACGCCGGCCGAGCTGCTCGTCGACCCCGCCGACGCGTTCGTCGAGGACTTCGTCGGCGCCGACCGGGCGCTCAAGCGCCTGGCGCTGCTGCGCGTGCGCGACGTCGACCTGTGGCGCGCGCCGCTCGTGCGCGCCGGCGACTCGTCCGCCTCGGCGCGGGCGCGCGCGGCCGAGTCCGAGGTCCCCTACCCCCTGCTCGTCGACGACGACGGCCGCCCGCTGGGCTGGCTCTCGGAGCGTGACCTCGCGCGGCCGATCGTGACGCCGCCGGCCGACTCGGCCCCCGACCCGATCATCGACGCCGACGACGTGCTGCGCGACGCGCTCGCCGAGCTGCTGCAGGCCGGCACGCAGTACGCGCCGGTCGTCGACCCGCGCGGCGCGGTGCTGGGCGTCCTGTCGGTGGAGATCGTCAGCGACCTGCTCGCGGCGGGCAGCACCGCCCAGGAGGCGCCCGCCGACCGCGTCCGGGACGACCGATGACCGCGCTCGTCGCGCAGCTCCAGATCCAGGATCGCGGCGCCGGCTCCGAGCAGAGCTGCGTGGCGAACGACGGGTTCTGCCCCGACTGGATCGTCGACAACCTCGATCGCTACCTGCACCCGCTGTGGCAGCACGTGTACCTGTCGGTGATCGCGGTCGCGTGCGGCTTCGTCATCGCGTTCGCGCTCGCCGTCGTCGCGCACCGGCGCCGCTGGCTCGTCGGGCCGATCGTCGGCGTCACCGGCGTCCTCTACACGCTGCCGTCGATCGCCGTGTTCTTCCTGCTGCAGCCGATCACCGGCCGCGGCGCGCTGACCGCCGTGATCGCGCTGACCGCCTACACGCTGCTGATCCTGTTCCGCAACATCGTCGCCGGATTCGAGAACGTGCCCGCCGACGCGGTCGACGCCGCCCGCGGGATGGGCTTCACCGACCGCCAGGTGCTGTGGCGGGTGGAGCTGCCGCTCGCGGTGCCGGAGATCGTGGCCGGGCTGCGGATCGCCACGACGACCACGGTCGGCCTGGCGACGCTGGCGTTCTTCGCCGGCGCGGGCGGCCTGGGCGGCGAGATCTTCGCCCAGATCACGTTCAAGTCCAACGTGGTGGTGGCCGGCGTGCTGTGCCTGGCGCTGGCGATCGCCTTCGACGTGCTGCTGCTGCTCGGCCAGCGGCTGCTGACGCCGTGGCGGCGCGCCGGGATCGTGGAGGCGGCCGCGCCATGAGCCAGTTCGGCGACGCGATCGACTTCATCCTCCACTCGCGCGAGGCGCGCAGCGGCGGCGCCGAGGTGGGCGGCGCGGAGCTGCTGCCGATGCTGTGGACGCACCTGGAGCTGACCGGGGTGTCGATCGCGATCGCCACGCTCGTCGCCGTCCCGCTCGCGCTGTGGCTGGGCCACATCGGCCGCGGGGAGCTGCTGGCCACGTCGCTGGCGAACGTCGGCCGCGCCGTGCCGAGCCTGGCGCTGATCGCGTTCTTCGTCGCCTACCTCGGCGTCGGCTTCACGAACGTGACGCTCGCGCTCGTGCTGCTGGCGATCCCGCCGATCCTCACCAACACCTACGTCGGCGTGCGCCAGGCCGACCGCGACGCCGTCGACGCCGCGCGCGGCATGGGCATGACCGGCGTCCAGATCGTGCGCCGCGTGGAGCTGCCGCTCGCGCTGCCGCTGATCTTCGGCGGCGTGCGCACGTCGGTCGTCAACGTCATCGCCACCGCGACGATCGCCCCGCTGGCGGGCGTCGTCACGCTCGGCGATCCGATCATCGCCGGCGGCGTGTACGGCGAGGACGGGCGCCTGGGCGCCGCGATCCTCGTCGCGCTGCTCGCCGTCGCCGCCGAGGCGCTGTTCGCGCTGGCCCAGCGCGCCGCCGTCCCGCGCGGCATCCGCTTGACCCAATCGCCCCACAGGAGGCACCGAACCATGAGACGGACCATCCTCGCCCTGCTGGCGCTGCTCGTGCTGGGAGTCGTGGCGAGCGGCTGCGGCTCCGACGACGACGAGGGCTCCACCGGCACCGCCGCGGCGTCCACGGCCGCGACGGCGACGCAGGAGCAGGCCGCGAGCGACGCGATCCAGTCCAACCCCGAGAACGCGTCGACCGAGGTCACCGTCGGCTCCAAGAACTTCACCGAGCAGAAGGTGCTCGGCGAGATCTACGCGCAGGCGCTGGCGGCCGCCGGCTACACGGTCGACACCGAGCTGAACCTCGGCGACGAGAAGACGGCGCTGAAGGCGCTGGAGGACGGGCAGATCGACGCCTACCCGGAGTACACGGGCACCGCGCTGCTGTCGTTCTTCGACGTGCCGACCGACGAGCTGCCCAAGGACCCGGCGGCCGCGTTCGAGCAGGTGAAGGCCGACTTCGAGAAGGACGGGATCGTGGCGCTGCCGCCGACCCCGTTCACGTCGTCCAACGAGGTCGCGGTGACGCGCGAGACGGCTGACAGGCTCGGGCTGACGACGATCTCCGACCTCGAGGAGCACGCCGGCGACCTGGTCCTCTACGGGACGCCCGAGTGCCGCCAGCGGCTGGACTGCCTGCTCGGCCTCGAGCAGGTCTACGGGCTGAAGTTCAAGGACTTCGTGCCCGTCGACCCGGCGCTGCGCCACGAGGTGCTGGAGAACGGCGACGCGGACGTGTCGATCGTGTTCACGACCGACCCGCAGATCGAGCGCAACGACGAGGTCCTGCTCGAGGACGACCAGGGCATGTTCCCGCCCTACAACTCGACGCTGCTGGTCAAGCAGTCGCTGCTGGACGCGGCGGGCCCGGACTTCGCGGCCACCGTCGAGCTCGTCAACCGCGGGCTGACCGACGAGGCGCTGCAGGAGCTGAACGCGCGCGTCGACCTCGACAAGCAGACCCCCGCGGAGGTCGCGGAGGCCTACCTGCGGGAGTCCGGCTTCATCGAGTAGCTACCGCGTCATCGCCCCGAGGAGCCGAAGCCGCCGTCGCCTCGGCGGCTCGGCTCCAGGGCGTCGACCTCCACGATGTCGGGGGTCTCGACGCGCGTGATCACGAGCTGGGCGATGCGGTCGCCGGGCGCGACCGTGAACGTCGCCTCGCGATCGGTGTTCAGCAGCACGACCTTGAGCTCGCCCCGGTAGCCGGGGTCGATCAGGCCCGGCCCGTTGACGACCGAGATCCCGTGGCGGATGGCCAGGCCCGAGCGCGGCACCACGAGCCCGGCGTGGCGCTCGGGCAGCTCGATCGCGATGCCGGTCGCCACGAGCGCGCGCTCGCCCGGGCCCAGCGTCGCCGCCTCGACGGCGTACAGGTCCAGGCCGGCGTCGTCGTCGTGGGCGCGGGTCGGGAGGCGCGCGTCGTCGCGCAGCCGGCGGATCGCCAGCCTCATGCGCTGTAGGCCGCGAACCGGTCGGCGACCGTCGGCGGGACCGTCGCGCGGATGCGCACGCCCTCGGCGGTGTCCTCGCGCTCGAGGTCGCCGGCGACCTCGTGCAGCTCGGCCAGGCGCCCGCCTTCGGCGTAGGGCACGAGCACGTCGATGCGCTGCAGCGTGCGCTTGAACGCGTCCTCGATGCGGTCGCGCAGCTCGTCGAGGCCCTCGCCGGTGACGGCGCTGACGAGGATGCCCTCGGGGTGGCGGAACGCGAGCTCGCGGCGGCGCTCCTCGTCGAGGGCGTCGGCCTTGTTGAGCACGAGCAGCCGCGGCCGGCCGCCGGCACCGATCTCCTCGAGCACGTCGTCGACCGCGCGCAGCATCTCCTCGAGCTCCTCCTCGGGCGCCGAGGCGTCGACGACGTGGAGGATCAGGTCGGCCAGGCGCGTCTCGTCCAGCGTGGCGCCGAACGCCTCGACGAGCTGGTGGGGCAGCTTGCGGATGAACCCGACCGTGTCGGTCAGCAGGTAGCGCTTGCCGGAGATCTCCATGCTGCGCGTGGTCGGGTCGAGCGTGTGGAACAGGCGGTCGCGCACGGCCACCTCGGCGCCGGTGAGCGCGTTCAGCAGCGTCGACTTGCCGGCGTTCGTGTAGCCGGCCAGGGCGATCTGCGGCAGGTGCGCGCGGTCGCGCTCGGCGCGCATCGTGGCGCGCGAGCCCTTCACCTCGGCCAGCCGGCGGCGCAGCGCGGTGATGCGGTTGCGGGCCAGGCGGCGGTCGGTCTCGATCTGCGTCTCGCCCGGGCCTCGGGTGAGCGTGCCGCCGCCGGCCGCGCTGAGACGCTCGAGGTGCGTCCACAGGCCGCGCATGCGGGCCATGTTGTACTGGAGCTGGGCGAGCTCGACCTGGAGCTTGCCCTCGGCCGTGTTGGCGTGGTCGGCGAAGATGCCGAGGATCACCGCGGTCCGGTCGACGACCGCGACGCCGAGCTCCTTCTCGAGGTTGCGCTCCTGGCGCGGGGTCAGCTCGTCGTCGCAGGCCACGACGTTGGCGTCGAGGCGCTTGATCGCCGCCTTGACCTCCTCGAGCTTGCCGCGCCCCAGGTACGTGTTCGGGTGCGGCTGCTCGCGGTGCTGGATCTCCTGGCCGACGACGGCGACGCCCGCGGTGCGCAGCAGCTCGCTGAGCTCGGTGAGGTCGTCGCCCTCGGGCAGGGCGGCGATCATCAGGGCACGCTGACGCGCGCGCCCGGGTCCGGCGCCGTCGGCTGCCGCGTGGCGCGTGGGCGTCGTGCGCCCGTGTCGACCGCGTTCCATCCCCTCTCAGTCTAGGTGCCGGGGATAGCCTTCGGCGCCGTGTCCGCCCCCGCGCTCGCCGATCGCCTGGCCCGCCGCACGCTCGAGCTCGTCGACGTGCGCTCGGAGTCGCGCCACGAGGCGGAGCTGGCCGCCCACGTCCTGGCCGTCCTGCGCGACGCCGGCGTGGCCGCCCGCTACGCCGGCGACACGTGCGTGCTGGCCGGCGCCACCGCGCGCGGCGACCGGCCCCTGGTGCTGCTCGCCGGCCATCTGGACACGGTCCCGGCGCAGGGCAACTGGCCCGGCCGGATCGAGGACGGGCGCGTCGCCGGCCTCGGCGCCACCGACATGAAGGGCGCCGACGCGGTGATGCTCGAGCTGGCGCTGTCGAACCTGGAGACCTCGGTGGACGTCGGCTGCGTGTGGTTCGGCCGCGAGGAGCTGCCGTTCGGCGAGAGCGCGCTCACCCCGCTGCTGGCGCGCGAGCCGGGGCTGGCCACCGCCGACCTCGTGATCGTGATGGAGCCGACGGCCAACCGCGTGCAGCTCGGGTGCCTGGGCAACGTCAACGCGACCTGGACGTTCACCGGCCGCGCCGGGCACTCGGCGCGGCCGTGGCTGGCCGACAACGCGATCCACCGGCTGGCCGAGGGCGTCAGCGCGCTCGCCGCCGTCCCGATGACGATCCACGACTTCGGCGGCCTCGAGTTCCGCGAGGTCGTCTCGGCGACGACGATCAGCGGCGGCGTGGCGCTGAACGTGGTCCCCGGCGAGGCGGTCGCGCAGGTCAACTACCGCTATCCGCCGGGCGTCGCGATGGAGGCGGCCGAGGCGCGCCTGCACGAGTGGTGCGACCCGCACGGCGAGCTGACGATCACCGGCCACGCCCCGTCGGGCCCGGTGCCGCGCGACAACGCGCTCGTCGACGCGCTGGTCGCGCTGGTCGGCGCGCCCGAGCCCAAGCAGGCGTGGACGCCGGTGGCCGAGTTCGGCGCCGCCGGCGTGGACGCGGTGAACTTCGGGCCGGGCGACCCGGCGCTCGCGCACACCGTCGACGAGTCGGTGTCGATCGAGGCGCTGGTGCGCTCCTACGAGGTGCTGGCGGAGCTGCTGTGTCGCTGAACCCGGCGGTCGTCGAGATGGGCACCTACCCGTTCGTGCGGCTCGCCGAGGCGCGCCAGCGGGTCGCCGCGCGCGGCGTGACGCTGATCGACTTCGGCGTCGGCGAGCCCCGCGAGGAGACGCCCGCCTTCATCCGCCGGGCGCTGTGCGAGGCCGTCGAGGCCGAGCCGGTGTCGCCGTATCCGGCCGCGGTCGGGATGCCCGAGCTGCGCGAGGCGATCGCCGCCTGGGTGGCGCGGCGGTTCGGCGCGACGGTCGACCCGGCGTCCGAGGTCATCCCCACCTACGGCTCCAAGGAGGCGATCTACGGGCTCACGCAGATCGCCGCGCGGCCCGGCGAGGTGCTGGCGGTCGCGACGCCGGGCTACCCGGTGCCCGAGCGCTCCGCCGCAGTGGCCGGCGTCGACGTCGCGCTGCTGCCCACGGACGCCGCCGGCGGCTGGCTGCCCGACCTCGACGCGGTCCCGTGGGAGCGCCTGGCGATCCTGTGGGTCGCCTCCCCCGCCAACCCGACCGGCGCCGTCGCCCCGCTGGCCTACCTCGAGGAGGCCGCCGCCCGCTGCCGGGCGGCGAACGCGGTGCTGGCCGTCGACGAGGCCTACGTCGAGCTGTGGTTCGAGGGCGAGCCGCCGCCGTCGGCGCTGCAGCTCGCCGATCGCGACGGCGTGCTGTCGTTCCACTCGCTGTCCAAGCGCTCGTCGATGCCGGGCTACCGGTCCGGGTTCGTCGCCGGCGACCCGTCGCTGATCGAGCTCATGCGCAGGCACCGGCCCAACGTCGGCACCGCGCCGCAGCGGTTCCTGCAGCGCGCGTCGATCGCGGCGTGGAACGACGACGCGCACGTGGTCGAGACCCGCGAGCGCTACGCCGCCAAGCGCGCCGTGCTGCTGCCGGCGCTGGAGGCCGCGGGGCTGCGGCCGGCCGGCGGACCGGCGTCGTTCTTCCTGTGGCTGGCCGTGCCCGGCGGCGACGACGAGGCGTTCGCGGCGCGCTGGCTGGAGCACGGGATCGTGATGGCGCCCGGCTCCTACCTCGGCGCCGGCGGCGAGGGGCACGTGCGCGTCGCGCTCGTGCCCACGGTCGCGGAGTGCGAGCGCGCCGCCGCGCTGCTGCGGGCGGGCTAAGGTCCCCGGGCGATGTCGCGCTCCGCTTCCGCCATCGGCCTGGCCACCATCGACACCGCCTCCGGCGACGTGCTGGAGGTCTTCTACCCCGCTCCCGTCCTCGGCTCCGAGCCCGAGCCGGTCACGCTGACCGCACCGCCGCCCGACGAGCTGCGCGGGGTCCACGGCGAGACGGTCAAGACCGTGATCGCCGACCTCGACGCGCCGCCGGCGCGCGTCCCCGACGCCTACCTGCGCCTGCACCTGCTGTCGCACCGGCTCGTGAAGCCCCGGGAGGTGAACCTGGACGGGATCTTCGGCGTGCTGCCCAACAACGCGTGGACGTCGCGCGGCCCCGTGCCGCTGGCCCGCCTCGACGCGGTCCGCCTGGCGGCGCGCGCGCAGGGCGAGTGGCTCACCGTCCACGGCGTCGACAAGTTCCCGCGGATGGTCGACTACGTCGTCCCCTCCGGCGTGCGGATCGCCGACGCCGACCGCGTGCGCCTCGGCGCCCACCTGGCCGAGGGCACGACGGTCATGCACGAGGGGTTCGTGAACTACAACGCCGGCACGCTGGGCGCCTCGATGGTCGAGGGCCGCATCAGCGCCGGCGTCGTCGTCGGCGACGGCAGCGACATCGGCGGCGGGGCCTCGATCATGGGCACGCTGTCGGGCGGCGGCACCGAGGTCATCTCGATCGGCGAGCGGTGCCTGCTGGGCGCCAACGCCGGCCTCGGGATCCCGCTCGGCGACGACTGCGTCGTGGAGGCCGGCCTCTACCTGACCGCGGGCACGCGCGTGACGCTGCCCGACGGCGACGTCGTCAAGGCGCGCGAGCTGGCCGGCGCCTCCGGCCTGCTGTTCCGTCGCGACAGCACGACGGGCACGGTCGTCGCGATGCCCCGC
Source organism: Capillimicrobium sp. (assembly GCA_035565675.1). Taxonomy (GTDB): domain Bacteria; phylum Actinomycetota; class Thermoleophilia; order Solirubrobacterales; family Solirubrobacteraceae; genus Capillimicrobium. Next base: position 7,731 of record DATMSA010000210.1, on the reverse strand, counting down.
AGCGGGAGCTGGGGCGGCCTGAACGCGGCGCTCCACGCCAACGACTGACCGCGATCGGACGCGCCGATCGCGCGATACCCAGGCCCGGTCGAGTCTCGCCGGAACGGCCGTAGCGTCGGGCACGACCCAAAGCCCCAAAGCCCCCAGGCGAAAGGAGCATCATGCCCCGCGTCACCGTCGGCGCCGAGAACGGGACCGACATCCAGCTCTACTACGAGGACCACGGCAGCGGCCAGCCGGTCGTGCTGATCCACGGCTACCCGCTGAACGGCGACTCGTGGGAGCGCCAGGAGCGCGAGCTGCTCGCCAACGGCTACCGGGTGATCCGCTATGACCGGCGCGGGTTCGGCCGTTCGAGCAAGCCGACGACCGGCTACGACTACGACACGTTCACGGCCGACCTCCACGCCCTGCTCGACCACGTCGGCGTCGATGACGTCGCGCTGGTCGGCTTCTCGATGGGCACCGGCGAGGTCACCCGCTACGTCGCCCAGTACGACTCGAGCCGCGTCCGCTGCGCGGTGCTGCTCGGCGCGATCCCGCCGTTCCTGCTGAAGACCGACGACAACCCGGAGGGCGTCGACCAGCAGGTGTTCGACGGCATCAAGTCGGCGATCGTCGAGGACCGCTACGCCTACTTCAAGGCGTTCCTCGACGACTTCTACAACGTCGACGAGCTGGCGCCCGAGCGCATCGGCGACCAGGCCTGGCAGGCGTCGTTCAACGTGGCGATCGGCTCGTCGCCGCACGCGACGTACGCGTGCGTCGACACCTGGCTGACCGACTTCCGCGAGGACGTCGCCAAGCTCGACGTGCCGACGCTCGTCATCCACGGCACCGCCGACCGGATCCTGCCGTTCGAGGCGACCGCCAAGCGGCTGCCGGCGCTGGTGGACGGGCTGAAGCTCGTCCCGGTCGAGAACGGCCCGCACAACATCGGCTGGACGTTCCCCGAGGTCGTCAACCCGGCGCTGCTGGAGTTCCTCGGCGAGCACGCCGGGCAGCGGGCCACCGCGGGGTCGGCCGCCCGCGCCGCCTGAGCCGGCGCCTACAGCTCGATCTCGCCGGTGAAGACCGGGACCGCCCACCCGGTGAGGTCGACGTGGAGGTCCTCGCCGACGTCGACGAGGAGCTCACCGCCGTCGAGACGGACCGTGACCGGGGAGTCGCCGCCGCGCAGGACGTGCGCGACGGCGGCCCCGGTCGCGCCGGTGCCGCTCGACATGGTCTCGCCCACCCCGCGCTCGAAGATCCGCGCGCGGATCGTGGCGGCGTCGATCGGCGCGTAGAACGACACGTTCGTGCGGTTGGGGAACAGCGGCGCGCGCTCGATCCCCGGGCCGATCTCGGCGAGGTCGAGCGCGTCGACGGCGTCGGGACCCTCGGGCACGAGGATCGCGCACTGGGGGTTGCCGACCGAGACGAACTGGAAGCGCCGCCCCGCCACCTCCCCGCTGCCGTCGTCGGGGCCGTCCGGGTAGTCCTTGGCGCTGCGCAGCGAGGCGCGGCCCATGTCGACGCGGCAGCGCGTCTCGTCGAGGATCGTCGGGCGGATCTCCCCCGCGATCGTGCGGATCGAGAACTGCCGCTGATCGGTCCAGCCGCGGCGGTGCAGGTACATGATCGCCTCGCGCGCCCCGTTGCCCGACAGCTCCGCCTCCGAGCCGTCGGGGTTGAAGATCCGCAGGTCGGCGACGAACCCGGGCTCGTCGGCCGGCGACAGCAGCAGCACGCCGTCGGCGCCGACGCCGAAGTGGCGGTGGCACAGCCTGCGCACCTGCTCGGGCGTGAGCGGCGCGGGGAGCCGCCCGGCCTCGACGATGAGGTAGTCGTTGCCGAGCGCCTGCCACTTCTCGAACGGGATCGCGGTCATCGGGGGCGGGACGGTAGCTCGGACAGCAGCTCGGCGGCCGCCTCCTCGGGCGAGCGGTCCGTGAGGTCGACCAGCTCGACGCCGGCGAGCTTGCGCATCCACGTGAGCTGGCGCTTGGCGTAGTTGCGGGTGCGGCGCTTCATCGCGTCGACGTCACCGCGCAGCAGGTCCTCGAACCCGAGCGCCTTGCGGGCGGTCTCCGAGGCGCCGGCTGCGTGGGCGGCGCGGACCTCGTCGATCGCGCCCGCCGCGACCATCGCGTCCACGCGCGCGTCGATGCGCGCGTACAGGGCCTCGCGATCCATCGTGACGCCGAGCAGGCGGGTCGGGTGGCGCGTGTCGGCCGTCCAGAGCTGGTTGGGCCCGTCGTCGCCGGGCGGCTCCAGCTCGCCGAGGTCGTCGAGCTCCAGCAGCCGCACGATCCGGTGGGCGTCGGTCGGCGCGACCCGCTCGGCCGCCCACGGCGCGCGGCGGCGCAGCTCGGCGTGCAGGGCGGGCGCGCCCTCGCGCGCGAGCGCCTCGGTCCAGCGGGCGCGCACCTCGTCGGGCGCGGGCGGGCGCAACTTCAGCTCGGTCAGCGCGGCGCGCAGGTACAGGCCGGTGCCGCCGACGACGATCGGCGTGCGGTCGGCGGCGAGGAGCGCGTCGATCTCGGCGTGGGCCAGGCGCGCGTGCTCGGCGACCGAGAAGCGGGCGTCGACGGGGACGAACGAGACGAGCCGGTGCTCCAGGCGCGCCTGCTCCTCGGGGGTGGCGACCCCGGTCAGGACCTCGAGGCCGGCATAGACCTGGAGGGCGTCGGCGGACACGGCGACCGGGTCGTCGCCGGCGGCGCGCAGCCGGTCGGCGAGCGCGATCGCCAGCGCGGTCTTGCCCACGCCGGTGGGTCCGAAGACGGCGAGCACGGTGGGCGGCATCCGCCGCAGTATCGCCGTAGGCTGCCCGGCATGGACGTCTCTGGGAAGACCGTGCTCCTGACGGGGGCGACCGGCGGGCTGGGTCAGGCGATCGCGCGCGCGTTCGCCGCCCGGGGCGCGCGGCTGGTGCTGACGGGCCGGCGCACCGACGTGCTCGAGCCGCTGGCCGCCGAGCTGGGGGCGCGCACGATCGCCGTCGACCTGAGCGTGCCGGCGGAGGTCGACCGCCTCATCGCCGAGTCCGACGATGTCGACGTGCTCATCGCCAACGCCGGGCTCCCGGCGTCCGGGCGCATCGAGCGGTTCACCGTCGAGGAGATCGATCGCGCGCTCCACGTCAACCTGCGCGCCCCGATCGTGCTGTCGCGCGCGCTGGCCCCGGCGATGGCCGACCGCGGCGGCGGCCACATCGTGCTGATGTCGTCGCTGTCGGGGAAGGCGGCGATGGCCGGCGGCTCGCTCTACAGCGCGACGAAGTTCGGGCTGCGCGGGTTCGGCCTGGCGCTGCGCGAGGACTGGCGCGACCGCGGCGTCGGCGTGTCGATCGTGTTCCCCGGGTTCATCCGCGAGGCCGGGATGTTCCACGACGCGGGCGCGAAGCTGCCGCCGGGCGTCGGCACGCGCACCCCGCGCGACGTAGCCGAGGCGACGCTGCGCGCGGTCGAGCGCAACCGCGGCGAGGTGTCGGTCGCCCCGCCGCAGCTCCTCGGCGGGACGATGCTGTCGCAGGTCGCGCCGGAGCTGGCCGCGAAGGTCGCCCGGCGTCTGGGCGCCGGCAAGGTGGCCGGCGAGCTGGCCGACGGCCAGGCCGACAAGCGCTGATCAGCCGCGGGACTCGCCGGCGGGGCCGGCGGGCTTGGCGGTGCCGCGGGCGTCGCCGTCGCCGTGCCCGTTGGCGTTCGCGTTCGCGCGCAGGTCCGCCTCGCCGCCGGGCGTCTCGCGCGACACGACGTTGAGGATCTCGGTCGCCAGGCGCGGCCCGTCGTTGGAGGCGATCGGCGTGGCGGTGATCCGCACGACGACCTCCTGGCCGTCGAGCTCCTCGAGCACGATCCGCGGCCGGTCGATCATCGGCACGTCGAGCTCGTCGTCGAGCATCTTCTGGATGTCGGCGGGCGTCACGCCGGGGCGCAATCGGGCGCGCATGTCGACGGCGTCGGGTTCTCGCAGCGGCGACACCGACACGTTCAGCACGACGCTGTTGGGCACCATGATCTCGTCCTCGCCGTCGGCGAAGACCGTGTAGAGCAGGCCGAGCTGGCTGACGATGCCGTCGACCTGGATGCCGGCGCCCTGCAGGCGCACGCGCTCGCCGACGCGGAACGGCCGCGCGCTCAGCAGGACCAGGCCGGCGAACAGGTTGCCGAGCGTCTGCTGGGCGGCGAGACCGACGATGACGGCGGTGAACGCGCCGCCGACCGTGATCTGGCGGGCCGACACGCCGGCGATCCGCAGCGCGACGACGAGCGCGAGGATGATCGTGGCCAGCCGGATGAGAAAGCCGATGGTGCCCGCGGTCGCGGGATCCATGCGGCGGAACAGCACCGGCCCCAGCGAGCGCCCGACGCCGCGCGCGAACGACCAGCCGAGGATCAGCAGGACGATGACGGTCGCCCACCGCACCGCGGGCGCCCAGTCCGGGCCGACCAGCTCGCGCCGGTAGCTGTAGAGGACGCCGACGGCGACGATCGCCAGCAGCACGACGAGCGTCTCGATCCGGGCGCGCTTGACCGCGCCGCGGCTCAGCTGCCGGGCGAGACCGACCTCCTCCCAGGAGTGGGAGCGGGTCTCGAGCATCTTGCGCATCCGTTCGCGGGGCATCTCGGGGTGGAGTCGAGGCACTGCGGTAATCGTGCCCGGCGGGCGCCGGGCGAAACGGCGCCCGGCACGAGCGCCGCGGCGCCATCATCCCTCCAACGTCGCGCGCGGCGGGGATGTTGCGGTGATCCGCGCGCCGGCCTGTGTGCGTCAGCGCACGCAGCGTCCGCCGGTCAGAACAGCGCCTCCTGGATCGGCGCGGGCTCGCGCGGCCGCCGCGGCGGCGCCGGCGGGCGGGGCGACCGGAACGGCCGCGCCGCCCGGCCCGCGCGCACGAGAGCGGTGAGGCGCTCGCGCTCGGCCTGCGGCGCGTACGCCCCGCGCGCGTACAGGCGCTCGTAGCGGGGCACGAGGTCGGGCCGGTACGCGCGCAGCCAGTCCATGAACACGTGGCGCACCTCGCCGCGCAGGTGCAGGGCGATCCCGGTCACCGCGGTCGCCCCGTTCTCGGCGGCGAGCTCGAGGATGCGCTCGACCTGCGCCGGCGCGTCGTTGATCCCCGGCATCAGCGGCGCGACCAGGATCGAGCACGGGATGCCGGCCCGGTTGAGCTCGCCGACGGCCTCCAGCCGCGCCCGCGGGTGCGGCGTGTGCGGCTCGCTGGCCCGCCACGCCTTCTCGTCGAGCGTCGGCACCGAGAACGCCGCGCTCACGTCCGCGACCGCCGCCACCTCCCGCAGCAGGTCCAGGTCGCGCAGCAGCAGCGGCGACTTCGTCAGCACCGAGCACGGGTTGCGCGCGTCGCGCAGCGCCTCCCAGATGCCCGGCATCAGCCGGTAGCGCCCCTCGACCCACTGGTACGGGTCGGTGTTCGTGCCCATCGCGATGTGCTCGCCCTTCCACGACGGCCGCCGCAGCTCCGCCCGCAGCACCTCGGGCACGTTGACCTTCACGACGATCTCGCGCTCGAAGTCCCGCCCCGCGTCGAGGTCGAGGTACGTGTGGGTGGGCCGGGCGAAGCAGTTGTGGCTCACCACGCCGTTGGCGATGAAGTCGCCCGTGCCGGTCGTGATGTCGTAGAGCGGCAGCTCGACGCCCAGCGCCCTGACAGACTTGACGCCCAGTTTCGGCGGCGCCTTCAGCGCACGCCCGTCGAGCCAGCATTTCCGGCGGATCGCCGGGTCTGTGAGATGGAAGAACCGCAGCTGCTCGCTGAAGCCGCCGCGGACCCTGACGTACCGCAGGGGTCGGTCCGAGCGCCCTTCGACCACGGCGTCGAAGCCCAACCTGGCGAGGCTCGTCGTCGTGCGGTCGATGATGTCCTCGTCGCAGTTCGCGATCCGCAGCGCGTCGGCGCCACAGCTGCCCTCGGCGTCGAAAATGCCGCCGAGGAAGCCCCGCTGCCAGCTCTCCGACGGGTCTCCCGGCCACTCCACGAGTCCGCGGATTCGCTCAACGGCGTCGCGGCGCTGGGTCCGCACCGCATAGGACCGCTGCGTAGTCGCCGTTCCGTTGTGAAAGAGGAAACGGTCGGTCTCCACACCGAGCGCCGACAGGTACTGCTGCGCCCGCTCGAGCGCTTCCTCGTCGCACAGGGCCAGACGGAACCGATGGACCGGGGACGGGCGACCGTTCGCGCGTTCGTACTCGTACGAGCCGAGCGAACCGTCACCCCGCACGATGCCGCAGACGTACCCGCGTCGGTACTCGTCGTCGATGATCGGCCCCGGCAAGAACTGCCCGGGACCGATAAGCCGGTTGTTGGTCGTCAGGTGCGGGCGCTGTCCCGACGGGTCGTCGACGACGAACTTCCAGCCGCGGTCGGTCAGGAAGCGGTGGTCTGCGCTGGCGATCAGCTCGGTGCCGTCCTGGAGCGTCACGCGGTAGGCCGGCTTGATCGTCGACCAGTGGTCGACGACCTCGGTCGGGACGAGCCGGCGGTAGCGCCCGCGCATCTCGGTGCCGATGATCCGGTCCCCGGGGCGAAGCTCGGCCAGCGGGCGCGTCCGGCCGTCGGCCATGAGGATCGGGGTATCGCCGGCCAGGCAGTAGACACAGGCATGGGTGCAGCCGCGGTACGGGTTGATCGTCCAGCGGAACGGGACCTGCGAGGCGTCGGGCACGCGGTTGAGCGCCGACTTGGCGTGGACCTCGTAGAAGCGGATGTCCATCGCCTCGGGGGCGTCGAAGTGGCGCACGACGGCGCCCTCCCGGTAGCCCGGGAGACGCGCCTGCTCGACGGCCTCGACGGTCTGACCACTCCATCGCACGAACGTATGTTCGCATACGCTGCGGATGAACCGCGCGGACGGCGACCCGAGCGTCAGCCGGCGAACGCCGCGCGGAACTCCCGCGGCGACATCCCGTAGGCCGCGCGGAACACGCGGCTGAAGTGCGACGCGCTCACGAACCCCCAGCGCACCGCGATGTCGAACACCGGCACGCCGGCCAGCGCCGGGTCGAGCAGGTCGCCGCGGCAGCGCTCCAGCCGGCGGTCGCGGATCGACTCGCGCACGGTCGTCCCCTCGGCGGCGAACAGCTTGTCCAGATAGCTGCGCGAGATGTGGTGGGCGCGGGCGATCTCCTCGGGCCCGAGCGCCGGGTCGCCCAGCCGCTCGTCGACGAAGGCGGCGATCCGCCGGCGCAGCACGTCCGCGCTGCGGACGACCCGCGGCTCCTCGGCACGAGACCCGTCCTCGGCGTACAGCGCCCGCACGAGCTCGACGAAGCTGTCGGCCACCAGCGCGCCGCCCTCGGCGATCGTCCCGTCCCCCAGCCCGTCGAACAGCTCGCGCAGGTAGCGGCCCACCAGCCGGGCGACGCCGCGGTCGGCGTCCAGCGGATCGGCGGTCCGCGCGCAGATGCGGTCCACGTGCGGGCCCAGCAGACCGACCGGGATCTCGACGATCAGCGACTCGAACGGCTCGGGCGGCTCCAGCGCGTACGGCGCCGACGACTGCCACGCGACGATCTGCCCGGGCCCGGCCACGCCGCGCCGGCCGTCCTGGGCGACGACGCAGCGCCCGCGCTGCTGGAGCATCACGTGGACGATCTCGGGGTCCCCGGCCCGGATCCAGCGCGGCGAGCGGTGCACGGCCGACGGGTCCGAGCGCATGCGGTACAGGTTCAGCGCGCCCAGCTCCCAGCGATCCAGGCGCGCCGAGAACGGCCGCGGGTCGCGCG
>DATMSA010000209.1:0-65012 GCA_035565675.1 Capillimicrobium sp. | reverse complement strand
GAACGCGCCGGCGAGCAGGTCGGGCCGCTGCTGGGCCACCGTCCACGCCACCACGCCGCCGAGCGAGTGGCCGACCAGCACGGCCGGCCGCTCGGCCGCGCCGAGCGCCTCCAGCACCGCGACGACGTCGGCGGCGTGGCGCTCGACGGTGTAGGTGCCGGGCGCGCGCTCCGAGTCGCCGTGGCCGCGCAGGTCCAGGCGCACCACCCGCCGGCCGGCCGCGATCGGCTCGGGCAGCCAGGCGTACGTGTCCGCGCTCGACGACACGCCGTGCAGGAAGACGACGAGCGGACCGTCCTGCGGCCCCTCGACGTGGGCGTGCAGCGTCACGCCGTCTCCACGAAGCTCCATGGCAGGCATCCTGACACGGCGCCCGGCCGCGGGCGCTCAGCGCCCGGCGGCGGCGTTCAGGTTGTCGAGGTCGCGGCGCAGCTCGCGGATCTCGTCGCGCAGCCGGGCCGCGTACTCGAAGCGCAGCTCGTCGGCGGCGGCGAGCATCTCCTCCTCGAGCTCGACGATCGTCTTCTCGAGCTGCTCGGCGGTCTGCGGCTCGTCGGTCGCCTTGCGCCGCCGGCGGCCGCGCTTGTTGGACGGGACCTTCGACTCGCCCTGCAGGAACTCGGTGATGTCGGAGATGCCCTTGACGATCGTCGCGGGGGTGATCCCGTGCTCCTCGTTGTAGGCGATCTGGATCGCGCGGCGGCGGTCGGTCTCCTCGATCGCCGCGCGCATCGCCGCCGTCTCCTTGTCGGCGTACATGATCACGACGCCGTCCTGGTTGCGGGCCGCGCGGCCGATCGTCTGGATGAGCGACGTCTCCCCGCGCAGGAACCCCTCCTTGTCGGCGTCGAGGATCGCCACCAGCGACACCTCGGGCAGGTCGAGCCCCTCGCGCAGGAGGTTCACGCCGACGAGCACGTCGTACTCCCCCAGCCGCAGGTCGCGGATGATCTGGATGCGCTCGAGCGTGTCGATCTCCGAGTGCAGGTAGCGCACCCGGAAGCCCATCTCCAGCAGGTAGTCGGTGAGGTCCTCGCTCATCTTCTTCGTGAGCGTGGTGACGAGCGTCCGCTCCTCGCGATCGACGCGCGTGCGGATCTCGTTCATCAGGTCGTCGATCTGGTTGCGCGTCTCGCGCACCTCGACGACCGGGTCGACGATGCCGGTCGGCCGGACGATCTGCTCGACGATCCGCGCGCTGTGCGTGCGCTCGTACTCGCCGGGCGTGGCCGACACGAACACCATCTGCGGCGTGATCGACAGGAACTCCTCGAAGGTCTGCGGCCGGTTGTCGAGCGCGCTCGGCAGCCGGAAGCCGTAGTCGACGAGCGTCTGCTTGCGCGAGCGGTCGCCCTCGTACATGCCGCCGATCTGCGGCACGGTCTGGTGCGACTCGTCGATGAACACGACGAAGTCCTTGGGGAAGTAGTCGAGCAGGCAGTACGGGCGCTCGCCGGGCGCGCGGCCGTCGGTGTAGCGCGAGTAGTTCTCGATGCCGTTGCAGAACCCGATCTCGCGCAGCATCTCCATGTCGTACTGGGTGCGCTGGCGCAGGCGGTGGGACTCCAGCAGCTTGCCCTCCGCCTCGAGCTCGGCGCAGCGGGCGTTCAGCTCCTCGCCGATGCCGGCGATCATCCGCTCCATGGTGCCCTCGCGCGTGTTGTAGTGCGTCGCGGGCCAGATCCCGAGGTGCTCCATGTCGTCGGTGAGCAGCTCGCCGGTCAGCGGGTCGAAGCGCTGGATGCGCTCGACCTCGTCGCCGAAGAACGTCACCCGGTAGGCCTGCTCCTCGTAGGCGGGGAACACCTCCAGCGTCTCGCCGCGCACGCGGAAGGTGCCGCGGCCGAGCGCGGTGTCGTTGCGCGTGTACTGGATCGAGACGAGCTTGCGCAGCAGCTCGTCGCGGTCGAACTCGTCGCCGCGCACGAGCGTGATCGTGTTCAGCTCGTACGTCTCCGGCGAGCCGAGGCCGAAGATCGCCGACACCGACGCCACGATCAGCACGTCGCGCCGGGCGAACAGCGCGCTGGTGGCGGCGTGGCGCAGCCGGTCGATCTCCTCGTTGATCGAGCTGTCCTTCTCGATGTAGAGGTCGCGCGACGGGACGTACGCCTCGGGCTGGTAGTAGTCGTAGTAGCTGACGAAGTACTCGACCGCGTTCTCGGGGAAGAACGTGCGGAACTCGTTGCAGAGCTGGGCGGCCAGCGTCTTGTTGTGCGCGAGCACGAGCGCCGGCTTCTGGACCGCCTCGATCGTGGCGGCCATCGTCATCGTCTTGCCGGTCCCGGTCGCGCCGAGCAGCGTCAGGGCCCGCTCGCCGGCCAGGATGCCCTCGGCCAGCGAGGCGATCGCCTGCGGCTGATCGGCGGTCGGGGTGAAGGCGCTGTCGAGCTTGAACGGGGGCACGGCATCAGAGGGTACGGGCCGTTGCGGCCAGCGGATGACCTCAACGCACGCGACCCGCGGCGATGGCGCGCGCGAGGTCGGTGAAGGCGCCGAGGGCCGGCTTGGCCGCCAGCCGCCCGTCGTGGAGGCGCAGCAGACCGCTGTGGTCGAACGCGTCGCGGTCGGACGCGTCGCGGCCGATCCACGTGTACCAGAGCACCAGCTCCAGGTTCAGCTCGCGGCGCGCCTTCGTCAGCTCGGTGAACGTCTCCTTCAGCCAGGCCGCCTGCGCCCGCGCGGCCTGGCGGCGGCCGAGGCGCACCACGTCGGGCGCGTCGAAGGCGGGCCAGCCGAGCTCGGTGATCTGGATCGGCAGCGCCCCGTCGCCGTTGCGGGCCATCGTCTCGCGCACCATCCGCACGATCCGCACGACGTTCACGGGGCGGCCCGTGTACGGGTGCAGGGCGACCGCGTCGAACGTGCCCCGGATGCCGTGGTCGTACAGGAGCTGCAGCGTGTTCCAGCTCTGGCCGACGAGCGCGCCGAGCACGACCTCGGCGTTCGGGTCGACCGCCTTGATCGCGTCGCGGCCGGCGCGCATGAGCGGGACGAAGCGCACGTAGAACGGGTCGTCGTCGACCCAGAAGACGCTGCGGGTCGCGTCGCCGTCGCCGCCGACCGGCTCGTTCCAGAGCTGCCACTCGCGGATCTCGCGCCGCGGCACGTCGGGGTTGGCGGCCCAGAACGTGCCGCCGGGGCCGTAGCGGCGCACGAGCTCGGCGGCGAACGCGGCGTAGGTGGCCGGGTCGGCCGGCGGCGAGAACTCCTCGAAGGGCGACAGGCGCGCCCACGCCGGCGCGGCGATCACGACCGGGTGCACCTGCAGGCCGGCGCGGGCGGCGGCGCGCACGCGCGCGTCGATCGCGCTCCAGTCGGTCGGCACGCCGTCGGCGGCGGGCACGAAGCGGCCGGCCTCGGCGGGCGGGACCTCGGCGAAGCTGCGGTACGGCTGGGCCTCCACCCACGGGAACGTGAGCCCGACCGTCCCGGCGCCGACACCGCGGATGAGCAGCATCTGGGTCTCGAGCGGGACCGTCCCGTCGAGCGCGGCGCGGTCGGCGACCACGCCGAGGAAGCCGGGCGGGGCCGCGCGCTGCGCGGCCGCCACGCCCGGGATCAGGACCCACGCCGCGAGCGCGGCGACCAGCAACCGGCGGACCACGCGCGGCAAGTTAGCTGAGCCCGAGCTCCGCCGCGTAGCTCTCGCGATAGTCGGCGCGCGCGTCGAGCACGCGCTCCACGTAGGCCCGGGTCTCGGCGAACGGGATGTCGGCCACCTTCAGCTCGCGCCCCTCGGCCTGCGCCTCGGCGATCCAGCGGTCGACGTTGCCCTGGCCCGCGTTGTAAGCGGCCAGCGCGAGCTCGACGTTCTCGCCGTAGCGGTCGAGCATGTGGCGCAGGTACCAGGAGCCGTAGGAGATGTTGATCTGCGGGTCGGCGAGGTCCTCCTGCACGAACGCGACGCCGCCGGTGCGCGTCGCGATCGCCTGCGCGGTGTCGGGGGTGATCTGCATCAGCCCGCGCGCGCCCGCGTGCGAGGTCTGGTCCGAGAAGCGCGACTCCGCGTAGATGACGCCGGCGATGAGGTCGGGCGGCAGGTTCTTCTCGCGCGCCTGCTGGCGGATGATGTCCTCGTGGCGCAGCGGGAGCGTCAGCTCCTGGGCGGCGTCCTTGAGCGTCGGCAGCAGCGCGGCGGCGAGCGCCACGCCGGCGGCGGCGAGCACGGCCGCGAGCACCAGTCGCCGGCGGCCGCGGGCGCGACCGCGCGAGCGGCGGCGTTGGGCGGCGTGCGCGCTCACGGCTTCCTCAGCTTGCCAAGCACGTCCGACAGCTTGCGCTCGAGATCCTCCACCGTGCCATCGTTAACGACGACGAACGTCGCACGTTGCGCCTTCTCGTCCTGCGAGAGCTGCCGGGCGGCGCGCTCGTCGACCGCCGCGTGCCCGCGCGCGGCCGCGCGCTCGGCGCGCAGCTCCTCGGGCGCGACGATCGCGATCGTCGCGTCGTAGGCGCTCTCCAGGCCCGCCTCGAACAGCAGCGGCGTCTCGACGACGCCGGCGACCGGGGGCGGCGTGCGGCGCGAGACCTCCTCGCGCCACTCCCACACGCGCCGGCCGACCAGCGGCCAGATGAGCTGCTCCAGCCAGGCGCGCTCCTCGGGGTCGGCGAACGCGCGCGCGGCCACGGCGGCGCGGTCCACCACCCCGCCCGGCGCCACGTCGTCGCCCCAGCGGCCCACCACCGCGGCGACGACGTCAGGCGACCGGTACAGGTCGTGGACGACGGCGTCGGTCGACAGCGTCGCCGCGCCGAGCCGCTCCAGCACGGCCAGCGCGGTCGACTTGCCGGCCCCGAGGCCGCCCGTCAGACCGACGAACGGCACGCCCACGGGGCCGGCCTACGACTGCTCGGGCTCGCCGCCCTCGTCGGCGGGCGCCTCGGCGGAGCCCTCCTCGGCGGGCGGCGACTCGGCGAAGACGTCCTCGGACAGGCCCAGCGACGGCAGGTCGTCGAGGTCGCCGGCCTCGCCGCCGGAGGGGTCCTCCTCCAGCGCGAGGTCGCTCTCGGTGAGCGTCCGCACCGGCAGGACCTGGCCCTCGACGCGCTTGACCGACAGCGACAGGCGCCGGCGCTCGGAGTCGATCTCGAGGATCTTCACCCGCACGTCGTCGCCCGGCTGCACGATCTCGCGCGGGTTCTCGACGTGGTGGGGCGCCAGCTCGGAGATGTGCACGAGGCCCTCGACGCCGTCGAGGATCTCGACGAACGCGCCGAACGTGACGACCTTCGTGACCGTGCCCTCGAGCTCGTCGCCGACGTGGTAGGTGTCGACGACCCGCTGCCACGGGTCCTCCTGGGTCTGCTTGAGGCCCAGGGAGATGCGCTGGCGGTCGCGGTCGATGTCGAGCACCTTGACCTGGACGGTCTGGCCGATCTCGAGGATCTCGCTCGGGTGGTTGACGTGCGACCACGACAGCTCGGAGATGTGGATCAGGCCGTCGATGCCGTCGAGGTCCACGAACGCGCCGAAGTCGACGATGTTCGAGATCTGGCCCTCGACGATGAGGCCCGGCTGCAGGCGCTCCAGGATCCGCTCGCGGTCCTCGCGGCGCTGCTCCTCGAGCACGGCCCGGCGCGACAGCACGACGTTGTTGCGCGACCGGTTCAGCTCGATGACCTTGCACTCGATCTGCTGGCCCATGTACTCGTCGAGGTTGGGCACGCGCCGGATGTCGACCAGCGAGGCGGGCAGGAAGCCGCGGACGCCGAGGTCGATGATGAGGCCGCCCTTGACGACCTCGATGACCGTGCCGATGACCGGCTCGCCCGAGTCGGCGGCGGCCTCGATGCGGCGCCAGGCGCGCTCGAAGCGGGCGCGCTTCTTGGAGACGATCAGGCGGCCGTCCTGGTCCTCCTTGGTGAGGACGAGGGCGTCGACCTCCTCGCCGAGCTCGACCTCCTCGTGGGGGTCGACCGACTTGCGGATGGAAAGCTCGTTGGAGGGGATGACCCCCTCGCTCTTGTAGCCGACGTCGACGAGCACCTCGTCGTTGTCGATGCGCACGACGCGGCCGGTGACGACGTCACCCTCCTCGAAGTGGGTGAACGTCGCGTCGTAGTTGGGGACGACCTGCCCGTCGATCTCGAGCAGGAGCCCGTCGGATCCCGCAACCACCGTGGCGTTCGGGTTGTCGGGAGGGGTCTGGACTGTGGTGGGCATGAACCGCAAAGGGTAGCGCCCATCGCGCGTGCGAGACGCGGCTCCATCCGGTTGTACGCTGCGCGCCGTCGATGCCCGTCCGTGCCACCAAGCGCGGCGCCGAGCGGACCCCGCTGGACGCCGACGCCGACGTCCTGATCTGCGGGGCCAGCTTCGCCGGCCTCGCCGCCGCCCGCGAGCTCGCCGGCAGCGGCGCGCGCGTCATGGTGATCGACCGCTACGAGATCGGCGAGCGCCAGACGTCCGCGTGCGCGGCGCCGACGCTCTGGCTGACCAACCTCGGCCTCGAGGCCGCCATCCGCCAGACGTTCGGCGACCTCGTCGTCCACACCACGCGCTCCACGCTGCGCTACCACCTGCCCTGGACCTTCTCGACGTTCGACTACCCGCAGCTCTGCGCGCTGCTGGCCGACCAGGGCGACTTCACGTTCGACACCGCCAAGGTCGAGTCGATCACCCGCGGCGAGACCCACACGGTCCACACCGACCGCGGGGACCTGCGCGCGCCGCTGGTCGTCGACGCGCTCGGCTGGCGGCGCGTGCTGGGCCGCGACCTGCGCATCCAGCCGCCCGAGGCGCGCCTGTCGCGCGGCCTGGAGGTCCACCCCGCCGGCACCGGCGACGACCTCGAGCTGTGGATCGACGGCCGCGTCATCCGCGCCGGCTACGGCTGGAGCTTCCCGGCGGCCGACGAGGTCCGCGTCGGCGTCGGCTCGTTCGACCCCCACGACCACGTCAAGCAGCCGACCGTCGACCTCGCCACCGAGCTCGACCGCCCGCTCGACGGCTACCAGGGCAACTGGATCCCCCACCAGCTCCGCCCCGCCGTCAGCGAGGACGTGTTCTTCGCCGGCGACAGCGCCGGCCACTGCCTGCCGCTCACCGCCGAGGGCATCCGCACCGCCTTCTACTTCGGGCTGGCCGCCGGGCGCGAGCTGCGCGGCGTCGTCGAGGGCCGCCAGACCCGGGCGCAGGCGCTGGCCCGCTACGAGGCGTTCTCGGCCGCGCACGCGCGCCCGTACCGGTGGCTGCTGCGCATGCAGCACCTCGTCGGGCCGCTGAACGACCGCCCGCCGCTCGTCGACCGGATCATGCGCGCGGTCGACCGCCAGTGGTGGATCGACCGCTTCTTCAACCGCTACCTCGCGGTCGCCCCGCCCGAGTACGTGTTCTCCGCCGCCGCCGCCCGCCCCGCCGCGCGGCCGCTCACGGCCGCGTAGCGGCGCGCCCGCTCACGGCTCGATCAGGCCGTGGCGGATCGCCCACCGCGTCAGCTCGACGCGGTCGCGCATCCCCAGCTTGGCGAGGATGTTCTCGCGGTGGCGCTCGACCGTGCGCGGGCTGATCGTCAGCAGGCTCGCGATCTCCTGCGTCGTGTGCGCCTCGGCGACGAGCTTGACGACGTCGAGCTCGCGCGGGGTGAGCGGGTGCAGCGCCCGCTCGGACGGGTCGTCGAGGTAGCTGCGCATGAGCGTGCGCACGGTCGGCGGCGACAGGAACGGCTCGCCGCGCATCGCCGCCCGGCACGCCTCGACGAGCTCGAGGTCGGCCTGCGTCTTGAGCACGTAGCCCGAGGCGCCCGCCTTCAGCGCCTGGAAGCAGTAGTCCTCGGTGTCGTGCATCGACAGCATCAGGATCTGCAGGTCCGGGCGCCGGCGCGACAGCTCGGCCGCCGCCTGCAGCCCGGTGCGCAGCGGCATGACGACGTCGAGCACGGCCAGGTGGACGTCCTCGCGCAGCGCCAGCTCGACCGCCTCCATCCCGTCGCCGGCCTCGGCGACCACGCGCAGGTCGGGCGCCGCGTCGAGCACGGCGCGCAGCCCGCTGCGGATCAGCGAGTGGTCGTCGGCGATCAGCACGTTGGTGACCAGCGGGACCGCCACGGTCAGGCCTCCACGGGCAGCTCCAGCCGCACCTCCGCGCCGCCGAGGTCGGCGGCCCGCCCGATCGTGAGCCGGCCGCCGAGGAGCATCGCGCGCTCGCGCATGCCGCCGATGCCGCCCGCGTCGTGCAGCGCGTCGGGGTCGGCGCCGATCCCGTCGTCGGAGACCGTCAGCGCGATCGCGGCGTCGCGGCGCTCCAGCGCGACGATCACCGCGGTCGCCTCCGCGTGACGGGCGACGTTCGTGAGGCTCTCCTGGGCGGCGCGGTAGACGGCCAGCTCCTGGTCGGGCGTCAGCTCCGGCAGGTCGGCGGCGACCTCGTGGCGCACGCGCAGCCCGCTGCGCTCCTCGAAGCCGGTCGCGAGGCTGGCCAGCGCGCTGCGCAGCCCGAAGGACTCCAGCGCCTGCGGGCGCAGCCCGCGCGCCAGGTCGCGCGTCTTCTCCACCGCCGCGCGCGCCGCCTCCTGCACCTCGCTGACGGCCGGGCGCAGCTCGGGCGGCGCCTCGCGGGCGAGCCCGTCGAGGACCAGCACGACGCCGGTCAGCGTCTGCCCCAGCTCGTCGTGCAGCTCGCGCGCCAGCCGCCGCCGCTCGCGCTCCTGGGCCTGCAGCGCGCGCCGGGCGCTGAGCTGGCGCTCGTGCTCGAGGCGGTCGAGCATGTGGTTGAACGCGCTCTCCAGCCGCGCGACCTCGGCGACCGAGCGGTGCACCTCGATGCGGCGGCCCGGCTCGAGCGGGTCGACCTCGTCCATCAGCGTCGCCAGCTCGCTGAGCGGCGCGAACAGGCGCCGCAGCAGCAGGCCGCTGAACGCGATCACCGCGATCGCGCCGGCCACGAGCACCACGACCTCGGTGGTGCGGGCGGTCGAGCTGACCGTCGCCGGCGAGATCGCCAGGGCGGCGGCCGCGGCCAGCAGCACGACCGCGTTGACGAGGAGCACGCGGCGCAGCAGCGTCATCAGAGGTAGCGAAGGTAGAGGTAGCCGGTCACGAGCACCATCGACAGGACGGTGACGGGCACGCCGATCTTCAGGAACGGGACGAAGCCGATCGGGCGGCCCATGCGGGCCGCCATGCCCGCCGCGGCCACGTTCGCCGCCGCCGACACGATCGTCAGGTTGCCGCCGAAGCAGGCGCCGAGCGCCAGCGCCCACCAGTAGGCGTCGTCGCCGGTCGGGCCGGCGATCTCCTGCACCACCGGGATCATCGTCGCCGTGAGCGGGATGTTGTCGATGATCCCGCCGATGATCGCCGACGACCACGAGATCGCCAGCAGCTCGGCGCTGCGGTTGCCGTCGGTCGCGCTCACGATCGCCTCGGCGAGCTCGTCGACGGCCCCGGTGTGCTCGAGCGCGCCGACCATCACGAACAGCCCCGCGAAGAAGAACAGCGTCGGCCATTCGATCCCGCTCAGCGTCTCGTGCAGCTTCTGGCGGGTGATCAGCAGCATCGCGGTGGCGCCGGCCAGCGCGACCGTCGCCGGCTCCAGGTGCAGCGGCTTGTGGACGAAGAAGCCGATGATCGTGAGGCCGAGGACCGGCAGCAGGACGCGCAGCTCGCGCGCGTCCTCGATCGCGGCCTCGGCGTCGAGGTCCATGACGCGCCGCCGGGCGGCGTCGGGGATCCGCAGCTTGCGCCGGAAGACCGCGTACAGCCCGAACACGGCGATGAGCGTGGCGACGACGGCGATCGGCGCCAGGTTCGACAGGAACGCGGTGAACGACAGCCCGGTGTGGCCCGCGATCATGATGTTCGGCGGGTCCCCGATCAGCGTGGCCGTGCCGCCGAGGTTGCACGCCACGATCTCGATGATCACGATCGGGAGCGGGTCGATCTCCAGCGCGTCGGCGATCAGGAAGGTCACCGGGACGACGAGCAGGATCGTCGTGAGGTTGTCCAGGAACGCCGACATCACCGCGGTGGCCAGCGCGAGCGACACGACGAGCGCCAGCGGGCGCCCGCGCGAGAGCTGGCCCGCCCGGATCGCCACGTACGTGAACGCGCCGGTCGTCTCCACGAGGCGGACGACGATCATCATCCCGGCCAGCAGGCCGAGCGTGTTGAAGTCGATCGACTCGATCGCCGTCTCCTGGTCGATCGTCTGCGTGAGCAGCAGCACGACCGCCCCCAGGAGCGCGACCTTCGTGCGGTCGATGCGCTCGCTGGCGATCAGCCCGAGCGCGACGACGAAGGCGATGATGGCGAAGGTCATCCGCCGCGGGATCCTCTCGGCCGGCGGGCGGCCGCACCATGGGGACGCCTCCCCATCCCGTCTAGACTCGCCGCCGTGCCCGGCCCGCGGATCGCCATCGTCGGCAGCGGCGCCAACGGCGCGTCGATCGGCGCGGACCTGACCCGCGCCGGGCTGGACGTGACGCTCGTGGAGCAGTGGCCCGAGCACGTCGCGGCGATGCGCGCCCACGGCGTGCGGATCGAGATGCCCGGCGAGACGCTGCAGGTCGACGTCCGCGTCCACGACCTGTGCGAGGTCGCCACGTTCACCGAGCGCTTCGACGTGGTCCTCGTGCTGATGAAGGCCTACGACACGCGCTGGGCCTGCGACCTGATCGCCCCGTACGTGGCGCCCGGCGGGCTCGTCGCCGGCGTGCAGAACGGCATGACCGCGGACGTGGTCGCCGGCGTCGTCGGCGCCCGCCGGACGATCGGCGCGGTGATCGAGATCTCGTCGATGATGACCGAGCCGGGGGTCGTCCAGCGCCACTCGCCGCCGGACCGCTCCTACTTCGCCGTCGGCGCCGTCGACCCGGCCGCCGCCGGGCGCGAGGCGGAGGTCGCCGCGCTGCTGCGCCACTCGGGCGCGGTCGAGGCCGTCGCCGACATCCGCGCCGCGAAGTGGATGAAGCTCGTCAGCAACTGCACGACGCTGGCGGCCTCCGCGATCCTCGGCCTGCCGATCGCCGCGGCCGCGGAGCGGCCCGGGCTGCGCGAGCTGATGATCCGCGCCGGCGAGGAGGCGCTGGACACCGGGATCGCGCTCGGGCACCCGGTGCTGCCGATCTTCGGCCTGACCGCCGAGGAGATGGGCGCGCGCGACGGGCTCGTCGAGCGCCTGCTCGACACGCTGCTCGCGGGCTTCGTGCTCCCGCACACGACGTCGACGATCCTCCACGACTGGCACAAGGGCCGCCGCAGCGAGGTCGGCGACATCAACGGCGAGGTCGTCGCCGCGCAGGCCGCGCTCGGCGGGACCGCGCCCGCCAACGCGGCGATCCTGGAGATCGGGCGGCGCATCGAGCGCGGCGAGCTGCGCCCGGAGCCGGGGAACCTGCCGCTCCTGCTGGAGCTGGCCGCCGCTACCCGGTAGGCGGCGGCGCGGTCGATCCGCGGACCACGAGCTCGGTGGGCAGCAGCACGTGGCGCTGCGCCTCCGGGTCCCCGCCGAGCAGCGCCAGCACGAGCCGCGCGGCGGCCGTGCCGATCTCGTGGCCGCGGATCGCGACGGTCGTCAGCGGCGGCGTCAGGCGGTCGACGAACGGCATGTCGTTGTGCCCGGCGATCGAGACGTCGGCGGGACAGCGCAGCCCGGCGGCGGCGAGCGTCTCCAGGCAGCCGAGCGCGATCAGGTCGTTCCCGGCGAGGATCGCGGTGGCGCCGGCGTCGCGGTCCAGCAGCTCACGCGCGACGCGCGCGCCCGCGCGGATCGTGAACGCCGCGCCGTGCAGGACGAGCGGGTCGTCGCCGAGACCGAGGCGGGCCATCGCCGCCCGGAACGCCGCGGCCCGGCGCACGGTCGTCGACAGGTCCGTCGGGCCGGTGAGGTGGACGATCCGCCGGTGGCCGAGCCCGGCGAGGTGCTCGACGGCGGCGGTGACGCCGGCCGCGTCGTCGGCGGCGACGAGCGGCAGGTCGACGGCGTCGACGCCGCGGGTGACGAGCACGGTCGGCACGTCGCCGGCGGCGAGCGCCGCGACGGTGGGGCTCGTCCGGGCCGCCGTGGCGACGATGAGCGCCTCGCAGCGGCGGGCGACCAGCTGGGCGACGTGCACGGCCTCCCGCTCGGGGTCGTTGTCGGTGTCGGCCAGCAGGCACCCGCGCCCGGCCGCCCACAGCGCCTCCTCGATCCCGCGCACGATCGGCGGGATCACCGGATTGGTGAGGTCCGGGACGACCACCCCGACGACCCCCGACCGGCGGGTGCGCAGGCCCCGCGCGAGCGGGTCGGGCGTGTAGCCCAGCCGGCGCGCCGCCTCCTGCACGCGCCGGGTGGTCTCGGCGCCGATGCGCCCGGGCAGGGCGGGGTTCAGCGCGCGCGACGCCGTCGCCGGATGGACCCCCGCCGCCTCGGCCACGTCTCGAAGGGTCGGGCGCCGCACGCCCCGATCGTAGGTCAGGTGCGGCTCATGCGCGCGCCCAGTAGCGCTCGTCGGACTTCGCGGCGGCCAGCCGGTCGGCGTCCTCCATCCCGGGGGCCATCGAGGCCCGCGTCCCGGGCATGACCTCGTGGTGCTCGATGTTCAGCAGCCGCAGCCAGCTCTGCTGACCGTAGGTCAGGCCGATCATGCACCCGAGCTCCACGAGCTCCGGCTCGGTGAAGTGCTCGTAGAGGCGCGCCCAGAACGCGTCGTCGGTGTCCAGGCGCCAGGCGATCGCCTCGGCGTAGGCCAGCGCGGCCTTCTGGCGGTCGGTGTAGACGTCGGAGTCCTCGTAGTTGAGGAGGTCGTCGTACTGCGCCTCCAGGAGCCCCATCGCGGCGCCCTTCTCCGAGCGCTGGTTGCCGCAGTACTCGCACTTCACCGTACGCGAGATGTAGACGCGGCACAGCTCCTTGATGTCGTGGTCGAGCACGCCGTCGCGGAAGAGCTGGCGCCACGAGTCCGCGAAGAACCAGAACGCGGCGGGGACGTGGGCGCGGATGGCCGAGCTCTCGGGGCGCGGGGTCCCCTCTCGCGCGCAGCGGTCCATCTCCGCGCGCATCTCGGGCGTCATGTCGTCCGGCGACACGTAGCTGATGCGCTGATCCCGGGCCATGGCTCTCCTCCTGCCGTCCTCGCTTGGCAATCGATTGCCAAACCGTACCGGCCGCCTCGGCCGAGAGCAAGGCCCAGGCGTCGGGTCAGGCGTGCCGGGGGATCGCCAGGTACTTCGTCTCGAGGTACTCGTCGATGCCCTCGCGCCCGCCCTCCCGGCCGAAGCCGGAGTGCTTCACGCCGCCGAACGGCGCGGCCGCGTTGGAGACGATGCCCTGGTTGAGGCCGAGCATGCCGGTCTCCAGGCGCTCGCTCACGCGCAGCGCCCGCTCGAGGTCGCGCGTGTACACGTAGGCGACGAGCCCGTGCTCCGTGGCGTTGGCCTCGGCGACGACCTCGTCCTCGCCCGCGAACGTGCGCAGCGGGGCGACCGGACCGAAGATCTCCTCGCGCAGTACGCGCGCCCCGTCGGGGACGCCCGCGAGCACGGTCGGGCGGTAGAACCAGCCGGGGCCGTCGAGCGCCTCGCCGCCCGTCAGCACGTCGGCGCCGCGCCCGACGGCGTCGGCGACCAGCGCGCCGACCTTGTCGCGCTCGGCGACGTCGACGAGAGGGCCGACGTCGACCCCGGGGTCCGTGCCACGGCCGACGCGCAGCGCGCCCATGCGCCGGGCCAGCCGCGTCGAGAACGCCTCGGCGACGGCCTCGTGGACGTAGAAGCGGTTGGCGGCCGTGCAGGCCTCGCCGCCGTTGCGCATCTTGGCCAGCAGCGCGCCCTCCACCGCGGCGTCGACGTCGGCGTCCGCGAAGACGAGGAACGGCGCGTTGCCGCCCAGCTCCATCGACACGCGCAGGAGCTGGCGGGCCGACTGCTCCACGAGCGTCCGGCCCACCTCGGTCGAGCCGGTGAACGACAGCTTGCGCGCCCGTGGGTCGGCGATGAGCGGGCCCATGACGCGACTGGCCGACCGGCTCGTGACGACGTTCAGCACCCCGGCGGGCAGCCCGGCGCGCTCGAGGATCTCGGCGAGCGCGAGCATCGACAGCGGCGTCTGCTTGGCCGGCTTGACGACCATCGTGCACCCGGCGGCGATTGCGGGGCCGATCTTGCGCGTCCCCATCGCCATCGGGAAGTTCCAGGGGGTGATGAGCAGGCACGGGCCGACGGGCTGGCGCATCACCAACAGGCGGGACGCGCCGTCGGGGGCGATGGCGTGGCGGCCGTCGATGCGCACCGCCTCCTCGGCGAACCAGCGCAGGAACTCCGCCGCATAGGCGACCTCCGCGCGCGACTCGCGCAGCGGCTTGCCCATCTCGAGGGTCATGAGCAGCGCGAGCTCGTCCTCGCGCGCGATCAGCTCCTCGAACGCGGAGCGCAGGATCTCGCCCCGCGTGCGCGGCGCCACCTCGGCCCAGGCGCCTCGGGCGGCGTCGGCGGCCGCCAGCGCGGCGAGCGCGTCCTCCGCCGTGGCGTCGGCGACCTCGGCGAGGACCTCGCCGGTGGCCGGGTCCTCCACCGGGAGCGTCCCGCCGCCGGTCGCCGGGCGCCACTCGCCCCCGATGAGCAGGCCGGTGGGCACGCCGTCCAGGACGCCGTGCTCGGCGATCGCCGCCATCTAGAACGCCTCCCGGGGGTCGGCGGTGACGTCCAGGCGCGCGCGGACGTCGGCGACGATCGCGTCCGTGTTCGGCATGAACGCGTCCTCCAGCGTCGGGCTGTAGGGCACCGGCGTCTCCTCCGTAGCCAGGATCCAGGCGTCGTCGAGGTCGTGCAGCCCGCGCTCGGCGATCGCGCCGAGCAGCCCGGTCGACCAGCCGCCGGTGCGCGGGCCCTCCTCGACGGCGAGGATGCGGTTGGTGCGGGCCACCGAGGCCAGCACCGTGTCGAGGTCCAGCGGGCGCAGCGTGCGCACGTCGATCACCTCGACGTCGAGCCCGTCGGCCGCCAGCTCGTCGGCGGCGGCGAGCGCGTCGGGCACGCCCTTGCCGATCGTGGCGATCGTCAGGTCGCGGCCGGCGCGGGCGACGTGGGCGACGCCGAGCGGGATGACGTCGTCGGGCGGGGCGGGTGGGCCTTTGACCGAGTACAGGCGCTTGTGCTCGAGGAAGACGACCGGGTTGTCGTCGCGGATCGCGCCCTTGAGCAGCCCCTTGGCCTCGGCCGGCGAGGACGGGCAGGCGATCTTCAGCCCCGGGACGCCCTGGAACCAGGTGCCGTGGATCTGCGAGTGGATCGCGCCGAAGCGCCCGCCCCCGCCGACGGCCGAGCGCACCACGAGCGGGACGCTCGCCTGCTCGTTGGAGACGTACCAGAACTTCGCGGCCTGGTTGACGAGCGCGTCCATGGGCAGCGCCATGAAGTCGCCGAACATGA
Organism: Capillimicrobium sp.; assembly: GCA_035565675.1. Lineage (GTDB taxonomy): Bacteria > Actinomycetota > Thermoleophilia > Solirubrobacterales > Solirubrobacteraceae > Capillimicrobium. The sequence goes on along the minus strand of DATMSA010000209.1, from coordinate 49,661 downwards.
TCTCGAAGACCGGGCGCAGGCCGGTGACGGCGGCGCCGAACGCGGCGCCGGCGAGCGCCAGCTCGGAGATCGGCGTGTCGAACACGCGGGCATCGCCGAAGCGCTCGTGCAGGCCGGGCGTCGCCTTGAAGACGCCGCCGGCGGCGGCCACGTCCTCGCCGAAGAAGACAACCGACGGGTCGCGCTCGATCTCCTCGGCGATCGCGTCGCGGATCGCGGTGCGGAACTCGAGCCACTCGGTGGCGGTGTCGACGGCGCTCACCGCGCGTACTCCGTCGCCGCGTCGGTCGCCGGGTCCGGGTAGGGCGCCTGGCGCGCCGCCTCGACCGCGCGGTCCAGCGCCGCCTCGACGTCGGCCTCGGTCGCGGCGATCTCCGCCTCCGGGACGCCGAGCGCGAGCAGCCGCTCGCGGGCGATCGTCAGCGGGTCGCGCGCCAGCCAGCGCTCGACCTCCTCCTTGGGGCGGTAGGTCGCCGGGTCGGACTTCGAGTGGCCGTAGTGGCGGTACGTGTGGCACTCCAGCAGCGTCGGGCCGCCGCCCGCCCGCGCGCGGTCGACCGCCGCGCGCGCCGCGGTCTCGACCGCCCACAGGTCGTTGCCGTCGACGACCTGCCCGGGGATGCCGTAGGCGGCGGCCCGGCCGGCGATGTCCCCGCCGGCGGTCGACGCGGCCAGCGGCGTGAACTCGCCGTAGAAGTTGTTCTCGCACACGAAGACGGCGGGCAGGCCCAGCACCGCCGCGAAGTTCAGGCACTCGTGGAAGTAGCCCTGGTTCGTCGCCCCGTCGCCGAAGAACGCCGCGGCGACCCGGCCCTGGCGCTGGGCCGACAGCGCGGCGCCGGTGGCCGCGCCGATCGAGCCGCCGACGATCCCGAAGCAGCCGACCAGGCCGTGCTCGAGGTCGATGACGTTCATCGAGCCCGCCCGGCCGCCGCAGATGCCGGTCGCGCGGCCGAGCATCTCGGCGACGAGCGCCTCGGGGTCGGTGCCCTTGGCGAGCGCGTGACCGTGGCCGCGGTACGTGCCGGCCACGTAGTCGTCGGGGCGCAGCGCCTGGCACACGCCGACCGGGATCGCCTCCTGGCCCGCCGACAGGTGGGTGGTCCCGTGGACCTCGCCGGCGAGGAACAGGCGGTGCAGGGCGGCCTCGAAGCGGCGGATCAGCAGCATCCGCCCGTACGGCTCCAGGTACGCGGCGGCCTCGACGGCCTGAGCGGTGGGCGCATCGGCCACGGTCCCTCCCTCGTCGGCAAACGTTTGCAGCACTGTGATAGAAGACGATAACGCAAACGTTTGCAATCCGTACAGGGGGAGCAACCGCATGTACCGACCCATCGACCGCGTCGGCTTCGCCGGGCTCGGCGCCATGGGCGCCGGGATCGCGCGGCGGCTGGCGGACGCCGGCCACGACGTGGTCGTCTGGAACCGCACGCCGGAGCGGGCCCGGCCCCTCCTCGACGCCGGCGCCGGCTGGGCCGACAGCCCGCGCGCGCTGGCCGACTCCGTCGACCTCCTGTTCACGATGCTCACGAACACCGCCGCGGTCGAGTCGACCGCCGACGGCGACGACGGTGTGCTCGCCGGGCTGCGCCCCGGGACCGTCTGGGCCGACCTCAGCACGATCGGGCCGGACGCCAGCGTGGCGCTGTCGCGGCGCGTGCGCGAGCGGGAGGCCGCCTTCCTGGACTGCCCGGTCTCCGGGAGCCCGGCGACGCTCGCCGCGGGCCAGATGTCGGTCATGGTCGGCGGCGAGCGCGCCGCGTTCGACCACGTCGAGGGCGTCCTGCGCGCGATCGGCCCCAAGGTCACCTACATCGGCCCCAGCGGCCAGGCGATCCTCACGAAGGTCGCGATCAACCTCGCGCTCGTCGTCTCGGTCACCGCGTTCGCCGAGGCGGTCGCGCTCGTCGAGCAGGCCGGCGTGCGGCGCGAGGCCGTGGTCGACGCGGCGCTCAAGAGCGTCATCGCCTCCCCCGTGATCGGCTACCGCGCGCCGCTGCTCGTCGACGACGCCGACGTGTTCGCCGACGTCGAGCTGCAGCAGAAGGACCTCGTGCTCGCCCAGGACCTCGCGCGCAGGCTCGGCGCCCCGGTGCCGACCTGCGCCGCGGCGAGCGAGATGCTCAACGCCGCGCGGGCCGGCGCGTCCCGCGACCGCGACTTCCTCGTCAGCGTCCACGAGGCCTACCGCCGCATGGCCGGAGCGACCGCATGACCGGCCCTCGGACGCCGTACCGCACCCGGATCGACGACGTCCCGCTCGAGCGCGGCCTGCGCGAGGACGAGGGCTGGATCGACATGCGGGTGCAGTTCCTGATCGACGCCCGCGGGGCGGGCAGCGACCAGCTGGTGGTCGGGCGCACCGTGCTGCCGCCCGGCGCGCGACACGAGCGCCACCTGCACCCGCACTGCGACGAGTTCCTGATCGTCCTCTCGGGCCACGGCGAGATCTACACCAACGGCGGGCGCGAGCCCTCCCGGGCCGGCGACGTCGTCTTCACGCCGCGCGGCAACTGGCACGGCTTCGACAACACCTCCGACGAGGACGTGCTGCTCATCTGGGGCTGGAGCGGCGCCGGCTCCCTCGAGGCGGCCGGCTACGCGATCCCGGGGCCGGACGAGGCGTTCGACGAGCCCGCTCGCTAGGGCGCCACGGCGGTGCGGCCGTTGGCGGCCGCGTCGCTGAGCCCGTCGCCGACGTCGACGTCCTCGGGCACCAGATCGAGCCCCGCGGCCCGCGCCTGCAACTCCAGCAGCGCGGCGAAGTCGACGTCGGTGAAGCCGTTGCCGATCAGCGACTGCACGATCTGCTGGGCCGTCGCGGCGACCGGCATCGGGACCTCGAGCTCGCGCGCGGACTCGAAGCCGAGGTCGAAGTCCTTCAGCAGGAGCGAGGGCGTGAACGTCGGCTCGAAGTCGAGGTTCACGTAGGCCGGCGTCTTGTAGCGGGTGAACATCGAGCCCATGACGCTCGCGTTGAGGAACGCCATCAGGTCGGCGCGCGCCACCCCGCCCTTCTCGGCGAGCACCACGATCTCGGCCAGCGTCTGCGCGACCACGCCGAGCATGAGGTTGTGGCAGATCTTCACGAGTCGGGCACGGTCGCCGTCGCCGACGTAGGTGACGCCGGCGCCGAACAGCTCCAGATAGGGGCGCGCGTCCTCCCAGGCCTCACGCGGACCGGAGACGACGATCGTCAGCCGGCCCGCGGCGACCACGGCGGGATTGCCGCTCACGGGCGCGGCGAGCACGGCGGTCCCGCGCGCGGCGGCGGCGTCCCGGACCTCGGCGGCGGCCGCGGGGGCGATCGTGGTGGAGTCGACGATCAGCGCCGGGGCGGTCCCGTCGCACGACAGCACGCCGCCCGCACCGGTGGTCACCGCGCGGAAGTCGTCGGAGCCGCCGACCATGGTGAAGACGATGTCGCGATCGGCCAGGTCCGCGGGCGCGTCGACGATCGTGGCGCCGAGCTCGGCGAGCGGCTCCGCCTTGGCGCGGGTGCGGTTGTAGACCGCCACGTCGTGGCCGGCCGCGAGCAGCCGCGTGGCCAGCGCGTGGCCCATGCGCCCCGTGCCGACCCAGCCCAACCGCTTCCCGCTGTCCTTCGCCATGAACGTCGTCTCCTAGATGGTGCAAACGTTTGCACCACGCTAGCCAACCCGCCTTGCAAGGTCAAGCGAGCAGTCCGTATGCTGCTTGCAAACGATTGCACCGACGGAGGGCTCATGGGGCTGCACACATATGGGGCGACGGGCGTCGACTGGGAGGAGCGGATCCGCTACGACCGCCTCCGCGAGGAGCGCCTCGCCCGCGTCAAGGGCCTGCTGGCCACGTCGGAGATCGGCGCCCTGCTGTGCTTCGACATGGTCAACGTGCGCTACATCACGGCCACCCACATCGGCACGTGGGCCGCCGACAAGCTCAACCGCTTCTGCCTCCTCCCCCAGGGCGACGAGCCGATCATGTGGGACTTCGGCTCCGCCGCGCGCCACCACCAGCTCTACAACCCGTGGCTGGGCGACGGGCGCTCGCGCGCCGGCATCTCGACCATGCGCGGGGCGATGTCGCCGGCGGCCGGGCGCGCCGAGGACGTCGCGCGCAAGATCCGCGTCGAGCTGGAGCAGCGGGGCCTGCTGGACGACCCGGTCGGCGTCGACGCGGTCGAGCCGGCCGTGATGTTCGCCCTGCAGCGCGAGGGCATCGACGTCGTCGACGGCCAGCAGCTCATGCAGGAGGCGCGCGTGATCAAGACGCAGGACGAGATCCTGCTGCTCAACCACGCCTGCATGATGGTCGACGCCGCCTACGAGGAGCTGTACCGGGCGATGCGGCCGGGGTTCCGCGAGAACGACTGCGTCGCGCTCGTCAACAAGGTGCTCTACGAGATGGGATCGGAGTTCGTCGAGGGCGTCAACGCGATCTCCGGCGAGCGCTGCAGCCCCCACCCCCACGTCTTCACCGACCGCGCGCTGCGCCCCGGCGACCCCGCCTACTTCGACATCCTGCACTCCTACAACGGCTACCGCACCTGCTACTACCGGACGTTCGCGGTGTCGGGCGCGTCGCCCGCCCTCATCGACGCCTACAAGCGCTGCCGCTACCTGCTCGACGCGGCGATCGACCTGATCCGCCCCGGCGCGACGACGGCGGACGTGGTCTCGGTCTGGCCCCCGGCGCAGGAGTTCGGCTTCCCCGACGAGGAGGCCGCCTTCGCGCTGCAGTTCGGCCACGGGATCGGGCTGTCGATCTGGGAGAAGCCGATCTTCAGCCGCCTGGTCTCGCTCGACCACCCCGAGGAGATCAAGGAGGGGATGGTCTTCGCGCTGGAGACGTTCTGGCCCGCCAGCGACGGCTGGTCGGCCGCCCGCATCGAGGAGGAGCTCGTGGTCACCAAGGACGGCTGCGAGGTGATCACGCGCTTCCCCGCCGAGGACCTGATCGTGGCGGGCCGGCCCTACTACACGGCGGGCGGCGCGCTGCCGCTCGAGCGCGAGGTCTCCAGCGACCGCAACACCGTGCTCGACCACGAGACGCGCGAGGCGCGGCCGCGGATCGCGTCAGCCGCCGCCCGTCCGCAGGAGCCCGCGCTCGGCTGAGTGCAGGCGCTCGGCGCCGTCGGGACCGACCAGCACCAGCTCGCCCGTCTGCACCCCGGCCCGCTCGTCGCGGGTGCAGACGTTGGGCTGCACCACCACGGTCATGCCCGCCTCGAAGACGAAGTCGGGCACGGGCTCGAGCAGCCGGCTCGCGCTGCCGAGGACCGGCGGCAGGTAGCCGCCCACGAAGCCGTGCAGCAGGTCGTCGCGCGTGGTGTAGCCCGCGGCCTCGATGACCTCGGCCGCGGCGACGACCGCCTGCGCGGTCGCGCCCGCTCGCAGCACCGAGCAGATCGCCGCGAACGCCGCGTCGGCGACGCCGTGCAGGTCGGCGAACAGCGGCGACGGCTCGGCCTCCACGGCGAACGTGCGCAGGACCTGGCCCGGGTGGTCCCACCAGGACGCGCTCAGCTCGCAGGTCAGCGCGTCGCCGGCGCGCAGGCGCCGGGTCGTGGGCCACTGCGCCGGGACGCCCATCCGCGGCCGGTCCATCGGCGTGGCCGCGAAGTAGTGGATGTGCGTGGTCGCGCCGTGCCCGACGTAGGCGCGCTCGACGAGGTCGCCCAGCTCCCGCTCGTCCAGGCCCGGCCGGGCGCCGGCCCGCAGCGCCTCCAGGCCGAGGTCGGTCAGCGCGCAGCCCCGGCGCACCCACGCGAGCTCCTCGGGCGACTTGCGCAGCCGCAGCCGCACGTAGTCGCCGCCGAGGTCCACGACCTCCGCCGCGACCTCCGCGAGCGCGGCGTGCGCGCGGAACCCGAGCGGCCCGATCACGCCGACGCGCCGCCCGCCGGCGCCGCGGCGGCGCAGCTCGTCGACCGCGGCGCGCACGCCGGACGGCGCCGCCGGGCGCACCTCGGCCTCGGTGGCCATGCGCGTGGCGTTGGGCACGTGGTTGTAGAAGTCGACGAGCAGCAGGTCGCGCTCGCCCGGGGTCACGACGACGAACGCCTCGCGCGTGACCGGCCAGCGCGTGAGCCAGCCGACCGCCGAGCCGAAGCGGTTGGCGCCGTAGAGCACGACGTGGTCGACGCCGCGCCGCGCCATCACCGCCTCCAGCGCCGCCCGGCGGCGGGCCTGCTCGGCGTCGGAGAAGCGCGGGTAGGGCGGCTGGTCGCTCATCGCACCACGCGCAGGACCGCCTCGACGATCGCCTCGTAGCCGGTGCAGCGGCAGAGGTTGCCGGCCAGCGCCTCGCGCACCTCCCGCTCGCCGACCGGCTCGCCGCCGGCCCGGTCGCGCAGCCACGGCTCCAGCGACATGAGCAGCCCGGCGGTGCAGAAGCCGCACTGCAGCGCGTGGGTCTCGTGGAACGCCTGCTGCAGCGGATGCAGCGTCCCGTCGGGCTGCGCCATCCCCTCGACGGTGCGCACCGAGCGCCCGTGGGCCTGCACGGCGAACAGCAGGCAGGCGCGGACCGGCTCGCCGTCGAGTTGGACGGTGCAGGCGCCGCACACGCCGTGCTCGCAGCCGACGTGCGTGCCGGTCAGGCCGCACTCGTGGCGCAGGAAGTCCGACAGCAGCGTGCGCGGCTCCACCTCGCGCGCGTACGGCACGCCGTTCACCTCGACGTGGACGGCCACGGTCGTCACGGGGCGCCCGCCTCCCGCAGCGCGTCGCGCACCAGCGCGCCCATCAGCGCGCGCCGGTGGCCGGGCGCCACGTGCGCCGCGGCCAGGTCCGCGGCCTGGCGCGCGGTCGCGCCCGCGACCAGCGCCCGCTCGGCCTCGCCCGCCCGCAGCGGGACCGGCCCGGCGCCGAGCAGCGCGACGGCCGCGTGCCCCGGCGCGACGACGACGGCGCAGCCGGCGAGCGCGAAGTCCCCGTGCGTGCGCGCGTGCTCGGCGAACGCGGTGCCGGCGCCGCCCGGCAGCGGCGGCACCTCGATCTCGACGAGCAGCTCGTCGGGCTCCAGGGCCGTGGTGAGGTGCGCGACGAAGAGGGCGTCGGCCGTCAGCGTGCGCACGCCCCGCGCCGCCGAGCGGACCTGGAAGCGGGCGTCCAGCGCGGCCAGCGCCACCGGCAGCTCGGCGGCCGGGTCGGCGTGGGCGACCGAGCCGCCGACCGTCCCGCGCGAGCGGATCTGCGGATGGCCCACGTGGCGGACGGCCTGGCGCAGCAGCGGCCAGTGGCGGGCGACCAGCGCGGAGCGCTCGAGCGTGGCGTGGCGCGTCAGCGCGCCGATGCGCAGCACCCCGCCGGTGCGCCGCAGGTAGGCCAGCTCGGCGAGCCCGTTCACGTCGACGAGCAGCTCCGGGCGCGCGAGGCGGAAGTTCATGATCGGCACCAGCGACTGCCCGCCGGCCAGCACCTTGGCGTCCTCGCCCAGGAGGCCCAGCGCCTCGTCCACCGAGCCCGGGGCGGCGTAGCGGAACGGCGCCGGCTTCACCGCCGCCACACCACCCGGCCCAGCGCGAGCCCCACGACCACCCCGGCGAGGGCGATCGCGGCCCGCTCCAGGAGCGCGCCGGACACGGCGGCGCCCAGGTCGAGCGCGTCGCCGCCCGCGGCGGGGGCGGGTGGCGGCTCGCCGCGCAGCTCGCGCTCCAGGCCCGCGGCGAACGCGCCCAGCAGCGCCCCGGCGACGTCCTCCATGAGGGAGCGCCCGAACTGCGCCTGGCGGCCGGTGACCTGCAGCTCCGTGACCACAGCGACGCGCGTGCCCGCGCCCTCGGGCGTCAGCCGGCTCGTGATCGTCGCCGAGGCCGTCCCCTGCCCGCGCACCTCGCGGCCCTGCACCCGGAAGCTGGCCACGCGCTCGTCGTCGTCGGCGTCCTGGAGCCGGGCGGTGCCGGCGTACTCGGTCGTCACCGGGCCGAGCTTCAGCGTCATCGTGCCCCGCCAGGCGCCGTCGCGGCCCCGGGGCTCGATCGCGGCGCCGGGCAGCGCCCGCGCCACGCGCGGCACGTCGAGCAGCACGGCCCAGGTGCGCTCGGGCGGCGCCTCGACGGCGAACGCGTTCTCCAGCCTCATCGGCGCAGCGCCTCCCACAGGGTCTGCTCGTCGTACGGCGGGTCGACGTGGCGGCCGCCGAGCGCGTCGACGACCGCGGCGGCCACGGCCGGCAGGGTCCCGATCGCCCCACCCTCGCCGATGCCCTTGGCGCCGAGAGGGTTCAGCGGCGACGGGGTCTGCACGACCCCGACGCGGATCGGCGGGATCTCCGCCGCGGTCAGCAGGCTGTAGTCCAGCAGCGAGCCGGTCCGCAGCTGGCCGGACTCGTCGTGGACGGCCGCCTCGCTCACGCACTCCCCGAGGCCCTGCACGGTCCCGCCGACGACCTGGCCGTGGGCCAGCAGCGGGTTGACGATCGTGCCGGCATCGTCGACCGCCGCGATCCGCCGGACCGCCAGCCGCCCGGTCTCGCGCTCGATCGAGACCACCGCGGCGTAGGCGCCCGACGCGAAGACCTGCTCGGAGTGGAAGCGCCCGGCGGCCTCCAGGCCCAGGTCGAGCCCGGGCGGCAGGCGCGCGGGGTCGTACGCGGCGGCCGCGATCTCGGCGAACGTCAGCGCGCGCCCGTCGGGCGCGATCATCGCGCCCTGCTCGTGGGCGAGCGCATCGGGCTCCGTGTCCAGCGCGTGCGCGGCGATGCGGCGGGCCTTGGCCACGATCCGGTCGCAGGCCACGGCCAGCGCCGAGCCGCCCATCGCCACCGAGCGGCTGGCGAACGTCCCCACGCCGCGCGGCACGACGGCCGTGTCGCCGAAGCGCAGCACGATCGCGCCGGGGTCGACGCCGAGCCGGTCGGCCGCGATCTGGGCGAACGTCGTGTCGTGGCCCTGGCCGTGCGGCGACGCGCCGCTGCGCACGACGACGCGGCCGCTCGGCTCGACGGTGACGTCGGCGCTCTCCCACATGCCACCGCCGCGCTCGACGTACAGCGCGACGCCCCAGCCGATGACGTGCGAGCCGTCGTCGCCGCGCTCGGGCTCCACGAGCTCGAGCGCCAGGTCCAGGCAGCGCTCGTAGTCGCCGGAGTCGTAGACGAAGCCGAGCGGCGTGCGGTGCGGGAACGCGCGCACGAGGTTGCGCCGGCGCAGCTCCACCGGATCGAGCCCCAGGTCGCGGGCGGCGCGATCGACGGTCTGCTCGAGCAGATGCGCGGCCTCGGGGCGCCCGGCGCCGCGGTAGGGCCCGGTCGGCACCTTGTCCGTCCGCGCCCCGGCGATCGTCACCTCGGCGGCGGGGATGTCGTAGCAGCCGCACATCAGCATCGCGGTCGTGTGCGCCGGGATCGCCGACGTGGTGAACAGGTAGGCGCCGAGATCGGCGTGCAGCACCGCGCGGACCGCGAGCATGCGCCCGTCGGCGTCCAGCGCCAGCTCGACGTCGGCCTCCATCCCGCGCCCCTGGTAGGCGGCCAGGAAGTTCTCCAGGCGGTCCTCGGCCCACTTGACCGGCCGGCCGAGGTCCATCGCGGCGACCGCGGCCGCGACCGCCTCGGCGGCGATGACCCCCTTGGAGCCGAACGCGCCGCCGACGTCGGGCACGACGACGCGAATCCGGTCGTCGGGACGGTCCAGGACGTGCGCGAGCTGGGCCAGCGGCCGGTGCGGGTCCTGGGCCGAGCACCAGACCGTCAGCAGGTCGACCCCGCGGTCGTACGCGCACACCGCGCCGCGGCACTCGATCGGCACCGCGACCAGGCGCGGCAGCCGGTAGGACCCCCGCGCGACGTGCGCGGCGGCCGCGAACGCGCCGTCGACGTCGCCGGCGCTGCGGCGCCAGCGCACCAGCGCCTCCGGCGCGTCGCGCACGGCCACGGCGGCGTCGAGCGGCTCGTAGTCGACGTCGACGAGCTCGGCCGCGTCCTCGGCCAGCGCGCGCGACTCGGCGACGACGAGCGCGACGGGCTGGCCGGCGTAGCGGGCCTCGGCGCCGGCCAGCACCGGGTGGCCCGCGTCGCCGGCGACCTCGGCGCCCGCCGGCGCCTGGACGGGGAACGGCCGCACGCGCTCGCCGAGATCGGCCGCCGTCCACACGCCCAGCAGCCCCTCCGCGGCGCCGGGCTCCGGGGCGCGGATGGCGGCGATGCCCGCCCGCGCGTGCGGGCTGCGCACGAACGCGGCGTGCGCCATCCCGGGCAGCACGACGTCGTCGAGGTAGCGCGCCTCACCGCGCAGGATGCGCGCGTCCTCGCGCCGCGCCATCGGCGTGCCGACGAGCGCCGCCCCCGGCGCCTGCTCGTCCGACGCGGCACGGGTCGCCATCAGCGCAGCCGCTCCGCGATCCAGTCGGCCACCAGCGGGCGGTAGCGGAACGGGAGGTTGTTGCAGACGTGGGTGCCCTCGTCGTAGAGCACCCAGGTCGCGTCGGGCGCCTCGTCGGCGATGCGCTTGGTGTCCTCCCACGGGATCAGCCGGTCGCGGCGGCCGGTCACGACCAGGCACGGCTGCGCGACGCGCTCGGCCACGCCGGCGAGCGTGAGCTCGGCCGCCTTGGCCCGCGCCTCCTCCGGCGACGCGGCGCCGGTGTGGTGGGCGATCGTCTCGCGCGTCAGCGACGGCAGCCCGTCCCAGTTGGCGCTCATGTCGTAGGGACCGCTGATCCCGGCGACCGCGGAAAGCCGCGGCTCGAACGCGGCCGCGCGGGGCGCGTAGTAGCCCCCCATCGACACGCCGACGGCGCCGACGCGGCCGAGGTCGACGTCGTCGCGACCGGCGAGCGCGTCGAGCAGCGCGCTGACCGCCACCTCGTAGTCGGGGCGGATGTGGTGCTCGAAGCCGCTCTCGCCCTGGCCCGGGCCGTCGAGCGACGCGGTCGCCATGCCGCGGCGCAGGAAGTGCTCCTCCCAGGCGAAGAACTCCTCCTTCGTGGAGTCCAGGCCCGGGATGAGGATCACCAGCGGCGGGCGCTCCGGCGCCGCCGGCCGGCGAAGGTTGGCGACCGCGTCCGGCGCCGCCTCGATGCGCTGCGCGGTGGGATCCAGCAGTGCGTGCGCGCGGGCCAGCGCGGCGATCGCGCGCCGCGTCGTCGCGCGGTTGCGCTCGGCGTCGAGGACCCAGACGAACTTGGCGAAGTGGAAGCAGACGGCGGCGCGGGCGTAGGCCTCGCCGGCGCTCAGGTCGCGACCGTGGGCCTCGGCCTCGCTCGCGAGCTCCAGGTGGCGCTCGGCCGTCGCCGTCCACGCGTCGAGCCAGTCGTCCCAGCGCTCGAGCGCGGCGGTCGTCCGCACGAAGTCGTTGTAGTCCACGCCGTTGGCGATGAGCCGCGGGCCCCAGTTCTCGATCGCCGCCTGGACGCGGGCGTCAGGCACCTGCCACCACCTCCTCGAGGGTCGTTCCCAGATCCGCCAGCAGCACGATCGCCGCGTTGCGCCCCGGCGCGCCGGTGATCGAGCCGCCGGGGTGCGTGGTGCCGCCGGTCTGGTACAGCCCCGGGATCGGCATCCGGTGCGCGGCGTAGCCCGGGACCGGGCGCAGCGCGCCGGTCTGCGGCAGCGTGCGGTCGCCACCGTGGAAGGTGCCGCCGATCATGTGTGGGTTGTTGCGCTCGATGTCCTCGGGCATGCGCACGAGGCGGTCGAGCACGACGTCCCCGGTGAAGCCGGGGCACACCGCCGTCACGCGCTCGATCAGCCGGTCCGCGAACGCCTCGCGGCGCTCCTCGAACCCGTACGCCTGCGGGGCGAGGAGCTTCACGGTGTGGTGCCCGGCGGGCGCCCGCGACGGGTCGGCCAGCGTGGGCGTCGCGACCAGGACCCACTGGGGGTCGTCGACCCACCGGCCGTCGCGCATCGCGCGGTTGAACGCGATCACGTCCTGCGGCCACCCGGCCAGCCCCGCCGACACCGCGGTGCGCGGGCCGGCGGCGGCGGCGAACTCCGGCGGCGCCGTGGTGGCCAGGAACGTCGCGGTGCACGGCACGCCGATGTCGAAGGTGTCGACGCCGTAGAGGAAGTCCTCGCCCCAGGCCGCGGCGGGCGCCATGTCGACGAGGTGCTTGACGTGGATGGTCGAGACCACCGCCTCGCGGGCCCGGTGCTCGCGCCCGTCCGCGGTCCCCACGCCCACGCAGCGTCCGGCGTCGTCGAGGACGAGGCGGTCCACGCGCGCGTCGCAGACGACGGTGCCGCCATGCTCCTCGATGCAGCGCACGAGCGCGTCGGTCAGCCGGCCCGAGCCGCCGCGCGGGATCGACCACGAGCGGCGCTGGCGCCCGAAGACCACCGACGAGGCCAGCGGCCCCGATCCGGGCGCGTCGACGGGTACGAGCGTCTGATACGCCTGCCACAGCAGGAACGCCTGGATGTGCGGGGACTCGAACTCGCGCCGGACGACGTCCCACGCCGACAGCGCGGCGCGCCGGCGCCAGATGTTGCCCCTGGGGTGCTCGCGCAGACGCTCGTCGAGCGACGGCCCCAGGCCGACGGGCGTGAACGACGCGGCCCCGAACAGGTGCTTGACCTCGTCGTACTCGGCCAGCAGCCGGCGGTAGGCGTCGGCGTCCGCGCGCGAGAACGCGGCGATCTCCTCGCACGTGCGGTCGAGGTCCAGCCACGCCGTCAGGTGCCGGCCGTCGGGGAAGGCGACATGCGCGAACGGGTCGGGGAACAGGTACTCGAGGCCGTAGCGCCCGCGCAGGCCGAGCTCGTCGTCGGTCAGCAGCGGGTTGGTCTGGATCAGCGTGTGCCCGGTCGAGCAGGAGTCGAGCAGGTAGCCGGGCGCCAGCAGCTCCTCGGTCGCCGCCCCGCCGCCGGGCACCGATCGCGCGTCGAGCACGAGCACGGTCCGTCCCGACACGGCCACGTAGGCGGCCGTGATGAGGCTGTTGTGGCCGGCGCCGGCCACGACGACGTCGTACGCCGCGGCCGCGCTCATCCGGCCCCTCCGAGCAGCCGCTGCGCGTTGGCGCCCAGGACGGCGGCCGCGTCGGCCCCCGGCAGGCCCGCCGCGCGCACGGTGTCCGCCGGATGGTGGTCGGCCATGTCGAACGGGAAGTCGGAGCCCAGCAGCACGCGGTCCGCCCCGACGGCGTCGACGAGCTGGCCCAGGAGCACCGGGTCGTGCACGACGGTGTCGTAGTGCAGCCGCCGCAGCGACGTCGCCGGGTCGCCGCGCAGCCGCGACCGCACCTGCGGCTGGAAGCCGTGGGCGTGGCGCAGCCGGCCGCGCAGCGCGAGGATCGCGCCGCCCCCGTGGGCGAGCAGGATGCGCAGGTCCGGGTGGCGCTCCAGCACGCCGGCGAGCACGAGGTGCGCTGTGGTGATCGTCGTCTCCATCGGGTTGCCGACGAGGTTCCACAGGTAGTGGTCGCCGAACACGGCGGCGTCGAAGCCGCGGGTGGTCGGGTGCACGAAGACGAGCGCGCCGGTCTCCTCCGCGGCGGCCCAGAAGGGCGCGAAGCGGTCGTCGCCCAGGTAGGCGCCGTTCACGCTGGCGGCGACCTCGACGCCGCCGTGATCGCCGCCGGCCATCAGCGCGCGCAGCTCGTCGGCCGCGAGCTCGGGCTCCTGCAGGGGCACGGCGCCGAGCACGCTGACGCGGTCGGGCCGCGCCCGCCGCATGGCGGCCAGGCCCGCGTTCTGCAGCCGGCAGCGCCGCAGTCCCTCGGCGGCGTCGACGCCCGGGTACAGCAGCGGCACCCACGGGCACAGCACGACGCGGTCGACGCCGGCCGCGTCCTGCGCGGCGAGGATCCCGTCGAGGTCGCAGAACTCGCCGACCGCCGAGCGGATCGGCCGCCCGTCGAGCTCGACGACCTGGGCGCCGTCCTCGCGCCACACGCGCGGGCGCCACGCCTCCTCGGGTGCGGCGTCGCGCAGCAGCTCGGGGACGATGACGTGGGCGTGCGCGTCGACGATCACGCGGCTCCGATCAGCAGCAGCAGCGCGCCGCCGACGACGAGCCCCGCGCCCAGCCAGACGCGCCGGTCGACGTGCTCGAGGTGGCGCCCCGCGAACCGGGGGGCGAGGAACAGGACGATCGGCACCGACAGCAGGTTCAGCGCCAGCACCGGGCCGACGTCGGTGAAGTCCAGCGCGGCCCAGCGCCCCCAGGTGGCGGCGCCGACGAGCGCGCCGGCGAGGAGTTTGACGCCGAGGGCGCTGCCGCCGAACCCGCTCCAGGCGCCCGCCCGGCGGTGGGCCAGCAGCGCCAGACCGTAGGCCAGCGCCGACGCCACCAGGCCGACGGTCACCCCCACCAGCGGCGAGTCGAGGCCCTCGAGGCCGCGCAGCGTGAAGACCGGGCTGACCGCCCAGCACAGCGCGCACAGCAGACCTGGGAGCACGTCGGCGGGCCGGGTCGGCCCGCTCGCCGGGTGGCCGCGGGCCGCGACGATCCACGCGCCGGCGACCATCACGGCGATCGCGACCAGGCCCAGCGCGCCGGGGAGCTGGCCGAGCGTGACCGCGGCGACCGCCACGCCGAAGACGGGCACGGTCGTCAGCAGCGGGCTGGACCGCGCGGCGCCGATCCTCCGCTGGCTGATGTTCAGCAGCGTCCAGCCGGCCAGGAAGTGCAGCAGCCCGGCGACCGCGAAGTCCAGCAGCGCCCACGCGGGCGCCCCCTCGAGCGCGGACAGCTCGCCGGCGCCCGCCGTGACGACCAGGAGCACCGCGGCGGCCACGAGGAGCTGCAGGAACGTCGAGACGAACGGGTCCACGCCGCGGGCGGCGCGGACGTTGACGCTCTGGAAGAGCCCGAACCCGACGCCCGAGGCGGCTGCGATGAGCACCCCCGTCACGAGCTCGCGACCGGGTCATGCGCGCGCGCCTTGACCGAGCCGCCGAAGTACAGGTCCGCCATCTCCGGGTTGTCGAGGACCTCCTGCGCCCGGCCGGCCAGCAGCACGCGGCCGCTCTCCATCACGATCCCGTGCGTGGCCAGGCGCAGCCCGAAGCGGACGTTCTGCTCGACCATCAGGACGGTGCGCCCGTTGGCCTGCATCCGCTTGACGGTCTCGTAGACCATCTTCAGCGCCTTCGGGTCGAGCCCCAGCGACGGCTCGTCGAGCATGACCAGCTTCGGGTCGAGCATCAGCGAGCGGGCGAACTCGACCATCCTCCGCTGGCCGCCGGAGAGGTTGCCGGCCTTCTCGCCGCCGCGCTCGGCGACGATCGGGAACAGCTCGGAGACCCGGGCGTAGCGCTCCTTCACCAGCGCGCGGTCGCGCCGCACGATGTAGGCGCCCATCAGCACGTTCTCGCGGACGCTGATGTTCGGGAACAGCCCGTCGGACTGCGGGACCTGCGCGACGCCGAGGCCGAGGATCTCCGACGGGTCGCGACCGCGCACGGCCTCGCCGGCGAGCCGGATCGCCCCGGCGCGCGGCGCCAGCAGGCCGCTGACCGCGCGCAGGACGGTCGACTTCCCGGCGCCGTTGGGCCCCACGATGCAGACGATCGCGCCCTCGTCGACGTGCAGGTCCACCCCCTGCAGGACGTCGCCGCCGCCGTAGCCGGCGATGACGCCCTCCAGCTCGAGCAGGCTCATCGCGCCACCTCCACCGGCTGGTCCAGGACGAAGTCGTCGCCGAGGTAGGCGTCGAGCACCTTCGGGTCCTGCTGGATGTGGATCGGCGTGCCCTCGCAGATGCACGAGCCGCGCGCGAGGACCAGCACCGGGTCGCACAGCCCGAGCACGAACGGCATGTTGTGCTCGACGATCAGGAACGTCGTGCCCTGGCGGTTGAGCGCGCGGATCATCTCCCCCATCCGCTCGATCGCGGTCGGGTTGATGCCGCCGGCGGGCTCGTCGAGCAGGATCAGCTTCGGGTCCAGCATGAGCACCTGCGCCAGCTCGACGAGCTTCTGCTGCCCGTAGGACAGCGCCCCCGCCTTCTGGTCGCGGAAGCGCTGCATGCCGACGAACTCGAGCAGCTCCTCGGCGCGCGCCGCCTCCGGCCCGCTGACCGCGCCCGCGTTGAGCTGGCCCAGCGAGAACGAGCGCAGCGGCGCGACGACGTTCTCCAGCACGGTCATGCCGCGGAACAGCCGCGTGATCTGGAACGTGCGGCCCATGCCCTCGTGCGCCCGCGTCCACGGCTTCTGGCGGTCGACGCGCCGGCCGTCGAACCAGACCTCGCCCGCGTCGGCGGCCATCGTCCCGCCGACGAGGTTGAAGACGGTCGTCTTGCCGGAGCCGTTGGGCCCGATCAGCGCGGTGATCGAGCCGGCCGGGACGGAGAACGAGCAGTCCTCCACGGCGTGCACGCCGCCGAAGCGCTTGGTCAGGCCCTTGACCTCGAGCATCGGCCCGTCGGACAGCCGCGGCTGCGGGGGCCGCGTGCGCTCGGCGACGATGAGCGGCGCCCCCAGGCGGGCCCCGACGAGGCCGGCCTTGCCCGCCGCGCTGCGGCGGGTCAGCCAGTCGCGGACCGTCGGGATGATGCCCTGGGGCAGGAACAGCACGACGAGCGCGAGCAGCCCGCCGAAGATCAGCAGGCGCGAGTTGCCGCCGCCGAGCTCCTGGTTGGCGAGCTCGTTGAGCGGCTCGATGAGGAAGGCGCCGAGCACCGGTCCCCACAGCGTGGCGCGCCCGCCGAGGATCAGCGACAGCACGATCTGGACGCTGATGACGATGTCGAACATGCCGCGCGGGTCGATGAACGCCAGGTAGTAGGCGAACACGCCGCCGGCCATCGAGAGCGGCACGGCGCTCGCGACGAAGCCGAGGATCTTGTAGGCCGGGGTGGCGACCCCGACCGTCGCGGCCTTGTCCTCGTCGTCGCGCATCGCGATCAGCCCCATGCCGAACTTCGTGCGCCGCACCCACCACGACAGCACCTGGGCGACCACGAGCAGGCCGAGCAGCGCGTAGTAGAACGGCCAGTTGGCGTACTGGACGTCCCACATCGGCAGCGGCAGCGACACGCCCTTGGTGCCCTCGGTCAGCGACACCCAGTTCGTCGCGACGATCTGCATGAGGAACAGGAACGCGATCGTGATGATCACGAACGCGTGCCCGCGAGTGCGCATCGCGATGACCCCGACCGCGGCCGCGAAGATGCCGCCGACCACACCGGCGAGCGGCACCCACACGAACGGCGAGACGTCGACCTTCACGGCCAGGAGCCCGACGGTGTACGCCCCGATCCCCAGGAACGCGCTCTGGCCCAGCGACACGTAGCCGCCGTAGCCGGAGACGATGTTCAGCCCCGACGCGCCGATCGCGAAGATCAGCGAGAGGATGATCATGTTCTGGTAGAAGAGGTCGTCGGAGAGGACCGGGAACAGCGCCAGGAAGACCGCGCCCAGCGCGATCAGCGCGATGCCGGTGCGACGGATGGTCATGTGGCCACGTCCTCCCGCAGGCGGGCGCCCATGAGCCCCTGCGGGCGCAGGAGCAGGACGACGAAGATGACGACGTACGGGACCGCGGTGGCCCACGCCGGCGAGATGTAGGTCGACGTCATCGCCTCGGCGACGCCGAGCATGAGCGCGCCGATCGCGGCGCCCGACAGGCTCCCCATCCCGCCGAGCACGATGATGCCCAGCAGGCGCGAGATCCACAGGTAGTGCGAGCCCGGCAGGAACGGATAGAGCACGCTGACGATCGAGCCGCCGGCGCCGACGGTCGCCACCCCGATCGCGAAGGTCATCGCGGCGACGCCGGACACCTTGACGCCGACCAGCTCGGCGCCCGGCGGGTTGACCGCGCTCGCGCGGATCGCGCGGCCCAGCCAGCTGTGGGTGAGGAAGACCCACAGCGCGATCAGCACGCCGATCGCCAGCAGGCAGCCGTACACCTGCGCCTGGGGCAGGAAGATCGAGCCGATCTCGAACGACTCGTTGAAGTAGCCGGGGCGGACCGCGTGCGAGGTGTTGCCCCAGACGAGTCCCATGACGCCCTCGAGCACGAGCGCCAGCGCGAAGGTCAGCAGCACGGACGCCGCGACCGGGGCGCCGCGGATGCGCCGCACGCCGCCGCGGTACACGAGCCAGCCGAAGACGAACATCGCGGGTGTCGTGACGACGATGGACAGCAGCGGGTCGATCCCGGTGGCCTGCCACAGCGAGTACGTGACGAACGCGGCGAGGATCAGGAAGGCGCCGTGCGCGACGTTGATGATGTTCATGACGCCGAAGATCAGCGTCAGGCCCGAGGCCAGCAGCGCGTAGACGCCGCCGATCAGGAGGCCGAGGATGATGGTCTGGACGAGTTCCGTCATGGCGAGGCGAAGCGGTCCGGATCGCCCGCCGCCCGCCCGTCTCGGGGCGGGCGTCGGGCGGATCCCGGTGGCGCTCCTATTCGTCGCCCTTCCGCTGGACGATCGCGTCGGTGGTGGCGGCCGCCTCGGGCAGCACGATCTCCGACTTGCCGTCCTGCCACTGGCCGATGAGGAACTCGCCCTCCGGCGCGCCGGTCTCGTCCCACGAGAGCGGACCGAGGATGGTCTCGACCTCGTTGGCATGGAGCCAGTCGGCGAGCGCCTGCTGGTCGTCGACCCCGCCGACGGCCTCGACCGCCCGCTGGACCACGGTCGCCGCCGCGAACGCGTCGGCCGCGTCCTCGGCCGGCACCCCGGCGCCGTACATCTCCTCGTATCCGGCCAGGAACTCCTGGTTGCCGGGGGTGTTGGCCTCCTCGGTCCAGGACACGGCGTAGAAGATGCCCTCCGTGTTCTCGACGCCGATGCCCTTGGAGAACTGGTCGGCGAACGACGGGGCGCTGGTCTCGAAGAAGTAGTCGGGGTCGAAGCCGACCTTGTCGAGCGCCCGGATGAAGCCGACGCCGTCGGCGAACGTCGCCCCGTGGACGAGCAGGTCGGGGTCGGCCGACTTCACGGCGTTGGCGATCGCGTCGAAGTTCGACGTGTCGACCGGGTAGGTCTCGGCGTAGACGGTCTCGATCCCGGCCGGTTCGAGCTTCGCGCGGATGCCCTCGAGCACGGGGATCGCGAACGGATCGTCGAGCGTCGGGTAGGCGGCGGTCTTGGGCCGCTCGGACTCGGGCAGCGACAGGATGTAGTCGGCGAACAGGTCGCCCTGGTGGTCCGCCGTCGCCTGCTGCGCGAAGAACAGCAGCTTGTAGCCGCGGTCGAAGATCTCCGGCGCGCCGCCGGCGGGCTCCACGTACAGCATCCGGTTGCGCTCGGCGACCGTCGACGCCGGGATGTTGAGCAGCGACGAGAACGTGCCGAGCAGCAGGTCGACCTTCTCACGGCTGATCAGCGCGTTGTAGTCCGCCACGATCGTGTTCTGGTCGCTGGCGTCGTCGCGGACGATGATCTCGACGGGCCGGCCGAGCAGACCTCCGGCGTCGTTGACCATCTTCTCCCACACCCGGTAGCCCTGCTCGGCGGCCTTCCCGGGCTCCGAGAACTCCCCCGTCAGGGGCAGCGACGTGCCGATCCTGATCGGGTCGCCGCTGGCGGCCGTGGCGCCCGGGGTGGTCCCCGAGGACGCCGCCGTGGCCCCGCCGTCGTCGTCGCTGCCGCCGCACCCCGTCGCCAGCAGCGCGATCGCGACGAGCCCCGGCACCAACATGCGCAATGCCCTCACGCGAATCTCTCCTCCTCCGCTTACGGCCCTGCGTTGGTGCAAACGTTTGCGCGCGACATGCAAACGTTTGCTGCAAACGTGTGCAACCCTACGTCGAGCGACTCCGGTCTGTCAAGGGCCAAGCGCTCATCATCCCGCCGGCCGCCCGGTCGACCCGCGGACGACCAGCGCCGGGGGCAGCAGGATCTGGCGGACCGGAGCGTCCGCGTCCCCCAGCCGCTCGAGCAGCAGCGTCGCCGCCGCGACGCCCATGTCGTAGTGCGGCAGGCGGACCGTCGTCAGCGGCGGGTCGAAGCGATCGGCGAAGCGCATGTCGTTGAACCCGATCACCGAGACGTCGCCCGGGCAGGAGAGCCCGCGCTCGCGCAGGGCGTCGAAGCAGCCGAGGGCCAGGAGGTCGTTGGCGGCGATGATCGCCGTCGGCCGCGGGTCGCGATCGAGCAGTTCGCGGGCCAGGCGGGCCCCCTCCTCCTCGGTGAACGCGTCGCTGAACACGACGAGGTCCGGGTCGGGCTCCAGGCGGTGCTCGCGCATGGCCTCGAGGAACCCGTGGAGGCGGTAGTGCCCGGTCGACAGGCGCTGCGACCCGGCGATGTGGGCGATGCGCCGGTGCCCGAGGTCCACGACGTGCGCCACCGCGATCCGCATGCCCTCCGCGTCGTCGACGCTGACGGCCGGCAGCCCGCCGTCGATCAGCCGCCGGTTGACGAGGACGATCGGGAGGCCGGCGGCCGCGATGTCGTCGAGCAGGTCGTGGTCCGCGCGCGCCGTCGCCGTGATGAACCCGTCGACCTGCCGCGCGCGCATCGTCTCGAAGTCGACCCGCTCGCGCTCGGGGTCGTTGTCCGTGCTGGCGATGAGCGGCGTGTAGCCGTCCTCGTCGAGCCGGTCCTCGATCCCGCGCGCGATCGGGGGGAACAGCGGGTTGGTGAGGTCGGGGATCAGCACGCCGATCGTGTACGAGCGGTTCGTCTTGAGCCCCCGCGCGATCGGGTTGGGGCGATAGCCGAGCTGCTCGGCGGCCTGCAGCACGCGCTGGGCGGTCTCGGGGTTGACGAGCGCGCGCGTCTCCGCGTTCAGCGCCCGCGAGACCGTGCCCGGATGCACGTTGGCCAGGCGCGCGACGTCCCTCAGCGTGACCGTGTTGCCCGAGCGCACGCGGGCCATTATGCACGCGTTTGCAGTCCGCGAGCCGAGGTCCCGGCGTCGCGCGGTCAGCCGGCGCCCGGGCTCGGCGCCCGGTCGGCGCCGGGGTCGGCGGCCAGCGCGGCGACGACGTTGCGCAGCCACGGCCGCTCGGCGCCCTCGGCCTCGCGCAGCCGTCGGCGCGCGTAGCGCGCGAGATCCTCGCGCCCGCCGATTGCCACCTGCGGGCCGGTGATCGCGTAGCGCCCGTCGTCGAGCACGACGAGCGCGCCCGGCTCGTCGCGGCGGACGCGCAGCCGCTCGACGACCTCCTGGCGGCCCACGCGATGCGGGCGCTCCGGCGGCCCCTCCAGCAGCGCGGCGGCCGGACCCGACGAGAACAGCGGCGCGCGGCCGTGCAGGGCGGGCCGCGGGCGCGGCGGCGGGCCGATCGGCCCCTCGCGCCAGCGCCGCAGCAGCCCCGCCACCTCGTCGGCCACCTCGCGGCGCACGAGGACGTGCAGCGCATCGCCGGGTCGCAGGATCGTCGAGCCGCGCGGGGGCAGCGCGGCATCGCCGCGCACGATCACGTTGACGACCGCCTCGCGCGGCAGCGCCAGGTCGCGCACCGGCGCACCGGCGATCGCGTCGTCCTCGCGCACGACGTACTCGACGACGTCGGCGCCCAGCCGGCGCAGCGTCGCGACCTCGACGAGCGGGTCGCTGACCGGCGGGTCGTCGGTCGTGAGGCCCAGGCGGCGGGCGAGCGGCTCGATCATCGGCCCCTGGATGAGCAGCGAGGCGATGACGGCGAAGAACACGATGTTGAAGAAGTCGAGGCTGTGCTCGACGCCGGCGGTGACCGGGAACGTGGCGAGGACGACGGGGACGGCGCCGCGCAGGCCCACCCAGGCCAGGAGGCCGCGCTCGGCGAGCGAGAACCGCGAGAGCAGCGTCGACACCGTGCTGGCGACCGGGCGGGCGACGACGATCAGCACCGCCGCCAGCAGGATGCCCTGGCCGGCGATGCCCCAGAGCTGGGACGGGAACACGAGCAGGCCGAGGGTCAGGAACATCGAGAGCTGCGCGAGCCACGCGAGGCCCGAGTGGAACGCGCCGATCGTGCGGCGGGCGGGGATGTCGGTCGAGCCGAGGACGAGCCCGGCCAGGTACACGGCCAGGAACCCGGAGCCGCCGAGCGCGTCGGCCGAGCCGAACGCGACGGCGCCGATCGTCAGCGACGCGACCGGGTACAGGCCCGGCGTCGCGAGCTGGACGGCGCGCAGCACCCGCGACCCCAGCCAGCCGATCGCCACGCCGGCGGCGACGCCGATCGCGATCTGGCGCACGAACAGGACGCCCATGTCGACCACGCCGTAGTCGGGCAGCGTGATCCACTCGATGAAGCCGAGCACGAGCAGCACGGCGACGGGGTCGTTGCTGGCCGCCTCGCCCTCCAGCAGGCGCGCGAGCCGGGGCCGCAGCGCCGAGTCGCGCAGCATCGCGAACACGGCCGCGGCGTCCGTGGAGGCGATGATCGACCCCAGCAGCAGGCCCTCCAGGAGCGTCAGGTCGAACAGCAGGTGGGCGGCCGCCCCGGCGATCAGCGCCGTGAGGATCGTGGCCAGGACCGACAGGCTCAGTGCCGCGCCGAACACCGGGCGCAGGTCGGAGGCGCGCGTGCTGAGCCCGCCCTCGTAGATGATCACGGCGAGCGCGACGATGCCGACGTTGCGCGCCATCTCGTAGTCGCTGAAGTCGAGCAGGCCGAGCCCGTCGCTGCCGATCACCATCCCGATCGCCAGGAACAGCAGGAGTCCGGGCACGCGCAGACGGCCGGCCAGGAGCGAGCCGGCCAGCGCGGCGGCCATCAGGAGGCCCGCGATCAGGATGGCGGTGCCGATCGAGATGCCCGGGATTGTCGCGGCGGCGCGCGAACGCGCCCATGGGGAGGCGTCCCCATCCGCGAGACGGGCGCGTCAGAACCCGCGCCGCTCGCGCGCTCGCATCGCCTGCGGGTCCTGGGCGATCTCGTCGGCGTGGCGGTGGCCGAACCAGGCGTGGGCGACCCACAGCCCGGCGAGGACGATCATCGCGATCGTCAGCGGGAGCACGTCGATCGGGTCCCACGCGCCGAGCACGACGAAGAAGGCGTACAGCCCGAGGACGAACAGCGAGAGCACCCAGAACGCGTTGCGCAGCATCCGCTCCTCCCTCTCTCCCACGGCGGATCGTACCGCCGTCCACGGGCTCAGGGAACGACGACCTGGCGCACCGCCTCGCCGGCGGCGAGGCGGTCGAAGCCCTCGTTCAGCTCGTCGAGCGAGAGGCGGTGCGTGAGCAGGCGCTCGACCGGCAGGCGGCCCGCGTCGTGGAGGGCGACGAAGCGCGGCACGTCGCGCGCGGGCACCGACGTGCCGAGGTAGGAGCCGCGCAGCGTCCGCTCCTCGGCCACCAGCGACACGGCCGGGATCGACAGCACCCGGCTGGGGTCCGGCAGCCCGACCGTGACGGTGGTGCCGCCGCGGCGCGTGGCGGCGTACGCGTCGGCCAGCACGGCCGCGCTGCCGGCGGTCTCGACGACCTTCTCGGCGCCGCCGCCGGTCAGCTCGCGCACGCGCTCGACGGCGCCGTCGCCGGCCGCCACGGCGTGGGTGGCGCCCAGCTCGCGCGCGAGCGCCAGCTTGCTCTCGACGACGTCGACGGCCACGACCGTGGCGGCGCCGGCGGCCAGCGCGCCCAGCAGCGCGGCGAGCCCGACCCCGCCGAGTCCGAACACCGCGACCGACTCGCCGACCTGGACGTCGGCGCTGTGCAGCACGGCCCCCGCGCCGGTGAGCACGGCACAGCCGAACAGCGCCGCGACCTCGAACGGGAGGTCGGGCCGCACCCGCACGGCCGAGCGCGCGGAGACGACGATGTGCTCGGCGAACGCGGAGACGCCGAGGTGGTGGTTCAGCGGCCGCCCGCCGAGGTCGCCCCACCGCCGCTCGCCGCCGAGCAGGGTGCCCGCGGCGTTCGCGGCGGCGCCCGGCTCGCACAGCGCGGCGCGACCGGCGACGCACGGCGGGCAGTGGCCGCAGGCCGCGACGAACGCGAGCACGACGTGGTCGCCGGGCGCGAGCTCGTCGACGCCCGGCCCGACCTCGACGACCTCGCCGGCCGCCTCGTGGCCGAGCACCATCGGCATCACGCGCGGGCGGGAGCCGTCGATCACCGACAGGTCGGAGTGGCACAGCCCGGCCGCGCCGACGCGGACGAGCACCTCGCCCGGCCCGGGCGGCGCGAGCTCCAGCTCGACGATCTCCAGCGGGCGCGACGCCGCGTACGGCGCCGGCCGGCCCATCTCGCGCAGGACGGCGCCCCGGACGTTCATGGCGCGCGAGTCTGCCAGAGCTACCGGCCGGGCTGGGTGACGAGCAGCGTGCCGAGGATCAGCAGCCCCATCCCCGCGAGCCGCAGGGGCGTCAGCCCCGCCTTCTCGAGGCCGAGCACGCCGGCGCGGTCCAGCAGCGCGGAGACGATGAGCTGGCCCGCCACGGTCGCGGCGACCACGCCGCCGGCCCCGAGGGTCCGCACGGTCACCAGCGAGACGGTGACGAGGACGGCGCCCATCAGACCGCCGGTCAGCTCGTACCAGGGCACGCCGCGCAGCGCCGACAGCTCGCCGAAGCCGCCCTTCACGGCCACGTAGAGGACGAGCAGCACGACCGCCGAGACCGCGGTCGACACGAACGCGGCGCCGATGACGCTGACGTGCCGGCCGAGCTGGCTGTTGACCGGCGGCTGGAAGGCGATCAGGCCGCCGACGCAGATCGTGGCGGCGATGGCGAGAGCGCGGTCCACGGTTGGGGTGTTCGCCCCCGCGCTCGCGCGCCCTCCTGCGTCGCCGACGTGACATTCGGCACGTCACCGGCGCGAACGACAGGGGGCGCCCCCCGCGAGAGCCTGGACCCGTCACCGACACCGGCCCGTGAAACGGCCAGTCAGAGAGGAGCGCATCATGCGTCGTCGTCCGTCCCCCGCCCTCGCCGTCTCGATCGCCGCGCTCGTGCTCGCCGGCACCGGCAGCGCGACCGCCGCGACCCTCATCGACGGCTCCAAGCTGCGCAACAACTCGGTCAGCGGCCTGAAGATCAAGGACCGCTCGCTGACGATGCGCGACCTCAGCCCCAAGACCCGTGCAGCGCTGCGCGCCGGCGCGGCGTCGAACGGCGTCGCCGGGCCGCAGGGCCCCAAGGGCGACCCCGGCCCGCAGGGTCCCAAGGGCGAGAAGGGCGAACCCGGCCCGCAGGGCGCGCCCGGCATCTCCGGCCACGAGGTCGTCACGCGCATCAACGTCCTGCTCGGCAGCACCGCGAGCGCGACGTGGATCAACAGCTGCCCGGCCGGCAAGGTCGTCCTCGGCGGCGGCGTCCGCTCGTTCAGCGACAACGTCGTGACCGTCGTGTCCTACCCGAACGGCCCCACGACCTGGATGACGCGCGTGCGCACGCTGAGCGGCGCCCCGCTCGGCGTCCACTCCGCCGTGCACACCAACCTGGTGTGCGGGAAGGTCGCCTCCTAGGCGGCTACTTGGCCTCGAGCCACGTGCGGCCCGCCCCGACGTCGACGGCGAGGGGCGGGTCGCGGTCCTCCCACGGCGCGAGCATCTCCCGCTCCACCAGCTCGCGCAGCGCCGCCTCCTCCTCGGGCGGGCCCTCGAACAGCAGCTCGTCGTGGATCGTCAGGACCATCCGCGACGCCATCCCCGAGGCCTTCAGCTCGCGCGCGGCGCCGATCATCGCCAGCTTGATGACGTCGGCCGACGTGCCCTGGATGACGGTGTTGACGGCCAGGCGCTCGCCCAGCGACCGCACCTGCCAGTTGCGCGCCCGCAGCTCCGGGATCTGGCGGCGGCGGCCGAAGATCGTCGTGACGTAGCCGAGCTCCCGGGCCTGCTCGATCGTCGCGGCCATGAACTCCGCCACCTTCGGGAACCGGGCCAGGTAGGTGTCGATGACCTCCTTGGCCTCCTCGCGCGGGATGTTCAGCCGGTCGGCCAGGCCGTAGTCGCTCAGGCCGTAGACGATCCCGTAGTTGATCATCTTCGCCTTGCTGCGATCCATCGGCGTGAGGTCGGCCGGGTCCTTCTGGAACACCCGCGACGCGGTGGCCGTGTGGACGTCCTCGCCGCGGACGAAGATCTCCTTCAGCGCCGGCTCGTCGGCCACGTGCGCGAGCACCCGCAGCTCGACCTGCGAGTAGTCGGCCGAGACCAGCAGGTTCCCGGGCGCCGCCTCGAAGCACCCGCGGATCTCGCGGCCCAGCGGCGTGCGCACCGGCACGTTCTGGAGGTTGGGGTTCGTCGACGCCAGCCGCCCGGTCGTGGCCGCCGCCTGGATGAACGTCGTGTGCAGCCGCGACGCCTCGTCGACGAGCTGCGGCAGCACGTCGAGGTAGGTCTTGGCGAGCTGGTTGAGCTCGCGCCAGCGCTCGATCTTGGGGACGATCGGATGCTCGTCGCGGATCTGCTGCAGCACGCGCGCGTCGGTGGAGAAGCCGGTCTTGCCGCGGCGCTTCTTCGTCAGGCCGAGCTTGACGAACAGGATCTCCCCGAGCTGCTGGGGCGAGCCGATCGTGAACTCGGTGCCGGCGAGCTGGTAGATCTCGTCCTCGAGGTCGCGCAGCTCGCCGTGGACGCGGTCGGCGACGTAGCCGAGCCGCTCGACGTCCAGGCGCACCCCGACCCGCTCCAGGTCACGCAGCACGGGCACGAGCGGCAGCTCGACCTCGCGCATCAGCCACGTCAGCCCGCGGTCCTGGAGCTGCTCGCGCTGCCAGGCGGCGAGCGCCTGTGTCGTCGCCGCCTCGGCGGCCAGCGGGTCCTCGGCGTCGGCGGCGAGGCCGCGCTCCTCGACCAGCTCGCGCAGCGGGTAGCCGCGCCGCGCCGGCTCCAGCAGGTAGGCGGCCAGCAGCGTGTCGTGCACGAGCGTGGGCGGCACCTCGTCCAGCGCCTTGGCGTCGTGGGCGATGACCGGCCGCCGGCCGAGGGCCGCGACGACCTCGGCGCGGCTGCCCGCGGGCCCGGTCAGGACGGTGTCGCCGGCGGCGACCGCGAAGCGCAGCGGCGACGGCGGCAGCAGCTCGCCCTCCGGCGTCTCGGGCTCGGCCACCGCGACCGTCAGCTCGCCGTCCAGCGACGCGACGTCGGCCAGCGTGCCCTCGCGCACCTCAACCGCGATCGAGACGTCGGCGGCCGGGGCCGGCGCGGCCGCGTCCGCGTCGCCGAGCGCCTCCTCCAGGCGCCGCAGCGGCTCGCGCAGCTCGAACTCGCGGAACACCTCGCGCAGCCGCGAGCGGTCCGGCTCGCGCGCGATCACCGCGTTCAGGTCGAGGCCCTCCAGCGGCACGTCGCGCTTGGCGGTCGCGAGCTGCTTGGAGATGCGCGCCGCCTCGGCGTGCTCGCGCAGGTTCTGCTGGCGCTTGGCGCCCGAGATGTCGTCGACGTGCTCGAGGACCGCCTCGAGCGTCCCGTAGGTCTGCAGGAGCTGGGCGGCGGTCTTGTCGCCGATGCCCGGGACGCCCGGGATGTTGTCGGACGTGTCGCCCTTCAGCCCGTAGAAGTCGGGGATCAGCTCGGGCGGGATCCCGTAGCGGTCGACGACGTCCTGCGGGCCGTACATCTTCGTCTCGGTGATGCCGCGCGACGTCGCCATCACCCGCACGAGCTCGTCGTCGACGAGCTGGAACGCGTCGCGGTCGCCGGTCACGATCGTCACGCGGGTCCCGTCGCGCTTGACCTGCTCGGCGATCGTCGCGATCACGTCGTCGGCCTCGTAGCCCTCGACCCCGTAGTTGGTGTAGCCGAACGCCTCGACCAGCGGCTCCATGTGCGGGTACTGCTCGCGCAGCAGGTCGGGCTTGGTCGGCCGGTCGCCCTTGTACTCGGCGTACACCTCGCGGCGGCCGCTGGCGCCGCGGTCCCACACCACGATCGTGGGCTTGGCGCCGTGGTCGGTGATGAGCTTCACGAGCATCGACGCGAACCCGAAGATCGCGTTCGTCGGGACGCCGGTGGAGGTCGCGATCGACTCCGGCAGCGCGAAGAACGCCCGGTAGACGAGCGAGTTGCCGTCGATGAGGAAGAGCTCGCCGGAGTCGCCGTCGCTGGACACGGCGTGCACGCTATCGGGCGCGCCCGATCCCTACGCTTGTGATGTGGCCGGCACCCCATCCGCCCAGTACTCGCTGACGATCCGGGTCGAGATCGCGCACCGGCCGGGGATGCTCGGCGAGGTGGCGACCGCGATCGGGCGGGCCGGGGGCACCATCGGCGCCGTCGACCTGGTCGAGGTCACCGAGGACGGCCACACGCTGCGCGACATCACCGTCGACGCCGCCGACTCGGCGCACTGGCCCGGCATCCAGGCCGCGATCGACGCCGTCCCGAACGCGCGCGTCATCGACACGACCGACCGCACGTTCCTCATCCACATGGGCGGCAAGATCGAGCAGCGCAACAAGGTGCCGGTCGCCACGCGCGACGACCTGTCGATGGCCTACACGCCCGGCGTCGCGCGCGTGTGCAGCGCGATCGCCGAGGACCCCGCCAAGGCCTTCCAGTACACGATCAAGCGCAACACGGTCGCGGTCGTGTCCGACGGCACCGCCGTGCTCGGCCTCGGCGACATCGGCCCGTCCGCCGCCATGCCGGTGATGGAGGGCAAGGCGATGCTGTTCAAGGAGTTCGGCGCCGTCGACGCGTTCCCGATCTGCCTGGACACCAAGGACCCCGACGCGATCGTCGCCGCCGTGAAGGCGATCGCCCCCGCGTTCGGCGGCATCAACCTCGAGGACATCTCGGCGCCGCGCTGCTTCGAGATCGAGGAGCGCCTCGACGCCGAGCTCGACATCCCCGTCTTCCACGACGACCAGCACGGCACGGCGATCGTCACGCTCGCCGCGGCGCTGAACGCGGCGAAGCTGACCGGCCGGCGGCTGGAGGACCTGCGCGTGCTGGTCATCGGCCTGGGCGCGGCGGGCGTCGCCGTGTCGAAGATGCTGATGGCCGGCGGCGTGCGCGACATCATCGGCTGCGACTCGCGCGGCGCCGTCCACACCGAGCGCGAGGACTACGTCGACGGGACCATGCCGCCGATGAAGCGCTGGTACGCCGAGCACTCCAACCCGGAGCGCCGGCGCGGCGCGCCCGCCGACGTCATCGACGGCGTCCACCTGCTCGTCGGCCTGTCCGGCGCGCGCGTCCTGCCCGCGGAGGCGCTCACGCGGATGGGCGACGACGCGATGGTGTTCGCGATGGCCAACCCCACGCCCGAGGTGTCGCCCGAGGAGGCGGCGCCGTACGCGCGCATCATCGCCACCGGCCGCTCCGACTACCCCAACCAGATCAACAACGTGCTCGCGTTCCCCGGCGTCTTCCGCGGCGCGCTGGACGTGCGCGCCTCGCGGATCACCGAGGGGATGCAGCTCGCCGCCGCGCACGCGATCGCCGGCATCGTCAGCGAGGGCGAGCTGCGCGAGGACTACATCGTGCCGTCGGTGTTCAACCGCGACGTCGCCACGGCCGTGGCCTCCGCCGTCGCCGACGAGGCGCGGCGCGCCGACGTCGCCCACGCCGGCGAGGAGATCGGCTTCGCCGCCGCCGACGCGGCGCGCGTGCACGGCCTCGCCTGAGCGCGTACGGTGCAGGCGTGCGCGTCACGCTCACCGGAGCGACCGGCCTGATCGGGAGCCGCATCGTGGCGGCGCTGCGCCGCCGCGGCGACGAGGTGACCGTCCTCTCGCGCCGGCCCGAGGCGGCCGCCGCGCAGCTCGGCGTCGAGACGGTCGGCTGGGACCCGGCCGCAGGCCCCGCGCCGGCCGACGCGCTGGCCGGCCGCGACGGCGTGATCCACCTCGCCGGCGCGCGGGTCGACCAGCGCTGGACGCCGTCCGCCCGCCAGGAGATCCGCGACAGCCGCGAGCTCGGGACGCGCCGGCTCGTCGCCGGCCTCGCCGCCGCCGACCCGCGCCCGCGCGCGCTGGTCTCCTCGTCGGCGGTCGGCTACTACGGGCCGCGCGGCGACGAGCGGGTCACCGAGGCCACGCCGCCCGGCGACGACTTCCTCGCCGGCGTCTGCGCCGCCTGGGAGCGCGAGGCGCTCGCCGCCCGCGACCTCGGCCTGCGCGTCGTCGTCGTCCGCACCGGCGTGGTGCTCGACCCCGGCGGCGGCGCGCTCGCGCGGATGCTGCCGTTCTTCCGGCTGGGTGTCGGCGGACCGGTCGCCGGCGGGCGCCAGTACCTGCCGTGGATCCACGTCGACGACGTCGTCGGCCTGTACCTGACCGCGCTCGACGGCGCCGACTGGGACGGGCCGATCAACGCGACGGCGCCCGAGCCGGTCACGAACCGGGACTTCTCCAGGGCGCTGGGGCGGGCGCTGCGCCGCCCGGCGATCGCGCCCGTCCCGGCGTTCGCGATCCGCGCGCTCTACGGCGACATGGCCGAGGTCGTCACGACCGGCCAGCGCGCCGTGCCCGAGCGCCCGCTGGCGCTCGGGTACGCGTTCGCGCACGCCGACCTCGACGCCGCGCTGCGCGACGCCGTGAGCTGAGCGCTCAGCCGGCCGGCCTGGACGTGATGTCGGTCGGCGCGGCCTTGTGGCGCTTGGGGATGACGCCCTCGATCTGGCGGCGGGACCCCTCGCGCGGCGCGACGAGGTAGATCCCGAGCCAGATGATCGCGCCGACGACGCTGAGCAGCATGCCGGTGGCCAGGCCCCAGCGCTCGCCGAAGCCGGCGCGGTCCGACAGCCACGACGCCGTGATGGCCGAGGCCAGCCACAGCAGCATCAGGTACAGCGCCTTGGCGCCGAGGAGGGCGAAGATCGCGGTGGGGGTCATGCTCCGAGGTAGGCCCTTTGCACGTCGGGGTTCTCGCGCAGGCTGTCGGACGCGTCCGTCAGCGCGACCGTGCCGGTCTCCAGCACGTAGCCGCGGTGGCTGACGCCAAGCGCGTAGTTGGCGTTCTGCTCGACCAGCAGGATCGTCGTGCCCTGCCGGTTGATCTCGGCGATCGTCTCGTAGATGCGCTCGACCAGGATCGGCGCGATGCCCATCGACGGCTCGTCGAGCAGCAGCAGCCGCGGCCGGCCCATCAGGGCGCGGCCGATCGCCAGCATCTGCTGCTCCCCGCCGGACATCGTGCCGGCCTTCTGGCGCTCGCGCTCCTTCAGGCGGGGGAACAGGTCGAAGACCCGGTCCATGTCCTCGGCGATCTCCTTGTCGCGCCGGAGGTAGGCGCCCAGCTCCAGGTTCTCGCGCACGCTCATGCGCTGGAAGCAGTGGCGTCCCTCCGGCGACTGGAGGATGCCCAGGCGCACGATCTCCTGCGGGGGCATGAACGCGATGTCCTGCCCGCGGAAGACGATCGACCCCTCGCGGGGGGGCGTCAGCCCGCTGATCGAGCGCAGCGTCGTCGACTTGCCGGCGCCGTTGGAGCCGATCAGCGTGACGATCTCGCCCTCGTTGACCTCGAGCGTGACGCCCTTCAGCGCCTGGATGTTGCCGTAGTAGGTGTGGATGTCGCGGACCTCGAGCATCGCCATGTCAGGCCGCCTCCTGCTTGCCGAGGTACGCCTCGATGACGCGCGGGTTCGCGCGCACCGTCGCCGGGTCGCCCTCGGCGATCTTCTCGCCGTGGTCGAACACCGTGATGCGCTCCGACACGCCCATCACGACCTTCATGTCGTGCTCGATCATGAGGATCGTCAGCCCCAGCTCGTCGCGCAGGCGGATCATGAACTCCGTCAGGCGCAGCGACTCGTTGGGGTTCATGCCCGCGGTGGGCTCATCGAGCAGCAGCAGGCGCGGATCGGAGGCCAGCGCGCGGGCGATCTCCACCCGCCGCTGGTCGCCGTAGGACAGGTTCGACGCGAGCTGCTCCTGCTGGTCCTTGCGGACCCCGACGAAGTCGAGCATCTCGCGCGCCTTCTCGCGCGTCTGGCGCTCCTCCTTGCGCACCCACGGGGTGCGCAGCACGGAGCCGACGATGCCGGCCTTCATGCGGGAGTGCTCGCCGACCATCACGTTCTCCACCGCGGTCATCGTCGAGAACAGGCGGATGTTCTGGAACGTCCGCGCGACGCCGGCCTTCGTGATCTTGTCCGGCCGCGTCCGCGTGATGTCCTTGCCCTCGAAGGCGATCCGCCCGGTGGAGGCGCGGTACAGGCCCGTCAGCATGTTGAAGAACGTGGTCTTCCCCGCGCCGTTGGGCCCGATGATCGACACGATCCGCCGGCGCGGGATGTCGAACGTCACGTCGTTGACCGCGACGAGGCCGCCGAAGATCTTCGACACCCGGGTCGTGGTGAGGATCGGATCCTCGTTCATGCGTGCGTCACCTCCACCAGTGCCTCGTCGCCCGGCGTGCCCTCGTGCAGCTCGATCTGCCGCCTTCGCTCCGGCAGCAGGCCCTCGGGCCGCAGGACCATCATCAGCACCAGCAGGAAGCCGAAGATGCCGTAGTTCACGTCGACGAGGTTGAAGTCCAGGCCGAGGTTGCTCGGCACGTCGTTGAGCACGTCGGGGATCAATCGGGTGTTGATCAACGACAGCGCCAGGGATCCGATCACCACGCCCCAGACGGACCCCAGGCCGCCGAGGATGATCATCGCGAGGATGAAGATCGAGAAGCCGAACGCGAACTGGTCGGCGTTCACCGTGTTCAGGAACGAGCCCAGGAACGCGCCGGACATGCCGCCGAACGCGGCGCCGACGGCGTAGGCCATCAGCTTCGTCTTCACCAGCGGGATGCCCATCGACGCGGCCGCCACCTCGTCCTCGCGCAGGGCGATCCAGGCGCGGCCCAGACGGGAGTCGCGCAGCCGGA
The DNA here is from genome assembly GCA_035565675.1 of Capillimicrobium sp. Lineage (GTDB taxonomy): Bacteria > Actinomycetota > Thermoleophilia > Solirubrobacterales > Solirubrobacteraceae > Capillimicrobium. Next base: position 17,122 of record DATMSA010000209.1, on the reverse strand, counting down.
TGTTCACGAACAGGACGACCAGGACGAGCGCCAGCGCGGTCCAGTACCAGGGCCGCAGGTTCAGCGACGTGAACTGGTCCAGGAACGGCAGGTCGATCTTGTCGATCGGCGTGATGCCCTGGCGGCCGGCGGTCAGCTTGGCGTTCCCGACGATCGTGATCTCGTTGCCCTCGATCGCGAACACGCGGATGATCTCGCCGAACGCGAGCGTCACGATCGCGATGTAGTCGCCGCGCAGGCGCAGCGTCGGCAGGCCGATGATGATGCCGGCGATCGCGCACAGTCCGGCCGCGATGACCACCACGAGCAGGAAGTTCAGGTGGATGCCGGGCAGCGCCTTGGCGAACTCGCCCACGAAGACGTGGATGTTCGCGTCGCCGTAGAAGCCCGACATGAACCAGCCGGTCGTGTAGGCGCCGATCGCGAAGAACGCGACGTAGCCGAGGTCGAGGAGGCCGGCGTAGCCGACGACCACGTTGAGGCCCAGGCCCATGACGACGTAGGCCAGGGCGATCGTCATGTCGTCGACCCAGCCGCTGCCCTGCGGGAAGAACAGCGGGAACACGATCGCGATGGCGATCGCGGCCGCCGCGAGCGCGAAGTTGACGCCGCGCGGCAGCGTGCGAGCTCCGAATCGGCGCCTCATCCGGCCTCCCTCGTCTCCTCGCCCAGCAGGCCCTGCGGCCGGAAGACCATGATCAGGATCAGGTAGGCGAAGACGATCGCCGGCGTCCACGACGGCGAGATGCGGTTGTCGGAGATCTGCTGGATGCAGCCGATGATCAGCCCGCCGAGGACGGCGCCCCGGAGGTTGCCGATGCCGCCCATGACGGCGGCGGTGAACGCCAGCAGGCCGGCCTGGAAGCCCTGGAAGAACCAGATCGTCGTCTGGTACAGGGCGTAGGTGAGGCCGGCGGCGCCGGCCATCATCCCGCCGATCAGGAACGTCAGCGAGATCGTCGTGTCGACGTTGATGCCCATGAGGCGCGCCGCCTCGGGATCCTGGGCGGTGGCGCGCATCGCCTTGCCCAGGCGGGCCCGCGTGACGAACACCGTCAGCAGGATCACGAGCGGGATCGTCACGCCGAACGCCAGCAGGTCGGCACGGCTGACGTTGATGCCGATGAACGTGAAGAGGTTGTCCTGCGCCCGGATCAGGTCGTCGACCGACTTGGGCGAGCCGCCGAGCCACAGCAGGCCGACGTTCTGCAGGATGAAGGACATGCCGACCGCGGTGATGAGCGGCGCCAGCTTGGGCGCGCCGCGCAGCGGCCGGTAGGCCACCCGCTCGATCATCACGTTCATCCCGCCGCAGGTGACCATCGCGACGAGGATCGTGAGCAGCAGGCCGAGCACGAGGCCGATCACGGAGCTCCCGAGCCCGAGGCCGATGAGGCCCCAGAACGCGACGGCCGTGAACGACCCGATCATGAACACCTCGCCGTGGGCGAAGTTGATCAGCTCGATGATGCCGTAGACGAGCGTGTAGCCGACGGCGATCAGCGCGATGATCGCGCCGTTGGACAGGCCGTCGAGAAGGTTGTTGGCGATGCCGGCGAGGTTGCCGTCGTCGCGCAGGTCCTGGATGCCGTAGGCGACCGGCAGGACCAGCAGCAGGGCGATGAGCCCGTACTTGCTGAGGAGGTCCTGCACGGTGGCCGCGAAGCCGCGCGAGAGCGCGGGCGGCGGGGTCGGGGCGCTGGTGCTTGCTTCCATGAGCGATGGTCCGGGGCGAAGGCGAGCCGCAGGGCTCGCGCGGGCGGCTGCCCGCGCGAGCCCTGGTGGATGGCTCGATCCGCTACTGGGCCGTCTGCGCCTCGACGGCCGAGGCGAAGACGGGGTTGCCGTCGTCGCCGACCTCGTAGATGCCGTAGGACGTCAGGGTCGTGTCCCCGTTCTCGTCGAACGAGTACGTGCCGAGCACGGAGTCACGGTCCTTGGTGTCGAACAGCGCCTGCAGGACGGCCTGGCGGTCGGTCGCCTGGTCGCCCAGCTCGGCCAGCGTGTCGAGGAACAGCTTCATCGCCTCGTAGCCGTAGATGGCGTACGGGTCGGGGTTCTCCGAGCCGTACTTGGCGCTGAACGCGTCCAGGAACTCCTGGCCGCCCGGGTAGCTCTGCAGGTCGAGCGTCGCCACCGAGCACTTGAACCGCGGCGCGATCGACTTCGGGATGCCGCCCTTCGACGGGTTCGTGAAGCCGGACTCGCAGACGCCGTCCGGGCCGTACAGCTGCGCCTCCGGCAGGGCCGCCGCGACGTCCTTGTAGATCTGGACGGCGCCGTTGGCGGTCACGCCGGCGAACACGAAGCAGTCCGCGCCCTGGCTCTTCATGTCGGCCGCGAACGACCGGAAGTTGGCCGCGGCCTTGTCGATCCCCTCGTTGGAGGCGATGTCCACGCCGATGTCCTTCGCCTGGATCTCCATCAGGCGGGCCAGGCCCGCGCCGTAGGTCTCCTTGTCGTTGGCGATCGCGACCTTCGTGCAGCCGTCGTCCTTCATCTGCGTCAGCAGCGCGGCCGACTGCACGGTGTCACGCGGCACGATCCGCAGGTAGGTGCGGTTGCCGGTCGGGTAGTACTTCGCCGGCTCGCCCTGCTCGGAGCCGGGCTCGTCGGTCGTGAGGCCGACGTAGGTGTTGGCCGGCGAGACCTGCGGGACCCCCGACTCGTTGATGATCGGGATCGAGATCGCGCTCGCGCCCGAGTTGAACTCGCCGATGTAGCCGATCGCCTTGTCGTCCTGGGCGACCTTGCGCGCGTTCTGGGCGGTCTGTGCCGGGTCCCAGTTGCCGGCCTGCGCCGTGGAGTCGTCGAGCGACTCGTACTCGACGGTCACGTCACCGGCCTTGCCGCCCGCCTCCTCCAGGGCGAGCTCGATGCCCTGCACCATGGCCGCGGTCTGGTCCTTCGACGCGCCCTGCAGCGGAAGCGACGAGTAGATCTTGACGGTCTCGCCGCCGCCACCGCTGGCGGTCGCCGAACCGGTGCTGGCGCCGCCGCCACCACCGCCGTTGTCGTCGTCGTCGCCGCACGCGGCCACGCCGAAGGCCAGCGCGCCGACGCAGCCGGCGACCGCAATGAAACGAAGCCTCACGTATTCCCTCCAGTCGGGTGAAGCTGATGTGCGGCGGCATAGTACGCCGCTGGACGGTCGAACGGCAATCGACAACCGGTCGGAGACGTATGCGAAGCGCCTCGACGGTCAGCGAACGGGCAGTTCGCGCTCCATCTCGAGCCCGTCCAGCGTCGGCCGCCAGAGGGCCAGACGGGGCTCCGGATGGTCCAGCGCGAGGTACGCCTCGACGACCGCGCGGCGGTCGTTGCCGCGCGGGCCCGCCGCCTCGATCGCGCGCAGGACGCGGCGCATCGCCTCGAACCCGTACGCCGCCCACGGCCCCGGCTCGCGGCCGAAGCGCCGCTCGAACGCCTTGTGCAGCTCCGGGCCGGGCGCGGGCGGCCCGACGATCGTCGTCACGGACGCGGCGGGCCCCAGGGCGCGGGCCACCTCGTCGTCGGCCAGGCCGATCGGCGCCACGATCCTCAGGCCCGGGTCCGCCTCGTTGAGGGCCCGCAGGACCGACGCGGGCGCGTCGGCCGGCCCGGCGACGAACGTGGCGCAGCGGGCGCCGGCCTCGACGACCTGCTGGGCCATCTCGCGGTGGCCCTCGGGGTCGTCGTCGCGGACCTGCTCGTCGAGGACGACCTCCATCCCCCGGTTCGTCACGGCCGTGGCGAACAGGCGGGCGAGGCTGTCGTCGAACGCGTTGGGGGCGCGCAGGATCGCGACCTGCCCGCAGTCGTCGCCGGCGAGCACGTCGGCCATGGCGCGCGCCTGCACCGCGTCGGAGACCGCCACGCGGCCGAACGTCGGGCGCGTCGACGGCTGGTACTTCTCGGGCTCGCCGGGCGCCTTGCCCGGGTCGCCGGTGAAGCCGCCGTACGTGGCGGCCGGGCTCACCTGGAGCAGGTCGCGGGGGTTGGTGACCGGCAACGTGAGCGCGGTCGCGCCGGCGTCGAAGTCGCCGATGAACGCGATCGTGCTCGGGTCGGCGACCGCCACCTCGGCCGCCTTCAGCGCCGCCTCCGGCTCCCAGCCCTTCTCGGGCTCGGTCTCCTCCTCGCCCTCCTCCTCCGCCTCCTCGGGCTCGGCGGCGTCGCTGACCGGCCGCAGCCCGACGTTGAACAACCCGGCGCGGCCGTCGGCCAGCAGCAGGGCGAGGCGCTCGCCGTCGAGCACGTCGCGGGCGCGGTCGGCCTGCGGCCCGTGCTCGGGCAGCGCGGTGTAGATCGTGAGCTGGTCGGAGGAGGCGACGGTCTGGCCGGTCTCCGCGTCACCGCAGGCGCCGAGCGCGCCCGCGAGCGCGAGCGCGATCGCGCCGGCCAGGACCCGGAGAGGCACCCGCCCGGCCCTGCCGTCAGTCGTTGCGGCGGTTGCCCGGGATGGCGGGGAGCGCGAGCTTCACCGTCGCGGCGAGGACGATGATGAGCGCCGTCAGCATGAACGCGTCGAAGGCCTTGGCGCCGATCGACCACAGGACGATCCAGGCGATGAGGCCGGCAGTGGCTGCCGTTGAGAGAAACATCGCCGGTGATCCTAGATGATCGCCCCGTCGAGGTGGGACGCGGCGAGCGGCGCTACGCCAGGCCCCGCGCGAGCTCGCCGACGAGCCGGCCGACCTCGGCCGCGGGCCGGTCGGACTCCGCCGCCGCGCGGACGAGCCGCGAGCCGACGATGACGCCGTCGGCGCCGGCGGCCGCGGCCTCGGCGGCCTGCTGCGGGGTCGAGATCCCGAAGCCGAGCGCGACCGGCACGTCGGTGGCCGCCTTCACGCGGGTCAGCAGCGGGCCGGGGTCGAGCGCGCGCCGCTCGCCGGTCGTGCCGGTCACCGAGACGGTGTAGACGAAGCCGCGGGCGAGCGCCCCGATGCGGCGCAGGCGCTCGTCGGGCGTCGTCGGCGCCACGAGCGGGACGAGCGCGAGCCCGGCCGTGTCGCAGGCGGCGCGCAGCTCGGTGCTCTCCTCCAGCGGCACGTCGGGGACGATCAGCCCGGCGGCGCCGGCCGCGGCCGCCTGGCCGACGAACCGGTCGATGCCGCGCGCGAGGACGATGTTCACGTAGGTCATGAGGACGACCGGGGCGCGCGGGGCGAGCCGCGCGCAGACGCGCAGGATGTCGTCGGTGGTGGCGCCGGCCGCGAGCGCGGCGGTGCCGGCGGCCTGGATGACGGGACCGTCGGCGAGCGGGTCGCTGAACGGGATGCCGAGCTCCAGCAGGTCGGCGCCCGCGTCGATGCAGGCGTCGCCGATCGCCGCGCTCGTCTCGACGTCGGGGAAGCCGCCCATCAGGTAGGGCATCAGCGCCGCCCGCTTGTCCTTGCCCGCGAAGGCGGCGGCGATGTGCTCGATGCCGGTCACGTGATGCCCAGCCGCTCCAGCGCCTCGGCCAGGTCCTTGTCCCCGCGGCCGCTCAGGCAGATGAGGTCCAGCTCGTCGCCGCGCGGCTGGTCGAGCACCCACGCGACCGCGTGGCTGGACTCGAGCGCCGGGATGATCCCCTCCAGGCGCGCGAGCGTGCGGAACGCCTCGAGCGCCTGGGTGTCGGTGACCGCCTCGTAGCGGGCGCGGCCGGTGTCGCGCAGGTGCGCGTGCTGAGGGCCGGTGCCGGGATAGTCGAGGCCGGCGGAGATCGAGTGCGCCTCGAGGATCTGGCCGTCCTCGGTCTGCATGATCGCGCTCATCGCGCCGTGCAGGACGCCGGAGCGCCCGCCGACGGTGAGCGGGGCGCCGTGGCGCATCGTGGCGAGACCGTCGCCGCCCGCCTCGACGCCGATCAGCTCGACGCCGTCGTCGTCGAGGAACGCCGCGAACGCGCCGAGCGCGTTGCTGCCGCCGCCGACGCAGGCGACGACGCGGCTGGGCAGCCGGCCGTGGCGCTCGAGGATCTCGGCGCGGGCCTCGTCGCCGATGCGGCGCTGCAGGTCGCGGACCATGCTCGGATACGGGGCGGGGCCGACGACCGAGCCGATCACGTAGTAGGTGTCGGCGACGTTGGTGACCCAGTCGCGGATCGCCTCGCTCGTCGCCTCCTTGAGCGTCCGCGCGCCGGCCTCGACGGGCTGCACCCGGGCGCCGAGCAGCTCCATGCGCAGCACGTTGGGGCGCTGGCGGCGCATGTCCTCGGTGCCCATGAACACGACGCACTCCAGGCCGAGCAGCGCGCAGGCGGTGGCGGTCGCGACCCCGTGCGAGCCGGCGCCGGTCTCGGCGATGACGCGGCTCTTGCCCATCCGCTTGGCCAGGAGCGCCTGGCCGAGCGCGTTGTTCATCTTGTGGCTGCCGGTGTGGTTGAGGTCCTCGCGCTTGAGGAGGACCGTGCGGCCGACGTGCTCGGACAGGCGCTCGGCGTGGTAGAGCGGGGTCGGACGGCCGCAGTAGGCGCGCAGGAGCTGGTCCAGCTCGGCGTGGTAGGCGGGGTCGGCGGACGTGGCCACCCACGCCTCCTCGAGCTCCTGGAGGGCGGGCATGAGCGTCTCGGGGACGTACTGGCCGCCGTAGCGGCCGAAGCGGTGCTCGACCGTCATCGGCTGGGGACCGCGGCTCCGTCCACGGCGGCGAGGAACGCGCGCAGGCGCTCGGGGTCCTTGTGGCCGGGCTCGGCCTCGACGCCGCTGGCGACGTCGACGGCGAACGGCTCGACGACCTCGATCGCGGCGGCGACGTTCTCGGGGGTGAGGCCGCCGGCGAGGATCAGCGGGATGTCCGAGCGGCGGTTGCGCAGCAGGGCGGGGTCGACGGTCTCGCCGCCTCCGGGGCCGTCCACGAGGTGGAAGTCGACCGAGCGGAACGCGTCGAGGTGGCGGACGTCTCCCGCGTCCCTGACGCGCGCGGCCTTGGCGACCTTCGCGCCGGTGCGGCGGCCGACCTCGGCGGCGAAGGCGGCGCCCTCGTCGCCGTGGAGCTGGACGACGTCGAAGCCGATGCGGTCGTGCACGCGCGCGATCTGGTCCAGCGGGTGGTTGAGGAAGACGCCGGCGACGAGCGCGCGGCGGCGGACGGCGGCGGCGATGCGCTCGGCCTCCGCGGGCGCGCACGCGCGGGGCGACGGCCGGTGGAAGATCAGCCCGACCGCCCAGGCGCCCGCCTCGACGGCCAGCTCGGCGTCCTCGACCGACGTCACGCCGCAGATCTTGGTCTTGATGCTCACGGGACGGTGCATTGTCGCAACCTGCGCGTCGCAGCCCCGACACGAAGTGGTGGTCCGCCGTCACACCTCGCTCGCCACGCTTGTCCGATGCGCCCTTCCACCCCTCCCCCAGACCACGTGTGGCACATGGCAGCCGCTATCCGGACGCCAAGTGCCACACGTCCATTGCAGGTCGAGGCATTGGCCGCCGAGCAGTTCGGCGTCGTCACCCGAGCACAGCTCGCCGCGGCCGGGCTGACCGATGCCGCGATCGCCCGCTGGGTCGAACGTCGACGCCTGCTGCGGCTGCATCCCGGCGTCTACGCCGTCGGTCACCGGGCGCTGATGGACGAGGGCCACTGGCTGGCAGGAGTCCTGGCCGGTGGGCCCGGCGCCGTGCTGTCTCACGAGACGGCCGCGTACGCGCACGGGCTGATCGATGCACGCCGCCCGCGGATCCACGTCACGATCCGCCACGGCGCCGCCCGGCGCTCGCGCGCGCTGTGGGCGCATCGGTGCAAGCTCACCGACGATGACGTCGCGGTCCTGCGCGGCATCCCGATCACGACCGTCGAGCGGACGCTGCTCGACCACGCCGAGCGCGCGTCGCAGCGTCAGGTGGACCGCGCGGTCGTCCAGGCCTGGCGCCTGAAGGTCTACGACGAGCAGGCGATGGGGCTCCTGCTCGAGCGCTCGCACGGGCGCCACGGGCTCAAGCGGCTGCGGCGGTCGGTGGCGCGGCTGCTGCCCGATGCGGCGCGGACGCGGTCGGAGCTCGAGGAGCGCGCGCTGGACATGTGCGACCGGTACGACCTGCCGCGGCCCGAGATCAACGAGTCCGTCTGCGGCTTCGACGTCGACCTGTACTGGCCGAGGCAGCGGCTGGTCGTCGAGCTCGACAGCCGCGCGTTCCACCTGGATCCCGTCGCCTTCGAGGAGGACCGCCGGCGCGACGCCGAGCTGACCCGCGCCGGCCACGAGGTGCTGCGCTTCACCTGGACGCAGACGACGACGCGACCGCAGTGGGTCGCGGGCACGATCGCCACCGTCCTCCGCCACCGCTCCCGCTGACGTGTGGCACATGGCGTCCGCATAGCGGCTGCCAGGTGCCACACGTCCCCCGTGGCGGCGGGGTGCGGTGCGGCCGACGGGGTCAGCCGGAGTTGTCGGCGGGGCGGTTGCCCAGCGTCGCCTCGACGGTCTTGCGGACGCCGTCGCGGACGAAGGTGATCTTCACCTTGTCGCCGGGCTTCTTGGCGGAGATCGCCTCGGCGACCTCGTCGCTGGTCGTGATCTCCTTGCCGTCGATCGCGACGATGATGTCGCCGCCGAGCTGCACCGACTCGCCGGTCGCGAGCTGCGCCGAGATGCCGCCGGCGCGCAGGCCCGCCTTGTCGGCCGCCGAGCCCTGCTCCACGGACTGGATCAGCGCGCCGCGCTTGACCGGCAGGCCGACCCCGGCCAGCGAGCCGTCGATCGTGCGCGAGCTCACGCCCAGGAACGCGCGCTCGACCGGCTTGCCCCTGCGCAGCGCCGGGAGCACGTCCTGGGCCGTCTCGATCGGGACCGCGAAGCCGATCCCGACGTTGCCGCCGCTGGACGTCGCGATCTGCGAGTTGATGCCGATGACCTTCCCGGTCGCGTCGAGCAGCGGGCCGCCGCTGTTGCCGGGGTTGATCGCGGCGTCGGTCTGGATCACGTCGCGGATCGCGAACCCGTTGGGGGCCGTGATCTGGCGCTGCAGCGCCGACACGACGCCGGTCGTGAGCGTGCGGTCCAGGCCGAACGGGTTGCCGATCGCCAGCACCGGGTCCCCGACCTGGAGCTCCTTGGAGGAGCCGAACGGGATCGGGTGCAGGTCCAGCCCGTCGGGGTCGACGCGCAGGAGCGCCAGGTCCGTCGACACGTCCTTGCCGACGATGCGCGCGTCGACGGTGCGGTCGTCGTCGAACTGGACGGTGACCTTCACCGCGCCGTCGACGACGTGCGCGTTCGTGAGGATGTGGCCGTCGGCGTCGATGACGAAGCCCGAGCCGGTCGCCTCGCCCTGCTGGGGCTCGAGGCCGAACGGCGACTGCGTCTGGCCGACGATCTGCGCGCGGACGAACACGACCCCGGGGGCGTGCTCCTCGTAGATCTCCGCGGCGGTCAGGTCGTCCGCGGCGTCGGCGTCCGCCGACGAGCCGCCGGCGGTCTCGGCCTGCGCCGTGAGCGGCGCCTGGCGGACGACGGTGGTCGTGGTCCGGTCGTCCCCGTCGCCGAGCCCCAGCAGCAGGGCGCCCGCGACGACGATCGCGCCGCCGAGCAGCCCGGACAGGAACGGGAGTGCCTTTCTCATGAAGCCTGATGCTGGAAGGTGCGCCTCAAGGGCGCCTGAAGGGCGGCGAAAGGATGCCCCAAACGCGCATGAGAGCGCGTTGAGACCTCGCCGTCAGGTCAGCTCGTCGCCCTCGGTGGCGCCGCACAGCTCCCGCAGCGCCGCCTCGGGGTCGGGCGCGCGCATCAGCCGCTCGCCGATCAGCACCGCGTCGACGCCCACGCGCTCGAGCTCCTCGAGCTGCTCGCGCGTGTAGAGCCCCGACTCCGACACCACGATCTTGCCGGCCGGCACGTCGGACAGCAGCTCGAACGTCCGGTTCAGGTCGACCGTGAAATCCGTGAGGTCGCGGTTGTTGATGCCGATCACGTCGGCGTCGATCTCCAGCGCCGACTCCAGCTCCTCCTCGTCGTGCACCTCCACGAGCACGTCGAGGTCGATCGCGCGGGCCTCGCCGTACAGGCGGGCGAGGTCGTCGAACTCCAGCGCGGCGACGATCAGCAGCAGCGCGTCGGCGCCGGCCGCCGCGGTCTCGTACACCTGGTAGGGGTCGACGATGAAGTCCTTGCGCAGGATCGGCAGGTCGCTCACGGCGCGCGCGGCGCGCAGGTCGTCGAGCGACCCGTCGAAGTTGTGGCGCTCGGTGAGCACCGACAGCGCCGAGGCTCCTCCCCGCTCGTAGGCGGTGACGATCTCCTCGACCGTCGAGCCCTCGCGGATCGGGCCCGCCGACGGCGATCGGCGCTTGTGCTCGGCGATGATCGACACGCCCGGCCCGGTCAGCGCCTCCGAGAACGGCCGGTCGGCGTCCTCGCCGCGCTGGGCCAGGGCGGCCTCCAGCTCGGCCAGCGGCACCTCGCTGCGGCGACGGTCGACGTCATGGCGGGTGGACTCGACGATGCGCGACAGGACGCTCATGGCAGTGCGGGGGTCAGGAGACGGGGGCGAGGGCGTGGGTCAGCTCGACGTAGCGGGTCAGCGTCTCGCGCGCGGCGCCCGAGTCGATCGCCTCGTCGGCGCGCGCGACGCCCTCGGCGATCGATCCGGCGCGCCCGGCGACGTAGATCGCGGCGCCGGCGTTGAGGACGGCCAGGTCCCGCCGGGGGCCCGGCTCGCCGTCGAGGACGGCGCGCGTGACCGCGGCGTTCTCCTCGGGCGTCGAGCCGGCGACCTGCTCGAACTCGGCGGTCGCGAGACCGGCGTCGGCCGGTGCGAACGTGGAGGTCCGCAGCTCGGCTCCCTCCACCTCGACCACGCGTGTCACTCCGGACGTGCTCATCTCGTCGAGGCCATCCTCGCTGGACACTAGCAGCGCACGCTCGGTCCCAAGGCGGGCCAGCGCGCCGGCCATCCGCTCCAGGTAGTCGGGGTCCGACACGCCGATGAGCTGGCGGCGCGCGCCGGCCGGGTTCGTCAGCGGGCCCAGGAAGTTGAACACCGTGCGCACCGCGAGCTCCTTGCGCACCGGCACGACGTAGCGCGTGGCCTGGTGGTGGGCGGGCGCGAACAGGAAGCCGAAGCCGACCTCGTCGATGCACCGCGCGACCGCGTCCGGGTCGAGGTCGATGCGCGCGCCGAGCGCCTCGAGCACGTCGGCCGAGCCCGACAGCGACGTCGCCGAGCGGTTGCCGTGCTTGGCGACCGCGCACCCGGCGCCGGCCGCGATCAGTGCCGCGGTCGTCGAGACGTTGAACGTGCGCCGGCCGCCGCCGGTGCCGCACGTGTCGATGAGGTCGTCGCGCTCGCAGCGCACGGGCGTGGCGAGCTCGCGCATCGCGCGGGCCAGGCCGGCGAGCTCGTCCTGCGTCTCCCCCTTCGCCCGCAGCGCGATCAGGAACGCGGAGATCTGCACCTCGCCGGCCTCGCCGGCCATGATCGTGGCGAGGACGTCGGCGGTCTCGTCGACGGTGAGGTCGCGGCCGGAGGCGACGGCGTCGATGGCGGCGGTCAGGACGGGGTGCGACACAGGAAGTTCTGCAGGATGCGCTTGCCGTCGTCGGTGAGCACCGACTCGGGATGGAACTGGACGCCCTCGGCCGGCAGGTCGCGGTGGCGGATCGCCATCACGACGCCGCCGCCGGTCGCGCTCACCTCGAGCTCGTCGGGCAGCGTGTCCGGGTCGACCACGAGCGAGTGATACCGCCCCACGGTCAGCGGCGTCGACACGCCGTCGAAGATCGTGCGGCCGTCGTGCTCGATCGTGCACGTCTTCCCGTGCACCGGCTCGTGGCGGATCACCGCGGCCCCGTAGGCCTGCCCGAGCGACTGGTGGCCGAGGCACACGCCGAGCGTCGGCACGCCCGCCTCCGGGAACCGGCGCACGACCTCGAGCGACACGCCCGCCTCGTTCGGGGTGCACGGCCCCGGCGAGACGACGACGCGGTCCGGCCGGCGCTCGAGCAGCTCGTCGACGGTCGCGCGGTCGTTGCGCACGACGTCGATGTCGGCGCCGAGCTCGCCCAGGTACTGGACGAGGTTGTAGGTGAACGAGTCGTAGTTGTCGACGACCAGCACCTTGACGCTCACACCCAATCCTCCTGTGCGCAGGCCAGCGCGATCGCCTGGCGGACCGCCCGCGACTTGGCCTCGGACTCGCGGAACTCGTAGTCGGGCCGCGCGTCGGCGACGGTGCCGCCGCCCGCCTGCACGTGCACGACGCCGTCCTTGATGACCGCGGTGCGGATGTGGATGCACGTGTCGAGGTCGCCGGTGTAGCTGAGGTAGCCGATCGCGCCGCCGTACCCGCCGCGCTTGACCGGCTCCAGCTCGTCGATGATCTGCATCGCGCGCACCTTCGGGGCGCCCGACAGCGTGCCGGCCGGCAGCACCGAGCGAAGGGCGTCCATCGCCCCGACGTCGGGGCGCAGCGTGCCCGACACGCTGGAGACGATGTGCATCACGTGCGAGTAGGTCTCGACGGCCATGAACTCGTCGACCGCGACGCTGCCGTACTCGCACACGCGCCCGAGGTCGTTGCGGCCGAGGTCGACGAGCATGACGTGCTCGGCGCGTTCCTTCTCGTCGGCGAGCAGCTCGGCGGCGATCCGCTCGTCCTCCTCGAGGTCGCCGCCGCGCGGCCGGGTGCCCGCGATCGGCCGCGTCGACACGTGCCGCCCGCTGACGGTCAGCAGCGGCTCGGGCGACGCGCCGGCGACCTGGAAGTCGCCGAAGTCCAGGAAGTACATGTACGGCGACGGGTTGACCGCGCGCAGCCCCCGGTAGATCGAGAACGGCTCCTTGCCGATCGGCGCGCTCCAGCGCTGCGACGGGACCGCCTGGAAGATGTCGCCGGCGTGGCAGTACTCGACGATCCGCGCGACGTTCGCCTCGAACCGCTCGCGGGTCATGTTCGGCTCCCACTCGGGCTCGGGCAGCGCGCGCGGCTCGCCGCGCGGCGGCGGCACGGGCCCGCGCAGCCGCTCGCGCACCTCGTCGATCACGGCCGGGTCGCCCATCGCGACGACCGTGATCGTGTGCTTGAGGTGGTCGAAGGCGACGAGCGCGTCGGACAGCATCAGCGCCATGTCGGGCAGCCCGACCGGGTCGGGGTTCGGCGGCCCGAGCGGCTCGACCGTGCGCACGAGGTCGTAGCCGAAGTAGCCGACCGCCCCGCCCGCGAACGGCGGCAGGTCCGGGTGCGGCGCCAGGCGCGTGCGCCCGACCTCCTCGGCGGCCAGCGCGTACGGGTCGCCGGGGTCGCCCAGCGACCAGCGCAGCACCTTGCTGGGCCGGAAGCCGATGAACGACCAGCGCCCCACCCGCTGGCCCTGCTCGGCCGACTCCAGCAGGAACGCGGGGCCGTCTCCGCGCAGCTTCAGGAACGCCGAGACCGGCGTCTCGCAGTCGGCGATGAACGTGTGGGTGGCGGCCGCCCGCTCAGCGTCGACGGCCATTGAGCACCTCGCAGGCGTCGCCGAGCGTGCGGTCGCGGCCCGCCAGCAGCACGGTCAGGTGGAACAGCACGTCGGCGGCCTCCTCGTCGACGCGGTCGTCGCTCTCCTCGCGCGCGGCGCGCACGACCTCCTCGGCCTCCTCCTGCACCTTCTCGCCGCGCAGCGTCGCGTCGTCGAGCAGCTTGGCCACGTAGGAGCCCTCGGGCCGCTGCGCCCGGCGCGACGCGATCGTGCGCTCCAGCGCCGGCAGCGCCTCGAACGGCGCGGGCCGCAGGTCGCCGCGGTGGAAGCAGGTGCGCTCGCCGGTGTGGCAGGCCGGCCCGGCGGGCTCGACCAGCGCCAGCACCGCGTCGCCGTCGCAGTCGACGCGCAGCGCCCGGACGGCCTGCGTGTTGCCCGACGTCGCGCCCTTGTGCCACAGCTCGCCGCGCGACCGCGACCACAGGTGCAGCTCGCCCGTCCGCTGGGTGCGCTCCAGGGCCTCGGCGTTCATGTGGGCGAGGGTCAGGACCTCACCGGTGCGCCAGTCCTGGATCACGCACGCAACCAGTCCGCGGTCGTCGAACGAGAGCAGTGACGCGTCGAGCATGCGCCGCAGTCTATGAGGCGCCGACGGCGCCGCTCACGTGCGGGTGAGCTCGGCGTCGAGCAGCGGGTCGAGCTCGTCGACCGGCAGCGGGCGCCCGAGCAGGTAGCCCTGGCCGCGCGGGCAGCCGGCGGAGCCGAGGAAGTCACGCTGCGCGTCGGTCTCGACGCCCTCGGCGACCGCCTCCATCGCGAGCGCGTCGATGAGCTGCAGCATCGCGCGGACGATCGCCGACCCCTCGTCGGACGCCGGCACGCCGGCCAGGAACGAGCGGTCGATCTTCACGACCTGGACGGGCAGGTCGCGCAGGCGCCCCAGCGACGACCAGCCGGCGCCGAAGTCGTCGATCGCCAGCCGCAGCCCGGTCTCGTGCAGCTCGCGCAGCAGCGGGACCGCGCGCCCGTCGTCGTGCAGCGCCAGCGACTCGGTGATCTCGACCGTGACGCCCGACAGGTCCATGCCGCCGTAGCCGAGGCGGCCGACGAGGTCGGCGACGAAGCCGCGCTGGGCCATCTGGCGGGGCGAGACGTTGAGGTGCACGCCCGGCTCCCAGCCCGCCTCGCGCCAGGCCAGCCGCTGCGCGCACACCGCCTCGGCCACCCATGAGCCGAGCCGGCCGATCAGCCCGGTCTCCTCGGCGAACGGGACGAAGTCGTAGGGCAGCAGCAGGCCGCGGTCGGGGTCGCGCCAGCGCACGAGCGCCTCGACCCCGACGACGCGCATGTCCTCGAGCGCGACGATCGGCTGCCAGTGCAGGACGAGCTCGTCGTCGGTGATCGCCCGCCGCAGCCGCGTGGACAGCGACAGGCGCTCGATCGGCCGGGTCGGGTCGTCGGCGTAGATGACGATCTCGCTGGGCCCGTCGGCCTTGGCCTGGTACATCGCCGCGTCGGCGTGCTTGAGCAGCGCCTCGGCGTCGACGGCGTCGCGCGGGAACAGGGAGATCCCGATCGACGTGCCGACGTGGAACTCGGCGCCGGCGATGCGGAACGGGTCGGTCAGCGCCCCGCGCAGCGACACCGCCGCGGCCTGCGCGGCCGCCTCGGCGCCCTCGCGGGGCAGGTCGGAGAGCAGCACGAGGAACTCGTCGCCGCCCTGGCGCACGAGCAGGTCGCTGGCGCGCGTGCGGCGCTTGAGCTCGGTCGCCACGCGGCACAGCAGCTCGTCGCCGGCGGCGTGGCCGAGCGAGTCGTTGACGAGCTTGAAGTCGTCGAGGTCGAGGTACAGCAGCGCGACCGCGGTGTCGTTGCGCCGGGCGCGCGCGAGCGCGAGGTGCAGGTGCTCGCGCAGCAGCGCCCGGTTCGGCAGCCCGGTGAGCGGGTCGTGGTAGGCGAGGTGGGCGATCTGCTCCTCGGCCCGGCGGCGCTCGGTCACGTCGATGCCGGAGCTCATCGTCGCGGTCACGCGCCCGCTGTCGTCGCGGACGAGCGTGTGGTGGAAGCGCACGAGCCGGGTCTCGCCGTCGGCGGTGAGCACCGGCACCTCGACGCCGTCGGGCGGGTCCTCGGCGCCGGCGAAGCGCGCCGTCGCCTCGGCCCGGCGCTGGTCGCGATCGGCGGGCGGGATGCACGTCTCGAACCAGTCGCAGCCCAGCAGCGCCCCGTCGGGGTAGCCGAGCATCTGGTGGCCGGCGCGGTTGAGCAGCGACACGCGCCCGTCGCGGTCGACGACGAGCACGACCATGCCGGCCAGGTCCAGGTAGCGCTGGGCGCGGTCGCGCTCCTCGCGCACGTCCTCCTCGGCGCGCCGCTGGGCGGTGATGTCCATGAGCACGCCCTGGACGAACAGCGGGCGCCCGCCGTCGTCGAGGACGAGCTCGTCGCGGTCGGAGACCCACAGGACGCGGCCGTCCGCGGCGATCATCCGGTAGACGAGCTGCTCGCCGATCTGCTCGGCGAACTCGTCGGTCTCCGCGCGGCGCACGCGCTCGCGGTCGTCGGGGTGCACGAGCTCGTACCACAGTTCCGGGCGCTCGATGAACGCCTCGGCCGGGTGCCCGAGGAGGTCCTGCACCTGCGGGCTGACGTAGCGCAGCGGGTAGCCCTCGGCGTACTCGCACACGTACACGACCGCGGGGATGCGCTCGACCAGCTCCCGGTAGCGCAGCTCGGCGGCGGCGAGGTCGTCGATGACGCGCCCGTAGCGGGTGCGCGTCGCGGCGAGCTCGTCGGCGAGCTCGTGCTCGCGCCCCGCGTCCCGGGCGACCGCCACGACGTGCGTGCGGGTGCCGTCGTCGCCGAACACCGGCGTCAGCGCGAGGTCGGCCAGGAACGAGCCGCCCCCGGCGCGCGGCGTCGGCACCACGCCCCGCCAGGGCGCGCCGATGCGCAGCGCCTCCTCGAGATCCGCGCGGGCCCGCGGGTCGGCCTCGGCGGCGACCAGGTCGGCCGCCGGCCGGCCGACGAGGTCGGCGGGCGCGTGACCGGTGAGCCGCGCGAGCGCCGGGTTGACGTGGACGAGCGGCACGCCGGGCCGGCGGGCGTCCGCGATCGCCATCGCGCCCGGGGACGCCTCCAGCGCCCGCAGCGCGGTGTCCGGCGACAGCGCTTCGCTCATGCCCCACCACCGTGGGCGGAGGTGTCACGGCACGGCGGGGTCACGCGGCGAAACGGTATCGACGCGACCCGACAACCGGGCGCGGCGCGCCGCCACTCGACGATCGTTGGGTCGCACAGAGCGGGAAAAGGCGCGCTACTCGATGCCGAGGCGGTCCAGGAGGCCCTCGTCGGCGCGCCAGGAGCGGCGCACGCGGACCGACAGGTCGAGGTGGACGCGGGCGCCCAGCTCGCGCTCCAGCTCGCGCCGCGCGGCGCTGCCGATCGCCTTGATCATGCGCCCCCCGGCGCCGATCACGATCCCCTTCTGCGACTCGGCCTCGACCCAGATGAGCGCGCGGACGAGCGCCAGGTCGGGCTTGGGCCACTCGAGGTCCTCGATCACGACCTCGACCGCGTGGGGCACCTCCTGGAACGTGCGGCGCAGCACCTGCTCGCGGATGAGCTCGGCCAGCAGGACCTCGCGCGGCTGGTCGGTCCCCTCCCCGGGCTCGTAGTAGAACGGCCCCTCGGGCAGCAGCGACACGAGATGCTCGAGCAGGGGCTTCACGCCGTTGCCGGTGCGCGCCGACACCGGGAAGATCTCGT
>DATMSA010000208.1:0-8154 GCA_035565675.1 Capillimicrobium sp. | reverse complement strand
GGCGCGGATCTGCGCGCCGGGCTCCTCGGGCACCTGCCGCGTCGCCTGCGCCATGCGCTCCGCGACGAGGGCGGCGGACGCGTCGAACACCGCGATGATCGCGTCCTCCTTGTTGGTGAAGTGCTCGTAGAACGTCGCCTTCGACATGCCGGCCTCGCGCGCGATCGCCTCGGCGGTCGCCTTCGCGTAGCCCTCGCGGGCGAAGACGGCGGCGGCGGCGTTGAGCAGCCGCTCGCGCTGCACCTCGAGGCGCACCTCGAGCGGCGGGGCGTGGCGCCCGCGCGGGATCGGAACCGGCGAGGAGGACACGGCGTTGACGAGTGTAGGGCGGCGCGGCGCGATCGAATACGCTGCGGCCCGTGCGCTCCGCCGTCCTCGCTCTCGCCGCTGCCGCCGCCCTGCTCGTCGCCGGCTGCGCCGGGCAGCAGTCCTCCAACAACGCCGACGACTACAGCGGCGAGCAGAAGGCCGTCGCCCAGGTCGTCGACGACCTCGCCGAGGCCGGCATGAAGGGCGAGGCCTCCGACATCTGCAACACGCTCTTCGCCACCGAGGTCGCCGACGCCCTCAACCAGGGCAACCGCAACTGCCAGGACGCGGTCTCCGACCAGCTGGAGGACGCCAGCAGCTTCGAGCTCGACGTCGTCAGCGTCGAGGTGACCGGGGACGCGGCGACCGCCGTCGTGCGCTCCGAGTTCGACGGCACCGAGGAGGACCGCACGCTGACCTTCGAGAAGGCCAACGGCACCTGGCGGATCGCCGGCCTCGACGGCGGCGGCGAGTAGCGCCTACGCCAGCTTGCGCCCGTACTGGCGCTCGTAGTACTCGCGGTAGTCGCCCGAGCGGATCGGCTCCCACCAGGCGGCGTTGTCGCGGTACCACCGCACCGTGCGCTCCAGCCCCTCGGCGAAGTGCACCTGCGCCTCCCAGCCGAGCGCGCGGATCTTCTCCGAGCCGAGGCTGTAGCGGCGGTCGTGGCCGGGCCGGTCGGCGACGTACTCGATGAGCGACTCGTCGGCGCCCGTCAACTCGATGATCCGCTTGACGACCTCGAGGTTGGGCGCCTCGTCGGGGCCGCCGACGTTGTAGACCTCGCCCGCCGCGCCGTGGGCCAGCACGTGGCCGATGCCGCGGCCGAAGTCCTCGACGTACAGCCAGTTGCGCACCTGCATCCCGTCGCCGTAGACGGGCAGCGGGTCGCCGTGCAGCGCGTTGAGGATCATCAGCGGGATCAGCTTCTCGGGGTACTGGTAGGGCCCGTAGTTGTTGGACCCGCGGCAGATCAGCGCCGGCGTCCCGTACGTGTGGTGGTAGCTCTGGACCAGCAGGTCCGCGCCGGCCTTCGAGGCGCTGTAGGGCGAGGAGGGCACGATCGGCGACTCCTCGGTGAACGAGCCCTCCTCGATCGAGCCGTACACCTCGTCGGTCGAGATGTGGACGAAGCGGGCGACCTCGTGGCGGCGCACCGCCTCCAGGAGCTGGTAGGTGCCCTCGCCGTTGGTCTTGATGAACGCGTCCGGCTCGGCGATCGAGCGGTCGACGTGCGTCTCGGCGGCGAAGTTCACGATCGCGTCGACGCCGTCGCCGATCGCCTCGTCGACCGCGGCCTGGTCGGCGATGTCGCCGACGACGAGCTTCACGTCGGGCAGGTCGGCGAGGTTCTCGCGCCGGCCGGCGTAGGTCAGCTTGTCGAGGACGACGACCTCGTCGCCCTCGTCGCGCACGCGCAGGCGCACGAAGTTGGAGCCGATGAAGCCGGCCCCGCCGCAGACGAGCAGCCTCATCCGGGGGATCCCACCTTTCTCTCGCTCAGATGCTCGCGGACGCCCTCCTGCCACGGCGGCAGCAGGATCGGGTCGGCCCGCTCGGTGCCCAGCACGCTGTAGGCCGGGCGCGGGGCGGGGCGCTTGAAGGCGTCGCTCGTGGTCGGCAGCACGCGGCACGTCACGCCCGCCTGGTCGAACACCTCGATCGCCAGCTCGTTCCAGGAGCACGAGCCCTGGGCGGCGAGGTGATGGATTCCGTCGTCGTCCGGCCGCTCGGCCAGCTCGATCAGCGCGTCGGCCAGGTGCCCGGTCCACGTCGGGCAGCCGACCTGGTCGGTGACCACGCTGACCTCGTCGCGCTCGGCGGCGAGGCGCAGCATCGTGTCGACGAAGTTCGGGCCGCCGGTGCCGAACAGCCAGGCGGTGCGCGCGATCGCGTGGCGCGGGGTCGCGTCGGCGACGAGCTCCTCGCCGCGGAGCTTGCTCAGCCCGTAGACCGACTGCGGGTCGACCGGGTCGGACTCCACCCACGGCTCGTCGTGGTCGCCGTTGAACACGTAGTCCGTCGACACGTGGACGATGCGCGCGCCGGCCACGGCGGCCGCCCGGGCGACGTTCCCGGCGCCGGTCGCGTTGACGGCCATCGCCAGGTCGCGCTCGCTCTCGGCGTCGTCGACGCGCGTGTAGGCGGCGCAGTTGACGACGACCTGGGGCTCGACGGCCTCCATCAGCCGCAGGCAGGCGTCGGCGTCGGTGATGTCGAGCTGCGCCCGCTCGCAGGCGGTCACGTCGTGGCCCAGCGCGCGGGCGCGCGCGCAGACGCGGTGGCCGAGCATCCCCCCGGCGCCGGTCACCACCATCCGCATCAGAGACCACCCACGGGGGCCCGCCTCCGGTGGCCAGCCACCGGAAGCCCTCTATCGCGGCGTGTCGGGGCCACCGTCGCCATCCCTAGAGAATTCCTATCTCGCTGTTGTCGCCGACCATGAACCGGTAGGCGCGCGGCTGGCGGCCCTCGTCGCGGCTGATCTTCACGTTGCGCCCCAGCAGCGACGACTCCATCCGCCCGGCCAGGTTGCGCACCTCGCTGCCGGCCAGCAGGATCGAGTGCTCGATCTCGGCCTGCTCGACGAGGCAGTCCTCGGCGATCGCGCTGTACGGGCCGACGTAGGCGTCGATCAGGCGCGTGCCCGCGCCGATGATCGCCGGGCCGCGCACGGTGCAGCGCTCCAGGCGCGCGCCCGCCTCGATCACGACGCGGCCCTCGACGGTCGAGTCGACGAGCTCCCCGTCGACGCGGGTGACGAGGTTGTCGAGGATCAGCCGGTTGGCCTCGAGCATGTCGTCGAGGCGCCCGGTGTCCTTCCACCAGCCCTCGACGATGTGCGGCTCCACGCGCGCGCCCGCGTCGACGAGGTGCTGGATCGCGTCGGTGATCTCCAGCTCGCCGCGCGCCGACGGCTCGATCGCCCGCGCGGCGTCGTGGATGCGCGGGCTGAACAGGTACACGCCGACGAGCGCGAGGTTCGTCTTCGGCTCCGGCGGCTTCTCGGCCAGCGCGACGACGCGGTCGCCGTCGAGCTCGGCGACGCCGTAGTGCTGGGGGTCGGGCACCGGCGTCAGCAGGATCAGCGCCTCGGGGTCGTTGCGCTCGAACGCGGCGACGAGGTCGGCGATGCCGCCCTGCAGCAGGTTGTCGCCCAGGTACATGACGAACGGGTCCTGGCCGAGGAACGGCTCGGCGGTGAGGACCGCGTGGGCCAGGCCGGCGGGCTCGTCCTGGACGATGTAGGTGATGCGCACCCCGAAGCGGTCGCCGTCGCCGGCGGCGGCGCGGATCTCGTCGCCCGTCTCGGGGGCGATGATGATCCCGACCTCCTCGATGCCGGCGGCCGCCATCGCCTCGATGCCGTAGAACAGGACCGGCTTGTTGGCGACCGGGACGAGCTGCTTGGCCGACGTGTGCGTGATCGGTCGCAGCCGGGTGCCCTTGCCCCCGGACAGGATGAGTCCCTTCAGGGCCACTAGTAGACACCTCCGAGCTTGCGGTGGTCCCAGGTGACGCGCGCCTCCTCGACGAACTGCAGCCCGACGCGCTTGGCCGCCTGCGCGACGACCATCGCGCGGGTGCCCTCGTCGAGCTCGTGCCCGCCCGCGTAGCGCGTGAAGATCTCGGTGCCGAGCGCGGCCACCGCGTCGGTGTCGCGGTGGATCACGGCGCGGGCGCGCAGCATCACGCCGCGGAGCTGGTCGTAGGTCTCGCCCGCCTCGACCTGGAGCGTGACGCGCTCGTCGCGCTCGAGGTTGCGCACCTTCTGGGACTTGGCGTACGTCCACGACCAGAGCTGGCCGTCGCGGACGACGTACCAGAGCGGCATCAGGTGCGGCCACCCGTCGCGGCCGTTGGTCGCGCACGTCACCGTGCGCTGCTCGTCCAGGAACGAGAGCACCTCGGCGTCGGACATCCGGATCTGGTCGCGGCGGCTCACGGCAGCCAGGGAGGCTAGTGCCCTACACGCCGAGGCGGTCGCGCCACGCGACCATCTCGAGCAGGGTGCTCAGGTCGAAGTCGGGCCCGCCCGTGTTGACGACGAACTGGCGCACGCCCGCCTCCAGGTACGCGTCGGCGTGCCTGGGCAGGTCGCGGTCGAAGCGGCTGACGGAGTGCTCGATCTCCGCCGGGTCGCGCCCGACGCGCTCGCAGTGGCGCGCGAGCACCTGCGCCTTGTGGACGTACGTGTCGAGGTCGGCGAACGCGTGCCACGTGTCGGCGTGCTCGGCGACGAGGCGCAGCGTCACCTTCTCGCCGCCGCCCCCGATCAGGATCGGCATGTCGCGCAGCGGCGGCGGGTTCAGCCGCCGCAGGCGCTCGCGCATGATCGGCAGGTCGCGGCGCAGCGCGCGCAGCCGGTCGGGCGCGGTGCCGAACTCGTAGCCGTACTCCTCGTAGTCCTTGGCGAACCAGCCGGCGCCGATCCCGAGCACGACCCGCCCGCCGGAGATGTGGTCGATCGTGCGGTGCGCGTCGGCCAGCAGGTTCGGGTTGCGGTACGAGTTGCAGAACACCAGCGCGCCGACCTCGGCGCGCTGCGTGTTCTCGGCCAGCGACGCGAGGCACGCGAGGCCCTCGAAGTGCCGCCCCTCCGGCTCGCCGCGCAGCGGGTAGAAGTGGTCCCACGTGTAGATGCAGTCGGCGCCGATCTCCTCGGCCTCGCGCCACGCCCGGCGCATGCGGTCGAACTCGCCGTGCTGGGGCTGCACCTGCACCCCGACGCGAACGCGCATCGCGCTCACCGCACCGGGGCGAGCCGCGTCACCGCCGCGAGCACCGCCTCGCGCGCGTCCTCGGGCTCGAGCACGACCGCGTCGCCGGCCTCCTTGAGCACCTCGCGCACGAGGTAGTCGACGCCCTTGAACGGCAGCTCGACCACGATCGCGCCGTCGGCCAGCTCCTCGGCCACGCGGCGCTCCTCGCGCACCCAGCGGGCGCGCTCTGGCGCGATCCACACGCGCGCGGTGCGCGACGCCTCGACCTCGCCGGTGCGCAGCCAGCCGTCGACCTCGGCGGCCGGGTCGACCTCGGGCCGCGGCACGTACGTCTCGTCGAGCACGGTCGCGCGGCGGATGCGGTCCAGGCGGAAGTGGCGCACGTCGTCGCGGGTCGGGTCGAACGTCGCCACGTACCAGCCCTCGCGCCCGTTCGTGAGCGCGTACGGCTCGACGCGGCGCACCGAGTACTCGTCCTCGTTGGCCTTGTAGTAGTCGAGCTCGAGCATGCGCCGGTCGGCGATCGCGCGCGACACGACCTTGGCGATCTCCGAGTCGTCGCCGCCGGCGCTGGCGATCTGCAGGCCCGCGTGCGTCGGATCCTCGCCGAGCGCGGCGACGATCTTCTCGCGCGCCGAGGCCAGCGAGCCCTCGGGGATGTGGTCGCCGATGAGGTCGATCGCGGCGACGAGCGCCTTCGCCTCGACCGGCAGCAGGCGGGCGGGCCGGGCGAAGTTGTCGGAGTAGGGCTCCGGGTCGACCTCGATCTCGCCGTCGTCGGTCAGCTCGGCGTAGAGGACGTACGAGCCGCCGCCGAAGTTGACGACGTTGAGGACGTTGATGTCCTCGCGCAGCTCCGCCTCGGAGACCTGCAGGCGCTCGAGCACGTCGTCGAGGCGCAGCGTGCGCCCGGCGCGGCCGGCCTCGATGAGCACGGACGCGAGCGTCACCAGGCGGGCGAAGCGCTCGGGCCGGATCGCGGCCTCGCGGCGGCTGCCGCCGCTCTCGCCGTCCTCGCCGCCCGCGGACGGGGGCCGGCCGGTGGGCGGGGCGGTCTCGAAGGTGCCCTCGTGGCGCTCGGTCACGCGCGCGGCGCGCTCGGCCACCTCCCCGGCGAGCTCGGCGGGCGCGAGCACCCGGGCGTGCTCGCCGAGGCCGAGCACCCAGCCCGACAGCAGCCGGCCGTCGGCGTACTCGGTCTCGAGCACGATCGCGCCGTCGTCGGCGGGGCGGACGGTGCCGAAGCGGCCGAAGTGGCGCTCGACCTGCCAGGCGATGCGCTCCGAGATGCGGACCTCGGCGGTGCCGACCGGGTCGCCGAACTGCCACGGCGCGCGCTTGGCGTACGGGCGCGGGTCGAAGTCGGCGGGGCGCTTGAAGTCGTGCTCGGCCTTCGTCGCGTACGCGACCTTGCCGCGCATCCGCGACAGGCGGAACACGCGCAGCGCCTCGCGCTCGTGCGAGTAGCCGAGGAGGTAGAACTGGCCGCCCTGGTAGAGCAGGTGGTAGGGGTCGACCTTGCGGCGGCCCACCTCGTCGCGGGCCATCGTGTAGTAGTCGAACGTGATCGTCTTGTGGCGGAAGATCGCCGTCTCGACCTTGGCCAGGCGCTGCGACAGCTCGTGGCCGCCGGCGCTGGCGGTGAGCCCGAGCGCGACCGAGCGCTGGTCGGGCGCCTGCAGGGGCGACGGCCGCCCCCACGTGATCTGCTGCAGCGCCAGGCGCAGCGGCTCCGCGTAGGCGAACTCGCCGTCGAGCAGCGAGAGCGCGGTCTGCAGCGCGGCCAGCTCCGCGTCGGTGAACGCGATCGCCGGCAGGTGGAAGTTCTCGGGCCGCAGCGAGTAGTTCTCCTGCTCGGCGATGCCGTCGGCCGGCTTGTCGACGGTCAGCGCGATCCCCAGCGACTCGAGCTCGGCACGGTCGGCGTAGAAGCGGCGGGCGAACGCGTCCTCGTTCATCCCGCTGTACCCCTCGACGTCCCTGCGGATCTCCGTCGCCGTGACCGGCCGCCGCTCCGCCATCAGATACGAGATCAACGACAGCTGGCGGATGAGCTTCTCGGTGTCCTTCGCCATGCCCCTCGAACGATAGGGCGCGACGAGTGCCGCAAGTCACGCCATTTGTTCCCTGTTTGCGGCAATCGAGCAGTACGGTGCCACCCAAGATGACGCGCTTGGCCATCGTCGACGACCACGAGGCGCTGCGCGACGGGTTGCAGTCGCTGCTGGCCGACAGCGGGCTCGACGTCGTCGGGACGGCGGGCAACGTGGCCGCCGCCATGGACCTCGTCGAGCACGAGCAGCCCGACGTGGCGCTCGTCGACATCCGCCTGCCCGACGGCTCCGGCATCGACCTGGCGCGCATGCTGCTGGCCACCCGGCCGCAGCTGCGGATCGTGCTCTACACGGGCGCGACCGACGCCGAGCTCCTCTCCGAGGGGCTGGACTCCGGCGCCCAGGGCTACGCGCTGAAGTCCGGGTCCACCGACGAGCTCGTCGAGGCGATCACGCAGGTCGCCGGGGGCGGCACGTACGTCGACCCGCGCCTCGACCGGATCCTGCTGTCGCGGCGCGCGACCGCCCGCGTCCGCCAGCTCTCGCGCCGCGAGCGCGAGGTGCTGCAGCTCATGGCCGAGGGGCTGACCGCCCACGCCGTGGGCGAGATGCTCGGCGTGTCGGTCGAGACCGTCCGCAGCCACGTCCGCAACGCGGTCCGCAAGCTCCAGGCCCGCAATCGCGTGCACGCGATCGCGCTCGCGCTCGGTCGCGGCGAGATCGCCCTCGACCCCGAGTGATGACCGAGCGCGACCCGCTTTCCGCCCTGGTCCACGACCTGCGCACGCCGCTGGCGGTGGTCGCCGGCTTCGCGGAGCTGCTGCGCACGCGCGCCGACCGGCTCACCCCCGAGCAGCGCGACGAGTACGTCGAGCGGATCGCCGAGGGCGCGCGGCAGATGGACGAGATCCTCAGCCGCGTGCGCTGAGCGCGCCCGCTACGCGGCGCGCGCGGCCGCGGGGTCGGTCGCGACGCGGCCGGCCGGGAAGTACGCGCCGGTGCCCAGCGCGCGGTCGTACGCGGACCAGCGCTCGCCGTCGGGCAGCTCCTTCTCGAGCCGGTCGAAC
>DATMSA010000207.1:0-16506 GCA_035565675.1 Capillimicrobium sp. | reverse complement strand
CCGTCGTCGCGGGCGGCTCGGTCGTGGCGGGCGGCTCGGTCGTCGTGGGGGGCGGCTCCGTCTCGGTGGGGGTCGTGTCCGTCGGGCTGGTGTCGGTCGGTGAGGTGTCGGTCGGCGTCGTGTCCGTGGGCGTGGTGTCGGTCGGCGTGGTGTCGGTCGGCGTCGTGTCCGTGCCGGCGTCGCGCCGCTCGAAGCACTCGTCGGGGGCGATCGTGGCGAGGTTGTCGACGCCCTCCTGCAGCCGCGCGCGCAGGCCCGCGTCGACGCGGCTGGAGAGGTCGTTGACCTGCGTCTGGAGCGCGGCGATCTCGGTGTCCACGTTCGCGCAGCGCCCGCGCCGCACCGACGCTTCGATCGCGTCGAGCTGCTCGATCATCGCGCGCGCCTGGCGCGGCGGGATGAGGTCGGAGCCGTCCCCCTCGTCGCCGCAGCCGACCGCGAGCGCGCAGAGCGCGCCCAGCAGAAGGGCCGCGACCGGGATGAAGACGCGGGACACGGTCATTGACCGTAGCTGAGGCGGTCGGCCAGGGAGTCCGGCAGGCGGGCGGCCCGGATCGCCGCCTGGGCGCGTCCGACGTCGTACTCGACGCGCCGCCAGACGGCCGTGCGCGCCTCGAGATCCAGCAGCATCCAGGCCGCGCGGCGGTCGCCGTCGCGGGGCTGGCCGACCGAGCCCGGGTTGACCAGCCACTCGCCCGCCGACAGGTCGAGCTCGTCGCCGTCGCGGCGCGGCTCGCCGGTCGCCAGCTCGCCCTCGCGGCGCACGAACGACAGCGCGACGTGGGAGTGGCCGACCGCGCAGATCCGGTGCGACTGCGCGTCGAGGCACAGCTCGGCCAGCAGCGCCGACAGCACGTACTCCCAGATCGGGTCGCGCGGGCTGGCGTGGTAGAGCCCGATCGAGCGGTCCTCGTCGAGCGGGTGCAGCGTCCGCAGCCAGGCGATGTTGTCGGGCTCCATCGTCTCCTGCGTCCACAGCGCGGCGATCCCGGCCCCGCGCGAGAACTCGTCCAGCGGCAGGTCGCCGGTGACGGCGAGGTCGTGGTTGCCGGCCAGGCAGAGCGCCGCGTGCTCGCGCGTCAGCTCCACGCAGGCGTCCGGCTCGGCGCCGTAGCCGACGAGGTCGCCCAGGCACCAGGTCTCGTCGGCGCCGCTCGCGGCGACGTCGTCGAGCACGGCCTCCAGGGCGGGGAGGTTGGCGTGGATGTCGGAGATGAGCGCAACGCGCATTGGCCAGATGGTGCTGCATCGCACCATTCGGGCGTCAGACGGCCGGTTCCTCCACCGGGTGGCGCGCGTCCAGCCAGGCCGCCAGCTCGTCGGCGGGCAGCGGGCGCGCGATCAGGAAGCCCTGGGCGGCGGTCGCTCCGCCGGCGGCCAGCTCGCGCCAGGCGCGCTCGGTCTCGACGCCCTCGGCGACGACCTCGACGCCGAGGTCGTGGCCGAGCAGCGCCAGCGCGCGCACGATCGCGGTGGCGGCGGCGTCGCGGCGCTCGATCCCGCCGACGAACGCGCGGTCGATCTTGAGCTCGTCGACGGGCAGGCGGGCCAGGTGCTCCAGCGACGCGTGGCCGGTGCCGAAGTCGTCCAGCGACACGCGGCAGCCGAGCGCGCGCAGGTCGTGGAGGGTCCGCAGCACCCGCTCGGGCTGGGCCATGACGGTGTTCTCGGTGATCTCCAGCGTCAGGCGGCCGCCGTCGAGGTCGGCGGCGTGCAGGAGCTGGGCGACCTCGGTCGGCAGCGCGCCGTCGACGAGGTCGGCGGTCGACAGGTTCACGGCGACCGGGACCGGGTGGCCGGCGTCGCGCAGCAGCGCGGCCTGGGCGATCGCGGTGCGCAGCACCTCGCGGCCGAGCCGGCGCATGAGGCCCGAGCCCTCGGCGACGTCGAGGAACGCGGCGGGGCCGAGGAGGCCGCGCCGCGGGTGGCGCCAGCGCACGAGCGCCTCGACGCCGACGACGTGCCCGTCGCCCAGCGCGGTCTGCGGCTGGTAGTGCAGCTCGAGCTGGCCGCCGGCGTCGAGGGCGGCGCGCAGCTCGCCGGCGAGCTGCAGGCGGTCGCGCGAGTGCACGTCGCGCGCGGCGTCGTAGCGCTCGACCGCGGTGCCGCCGCCCTTGGCCTGGTACATCGCGACGTCGGCGCGCTGGAGCAGCTCGCTGACGGTCCGCCCGTCGCCCGGGGCGACCGCGATGCCGGCGCTGACGTCGACGTGGACGGCGAGGTCACCGATCGCGAACGGCTCGGCCAGCGCCTCGTGGAGGCGGTGCGCGACGCGGTGCGCGCCGGGGGCCGCGGCGCCCGGGCACAGGACGGCGAACTCGTCGCCGCCCAGGCGCGCGAGCGTGTCGGTGGGCCGCAGCGCGGCCGACAGCCGCGGCCCGAGCTCGGCCAGCAGCCGGTCGCCGGCGGCATGGCCGAGCGTGTCGTTGAGCTCCTTGAAGCGGTCGAGGTCGAGCATCAGCACGGCGGTCGGGCGCCCGGGGTGGCGCTCGAGCTCCTCCTCGACGGCGTCCAGGAAGCCGCGCCGGTTGACGAGGCCGGTCAGCTCGTCGGTGTGGGCCAGGCGCCGCGTCTCGGGCAGCGCCCGCACGTCGCGGTACGCGCGCGCGGTGCGGTAGGTGGCCACGAGCATCGAGGCGACCGCGAGCGCCGTGGCGACCGGCGGCAGCGGTGTGACGTTGCCGGCGACGA
The DNA here is from genome assembly GCA_035565675.1 of Capillimicrobium sp. Lineage (GTDB taxonomy): Bacteria > Actinomycetota > Thermoleophilia > Solirubrobacterales > Solirubrobacteraceae > Capillimicrobium. The sequence continues at coordinate 13,815 of DATMSA010000207.1, read as the reverse complement.
CGACGCCGAGCGTGGTCAGGAACAGCGCGAACGGCCAGGCCAGGTGGTTGGGGACGTCGACCGCGGCGACCGGCGCGCGGCTGGGCGACAGCCACGCCGCCCAGCCGAGCACCAGCGGCCCGGTGGACCACAGCACCACGCTGGCCGCGTGCGGCGAGCGGTCGCCGATCGCCCACACGACGTCGGCGCCGCCGAACGTCAGGAACGCCAGGCCCCAGGCCAGCCAGTCGCGCCCGGGCGACCAGCCCCAGATCGCGAACAGGCCGACGACGAGGGCGACGAGCGCGACGTCGAGGATCGGGAAGGCGGCGGCGCCGGCGTGCGCCACCGGCGGCAGGACGAGCGCGAACCCGATGGCGGCGACCGCGAGCATCGCGGCCACCAGGTCCAGCCAGACCGCGACGCCCACGCGCGGGCTGCGCGCGCGGACCTGGAAGACGAGGAACGCGGCCGCGCACGGGTACAGGACGTAGAACGCGCCCAGCGTCGCGCCGGCGTAGCCGTAGTCGAAGTGGAGGACCCAGACCGCGTAGCAGACCGCCCAGGACGCCAGCCCGACGGCGAGCACGGTCCACGGGACGCGGTCGGTCCGCACGAGCGCGGCCCGGGCGGCGACCGCGGCCGCCGCCAGCAGCGGGACGGCCGCGGCGATCGCGCGCGCCGCGCCGTCGCTCAGCGCGACGAGGCCGGCCGCGTCCAGCGCCTGCGCCGCGAGCAGCGCGGTCGCGACACCGAGCAGCGCGCGCAGGAGCCAGGGGAGGGGGGCCACCCCCTTGTCATCGGCCGGACGCGGCGCCGGTTTGAACGCGGGCGCGTCAGCGCTGGGCCGGCGGCGGGTCCTCGCCGCCGAACTCGGGCAGGTTCTTGATGCCCTCGCGGGTGCGCCACTTGGAGTAGTTGTCCTCCATGGCGTCGATCAGCTCCCGCATGAAGCGGGGCGACAGGTTCACCCGCGACACCACCACGCCCGGGATCTCGTCGTCCTCGACCTCGTGGTCCACGCGCGCGAACGTGATCGTGAACTCGTAGTCGCTGTGGCTGACGTTCGCGAAGTTCGCGTAGACGCCGGCCATGATCTCCGGGGAGAAGTGGATGTTGATGTGGCGCTCGGGGCCCTGGTCGTCGCCTGCCATCCACCTAGCATCCCAGGTCGTGAGGCTGATCGTCGTGTCCGTCGGGCGTCTGCGCCCCCCGTACGTCGACGACGTCCAGCACTACAAGAAGCTGCTGGCCCGTCACGCGCGCCTGGAGCTGATCGAGGTGCGCGAGGACGAGCGGGTCGCGCGGCGCATCCCCGACCGGGCGTTCGTGTCGCTGCTGCACCGCGAGGGGGAGGCGTTCGACTCGCTCTCGTTCGCGCGGTTCCTGGAGGACCGCCGCCAGTCGGGGCGCGACCTGTGCTTCGTCATCGGCGGGCCCGCCGGCCTGGAGCTCGAGGACGTCGACCACCGCTTCTCGCTGGGCCCGCTGACGCTCCCGCACCAGCTCGCGCGCGTGGTCCTGCTCGAGCAGCTCCTGCGCGGGCACAAGATCCTCGCGGGCGAGCCATACCATCTGTGACCCGATGAGCGGGCCCCTCCACGACCTCCACTCCGCCGTCCTCGACGCCGCGACCGCCGTGGCCGACGCGCCGCCGCGCGCGCAGCCGACGCTGGAGCGCCCGCGCAAGGCCGGCTTCGGCGACCTCTCCACGAACGCGGCCATGCTGCTCGCGCCGGTGCTGAAGGCGCCGCCGCGCGACGTGGCCCAGCGGCTGGGGGAGACGCTGAGCGGGCGGCTCGGCGATCGCCTCGAGCGCTTCGACGTCGCCGGCCCCGGCTTCCTGAACCTGTTCCTCGGCGACGCCTGGTTCGTCGACGCGCTGCGCGGCGTGCTCGACGCGGGCGACGGCTTCGGCGGCGGCGGGGCCGACCCGGCGCTGAAGGTCGACGACGAGTTCGTCTCCGCCAACCCGACCGGGCCGATCCACATCGGCCACGCCCGCAACGCCGCCTACGGCGACGCGCTCGGGCGGATCCTGGCCTTCCACGGCCACGACGTGACGCGCGAGTTCTACGTCAACGACTACGGCAGCCAGGTCATCCGCTTCGCCGAGTCGATCCGCGCGCGGGCGCGCGGGGAGGACGTCCCCGAGGACGGCTACCAGGGCGACTACGTGCGCGACCTGGCCCACCTCGACGACGGCGAGATGTCGCTCGACGAGCTCGCCCAGCGCGGGGTCGCGGCGATGATCGAGCAGATGAAGGAGACGCTCGCGCGCTTCAACGTCGTGCCGTTCGACGTGTGGTTCTCCGAGCGCAGCCTCCATCCCGAGAAGGTCGCCCGCGCGCTCGACGTGCTGCGCGAGCAGGGCAACACGTACGAGTCCGAGGGCGCGCTGTGGCTGCGCACGACCGCGTTCGGCGACGACAAGGACCGCGTGCTGGTGCGCTCCAGCGGCGAGCACACGTACTTCACGTCGGACATCGGCTACATGCAGGACAAGCGCGAGCGGGGCTTCGACCAGATGCTCTACGTGCTCGGGGCCGACCACCACGGCTACATCAAGCGCCTGAAGGCGGCGTTCCAGGCGCTCGGCGGCGACCCCGACCAGCTCGACATCCTGATCATGCAGTTCGTCAACCTCCCGGAGGGGCGCCTGAGCAAGCGCGCCGGGACGATCGTCACGCTCGACGACCTGGTCGCCGAGATCGGGGTCGACGCGGCGCGCTGGTTCCTGCTGTCGCGCTCGCACGACACGACGATCGAGCTGGACCTCGACCTGGCGGTGCGCGAGTCGTCCGAGAACCCCGTCTACTACGTCCAGTACGCGCACGCGCGGATCGCGTCGGTGCTGGCCAAGGCGGGCGTGAGCGGCGATGCGGCGCCGGCGTTCGCCGACCGCACGACGCCGCTGGAGCCGGGCGAGCGCGCGCTGATCATGAAGCTGCTGGCGCTGCCGGCCGAGGTCGCCGAGGCGGCCGAGCGGCGCGCGCCGCATCGCATCTGCACGTACGCGCTCGAGCTCGCGCAGGAGTTCACCGCGTTCTACCGCGACTGCCGCGTGGTCGGGTCGGAGGTCGAGGACTTCCGCCTGGCGCTGTGCGTGGCGGCGAAGCGCACGATCGCGCGCTCGCTGGACCTCGTGGGCGTGTCGGCGCCCGAGTCGATGTAGCGCGCGCCTAGAGCGTGTAGATGAAGTCGAGGCCCAGGTCGCCCAGCAGACGCTGGGCCTCGGCGTTCAGGCGCGTCAGCTCCTGCGTGAAGATCAGCACGCCCATCACGATCAGGATCGCCCCCGACACGGCCGTGATCGCCAGGTAGTGCTCGCGCAGCCAGCGCCACGTCATCGTCATGCGGTCGAAGGCGAGCGCGGTCAGCAGGAACGGGACGGCCAGGCCGGCCGAGTAGAAGGCGAGCAGGATGCCGCCCTTGCCGACCGAGTCGCTGGTGGCCGCGGCGGCGAGGATCGCGGCGAGCGTGGGGCCGATGCACGGCGTCCACGCCAGCGCGAAGGCGGCGCCGGCGACGAGCGGCCCGCCGCTGCCGGCGCGGCGGATGAGCGCGTCCGGGCGCCACTCGCGGTTCAGCTTCGGGACGAACGGCGTGAGCACGAACAGGATGCCCATCGCGACGATCAGCGCGCCCGCGATGCGGTCCAGCAGCGTGCGGTTGTCGTTGAGGACCTGGCCCAGGCCCGTGGCGGTCATGCCGAGCGCCACGAACATGATCGTGAACGACAGGCAGAAGATCGCCGCCGGCCACAGGACGCGCCCGGCGGAGTGGTCGCGCTCGCGCAGCTCGACGATCGAGACGCCGCTGACCGCCGACAGGTAGCCGGGCACGAGCGGCAGCACGCACGGGGAGATGAACGACACGAAGCCGACCGCGAACGCCGCGAGGACGGTGGTGTCGGCGGTCGCCTGGGCGAGCATGCGGCGTTCAGCGGTAGCGGGCCAGGTCCTCGTCGAGGCGCCGGGCGTCGGCGTCGTCGAGGACGGGGACGTCGTCGGCCGCCGCGGGCTGCGGCGGGTTGCGGCGCCGCCAGCGCGGCAGCAGGATCGCGGCGGCGGTCCCGAGGCCGACGACGAGCAGCAGCGGGACGAGCCAGGCGGCGACGTTGAAGCCCTCGCTCGGCGGGTCGGCGAGCACCTGGTCGCCGTACTCGGCCACCAGCTCGGTCTTGATCTGCTCCTTCGTCAGGCCCTGGTCGATCAGGTCCTGGATGAGCGCGCGCTGGCGGTCGGCCTGCGGCGCCTCGGCCAGGTTCAGCGCGACGCCGCAGACGACGCACATGACCTCGTCCTCGACGTCGGAGAGCGTGGTCTTCGGCTCGGCGGTCTGCGCGGACGCGGCGGCGGCCGGGACGGCGAGCGCCAGCAGCGCCACGAGCAGGACGAGCAGCGCGCGCGGCGTGGCGGTCATGTCGCCAGCGCCTTGTCGATCGCCGCGTCGATGAAGCCCTGGTCGACGGTCCCGCGCGACACCGCCACGATCCGGCCCTGGCGGTCGATCACGAACGTCTCCGGCAGCGCCCGCGTGCCGTAGTCCTCGGCGAGCTTGCCGTCGACGTCGCGCACCGACGGGTACGTGAGGCCGAACTCCTCGATGAAGTCCTTCGAGTCCGACGTCGCGTCGCGGTAGGTCACGCCCAGCACGGTGCCGTCGCCCGACTCCTCCAGGCGCTTCTGCGCCGCCTCGAGCACCGGCGCCTCGTCCTTGCACGGATCGCACCACGACGCCCAGAAGTTCAGCACCACGACCTGGCCCTCGTAGTCCTCCAGCGACGCCGTCGCGTCGCTTCCCAGGACCGGCAGCGCGCGCGACGGCGCCTGCGGATAGTCCTGCTTGGCGACGGCCTCGTCGATGGTCTTGTCCTCGCCCCGCGCGGCCACGCCGTAGACCAGCAGGCCGACGAGCGCAGCCACCGCCAGGATGGCGACGAACGGGACCGCTGAGCGCTTCACGCCACCCAGGCTAGTCCTTGACGACCCCCGGCAGGGCGGCGCTAGGATGAACGGCCCTGCGGGATTAGTTCATCGGTAGAACGCGAGCTTCCCAAGCTCGAGAGACGGGTTCGATTCCCGTATCCCGCTCTGTCAGGACCCCCGGCCTCTACGGGGGTCTTGGCGTTTTCCGGCCCGGTTTCGACGCACGTCGAAGCGACCTTGTGCCGAATGTCGATGTCCGGCGTCCCCGGCGTGCGTCATCATGGGTGACGTCCGCTGCCCATATCGCCCTCCGACCCGGGGCTGCGGCGGACGCAGGTGAAAGACGGTCGTCGCCTTTTCTCTCTCCTCCAGGCGCCGACCATGGTTCGGACACCGAAGCGAGGGGCCTCGGCGGGACGCCGGGGCCCCTCGTCCTTTTCCGGGGCCTCAGTGCTGGTGGTAGCGGAAGGCGAAGAGGAGCTGGACCGTCGTGCGCGGCGAGCCGCCGCGGTACGTGCACTCCCACGACGTGCGGGCGCCCTTCACGGTCGGCGTGCAGCGGTAGCCGTTGACCCGCATCGGTCGCTGCGCCTCCTCGCGCGCGAGCCCGCGCACGACGCGCGTCACCTGGCCGCAGCGGGCCTTGCGCGCGGCGGTCGAGTCGGCATCGTCGATGTTGACGCCCACGCGGACGGTGGGGCGCTCGAGGTTGGGGACGTCGCGGACGATGCAGATGCCCGACGCGGGGTTGTCGGCGGCGACGGCGGGGGCCGCGGCGGCGGCGAACGCGCCGGCGGCGATGAGCAGGGCGGGGAACGTGCGTGCCATGCGGGCCGCATCGGCGAACCGGTCCACGGGCTTGAGCCGCGCACCGCGGGACCGCTGCATGAGGTTCTGCATGCTTCTAAGTCTGGGCTTTAGGTTCGCGGCGTACGGTCGCTCCTGCCCGGCCGCCGAACCTCCTGAGCAGCGGCCGGGTGTGTGGAGCAGAGCACCCCTCGGTATTTCCTCCAGAACCGAGGACCCCGGCGACGCCCCGGCCCCCAGCCGGGGCGTCCGTCGCTCACGGTACCGCCCGGCCGCGGCGGCCCGTCGCAGTAGGGTGCCGGCGTGCCCACCGCCGACCACGACGTCGACTGCGCGATCGTCGGAGCGGGCCTGTCCGGCCTCGCCGCCGCCCGTGCGCTCGTCGCCGCCGGCCGCTCGGTCGTCGTCCTCGAGGCGCGCGACCGCGTCGGCGGCCGGGTCCTCAACGCCGACATCGGCGACGGGAAGGTCGTCGAGGCCGGCGGCCAGTGGGTCGGCCCGACCCAGCACCGCGTGATGGCGCTCGTCCGCGAGCTCGGCCTCGAGACGTTCGCCACCTACGGCGAGGGCGACAACCTCCTCGACGACGGCGGGCGCCTGCGTCGCTACCGCGGCCCGATCCCGCGGATCAACCCGGTCGTGATCGCCGACGTCGCCCAGGCGCAGGCGCGGCTGGACCGCATGGCCCGCACGGTGCCGCTCGACGAGCCGTGGCGCGCCCCGCGTGCGCGCGCGTGGGACCAGCAGACCGCGTGGACGTGGCTGGCGCGCAACGTCCGCACCCGCCTGGCGCGCGACATGCTGCAGATCGCGATCGAGGCCGTGTGGGCCGCCCACCCCGGCGACCTGTCGCTGCTGCACCTCCTGTTCTACGTGCACTCCGGCGGCGGCCTGGACACGCTCATCTCCACCGAGGGCGGCGCCCAGCAGGACCGCATCGTCGGCGGCTCGCAGCGCATCGCGCTGGCGATGGCGGCCGAGCTGGGGGAGGCGCGCATCCGCCTCGACACGCCCGTGCGGGCGATCGCCCAGGACGCCGGCGGCGTGACCGTCGGCGACGTCCGGGCCCGGCACGCGATCGTCGCGCTCGCCCCGACGCTCGCCGGGCGGATCGCCTACGACCCGCCGCTGCCCGGGCTGCGCGACGGCCTCACCCAGCGCGTCCCGCAGGGCTCGGTCATCAAGTGCCACGCGATCTACGACGAGCCGTTCTGGCGCCGCGAGGGCCTCAGCGGCCAGGCGACCAGCCCCGCCGGCCCGGTGAAGGTCACGTTCGACAACTCCCCGCCCGACGGGACGCCCGGCGTGCTGATGGGCTTCCTCGAGGGCGACCAGGCGCGCGACCTCGGGACGCTGCCGCCCGACCGCCGCCGCGCCGAGGTGCTCGCCTGCTTCGCGCGCCTGTTCGGGCGGCGCGCGGCCGAGCCGGTCGCCTACCTGGAGCAGGACTGGTCGCAGGAGCCGTACACGCGCGGGTGCTACGCCGGCTTCTTCCCGCCCGGCGTGTGGACCCGCTACGGCCGCATGCTGCGCGAGCCCCAGGGCCGCATCCACTGGGCCGGCACCGAGACCGCGACCGTGTGGAACGGCTACTTCGACGGCGCGCTGACCGCCGGCGAGCGGGCGGCCGGGGAAGTCGCGCGCGCCCTGGATTGAGGCGCGCCGCGCCGCAGCGGGTACGGTCCCGGTCATGCCGACCGAACCGCAGCCCGTGACCCTCGCCCAGCTCGCCCGGCGCGCGGCCGAGCTGGTCGACCCCGAGGACGAGGACCGCGACGTCGCCGAGTTCGAGGAGATCTTCGAGGACGCCGACGAGCCCGCCCGCGCGCTGCTCGAGGACACCCTCGACGAGCGCGTCGCGGAGGCGATCCGCCGCATCGACCCGCAGGGCGACCTCCCGCACATCCAGATGGCCGGGGCGGTGGTGCGCTACCTCGCCCACAAGCCCACCGAGCTGAAGGACGACCGCGACCACATCCTGCGCCTCGCCGCCCGCGCCGAGTACCACGGCGACCCGCCGCCGGTGGTGGCGGACTGGCTCGTGGACCAGGGCGTCGCGGTCTAGGGCCGCAGCACGGCCTGGAGCGCGGCGGCGACGGTGTCGGGCTCCCGACGCCATTGGCGCCAGGAGATGCGCACGACGCGCCAGCCGTGGCGTTGGAGGTGGAGGTCGCGGGCGTGGTCGCGTTCGAAGGCGGCGCGGGTCCCGTGGGTGCCCCAGGCGTCGAGCTCGACGGCGACCCGGTGATGGGGCCAGTGGAGGTCGACTTCGAAGCCGTGGAGGTTGAGGTTGACGGCGGGGCGCGGGAGGTCGTGGCGGTCGATGAGCTTGAGGACGCCGCGCTCGAGCTCGGAGCGGATCTTGCGCGGGTCGGCGGGGCGGAGGTCGGCGATGGCGGCGCGGAGGCGTTTGGCGCCGCGCTGGCCGCGGTTGCGCTGCAGGCAGGCGTCGATCTCGGCGAGATCGAAGAGGCGCAGCTCCTCGGAGCGCTCCATGGCTCTGTCCAGGACGCGGGGCGGGCGGGTGGCGGCGACGTCGAGGAGCACGCGGGAGACGGTGGTGATGGGGATGGCATCGAGGACGGTGCGATCAGCCGGGTGCAGCACCCGGCGATAGACCTTGAAGCGGGGACGGGTGCGGCCGCGCGCGGTCGGCGTGGTGATCTCGAAGCGCGCGCCGTGGTCGGAGACGAGGCCCCAGGCGGCAGCGGCGGAGGCGTGGGAGAGGACGGCGCCGGGTCCGCAGGCCAGGACGGCGGCGAGGCGGTGCGCCTCGGCGCGCAGCGCGGTGTGGGCGACGGCGTAGACGCCCTGGTGCAGGCGCAGCAGCAGGCCGCGCTCGGTGGCGCGGCCGATCGTCCCCGTGGCGATGCCGAGATCGCGCAGTTGCCAGCCGGCGACGACCCCGTGCTGGCGTCTCGCGAGGCCCGCGATGGCCTCGTCGACGCGAGTGGCGATTTCTTTCCAGGGGGTGGAAAGAAATCGCCACTCGCGCAGATCGGGCTCGGGACGCGCCGCCATCCTCGCGACGAGGTGCCCCGCGGGCGCGATTCGCCCCTAGGCGGAGAGCTTGGCGCGGACGCTCTGCACCTTGTCGGCGAGCGTCTGCTCCTTGTCGCGCCGCTCGTCGAGCTTCAGCACGGTGTAGACGCGCGGAAGGCCCATCTCGAACGGGACCGCGTGCAGCTCGGCGACGACCGCGAGGATGTCGGCGGTCTCGCCCTCCAGCGAGGTGCCCATCGCGTGCAGCTCGTAGCGGACGCGGTCCTGCGCGGCCAGCCGGCGCTGCATCTCGGCGATGTACTCGGAGGTGCTGGGGTCGCTGCGCCCGAGCCCCAGGACGCTGATCTCGGCGGTCGCCATGGCCCGGGAGCCTACGGCGACGGCTACGGGCTCGGCAGCGACGACCCGGCGAACAGGAAGAACCAGATCCCGAACGCGACGACGGCCAGGCCGACCGACACGACCATCACGACGTCGAGGACGGTCGTCTCGCGCCCCGACCCGGGCGTGTCGCGCATCGACCGCTGCCACGGGAGGATCACGCGCACGCGCGAGCCGCGCCCGGTCACCGCCGCGTACGCGCGGTTGAGGTGGGCCAGCAGCTTCCCGATCACGAACATCGAGGCGGGGATGCCGACGATGACCATGACGTAGGGCCCCAGCGACGGCTGCGAGCCCTCCGACAGCCGCGAGGCCAGCCACAGCCAGGCGACCGGCACCGCCACCCACATGGCGATCGAGCCGACCGCCATCAGCAGGATCAGCAGCAGGGCCGCAGGCTTGCTGAGCAGCGTCCTGACCATACGGTCAGGAGAATGGTAGGCCGCCGCGCCGCGCCGTGCGGCGCGCGACGGGCAGGGCGGCGCGCAGCCGCTACCAGTCCTGGAAGCTGCCGCAGTGCGGGCAGGCGACCGATGCGGACACCGGCGCCCGGAACTCCAGGCCGCACGAGCAGGAGTAGTGCGCGCGGTCCTCGGGGCCGCCGGCCTCGCGGACCCGCGCCTCCGGCGCGAGCGGCGTCCGTGGCGCCGGCTCGGACGCCGGCTCCGGGTCGGGCGCGGGCTCGACCGGCGCGTCGGCCGGGCGATACCCGCGCCGCGGGGGCGCGGCGCGCAGGCGGCGCAGGGTGGGGATACGGGAAGGCATCGTGCTCTCGAACGCAAAGACGCGCATCGGCCTTGGAGGTTTCTCTCTTTCGGTCGGAACCCCTGCCGCGGCCTTGAGCGGAACGTCACGACCCATTTCTCCGCGAGTCGTCCTAGACTTCACCGCGATGGACCCGGCACGCAAGCGACGCTTCCGCCTCGTCGCCGCTCTCACGGCGGCGCTCGTCCTGGCCGGCGGCCTCGTCTACACCAGCTTCAGCGCCGGAAGCCCGGCGAAGACCCCGACCGAGCTCCTGGCCACCGCCCAGGCCGGCGAGAGCTACAAGCTCACCGGCAAGGTCGTCGAGGGCTCGATCCGCCACGAGGGCGACACGCTGCTGTTCAGCGTTCGCGACCGCGACGGCACGACGTCGGTGCCCGTCTCGTACACCGGCTCCGTGCCGGACCCGTTCCGCGAGGGCCGTGAGATCATCGTCACGGTCAGCCGCGGCGCCGGGGACACGTTCGTCGCCGAGAAGGACTCGCTCGTGACGAAGTGCCCCTCGAAGTTCGAGGCCGAGGGCGACGCGGCTTCGGACATGAGCTGAGCGGCGGCGCGCGATGGCGACCGTCGGCCGCGCCGCCCTTCTCATCGCCCTCCTCATCTGCGCCTACGGCGTCATCGCCGCCGTCTACGGCGCGCTGAGCGGGCGGCGGGAGTTCGTCGAGTCGGCGCGCCGCTCCGTGTACGCGCTGGCGATCGCGCTCACCGTCGCCTTCGGGATCCTCGAGCTCGCGTTCCTGCGCTCGGACTTCTCGTTCTCGGTCGTCGCCGGCCACTCGTCGACGTCGACGCCGACCTTCTACAAGGCGTCCGCGATGTGGTCGTCGCAGGAGGGCTCGCTCCTGCTGTGGGTGTGGCTGCTGTCGCTGTGGTCCAGCCTCGTCATCTTCCTCACGCGCCGGCGCATGCGCGAGGTGGTGCCGTGGGCCACCGCCGTCCTCCTCGGCTACGGCGCGTTCTTCACCGCGCTGCTCGTCTTCAAGGTCTCCCCGTTCGAGACGCTCGCGCGGCCGCCGGCCGACGGCGCCGGCCTCAACCCGCTGCTGCGCCACCCGGCGATGATGATCCACCCGCCGATGCTGTACTCGGGGTACACGCTGTTCGCGATCCCGTTCGCGTTCGCGGTCGGCGCCCTGATCGCCAAGCGCGTCGACGCCGAGTGGATCCGCTCGACCCGCCGGTTCGCGCTCGGCGCCTGGCTGGTCCTCGGCATCGGGATCATCCTCGGCGCGCGCTGGTCCTACAACGAGCTCGGCTGGGGCGGCTACTGGGCCTGGGACGCGGTCGAGAACGCGTCGCTGATGCCGTGGCTGACCGGCACCGCGTTCATCCACTCGGTGATGATCCAGGAGAAGCGCGGGATGCTGAAGATCTGGAACGTGTCGCTCGTGCTGGCGACCGGGATCCTGTGCGTCCTCGGCACGTTCCTGGTGCGCAGCGGCATCCTCGACTCGATCCACGCGTTCGGCGCCTCGACGCTCGGCGGGCCGTTCGTGGCGCTGATCGCCGGCATGTCGCTCGGCTCGATCGCGCTGGTCGTGTGGCGGCGCGGGCTGCTGCGCTCCGAGCACCGGCTCGACTCGCTGCTGTCGCGCGAGGCCGTGTTCCTGCTGAACAACCTGGTCCTCGTCGCCCTCTGCTTCGTCGTGTTCTGGGGCACGTTCTTCCCGCTGATCAGCGAGGCGCTCACCGGCGAGGAGACGGCGGTGGGGCCGCCGTGGTTCTCGCGCTACACGGTGCCGCTGGCGCTCGTCCTCGTCCTGCTGTCGGGCATCGGCCCGCTCATCGCGTGGCGGCGGGCGACGGCCGGCAACCTGCGGCGCACGTTCGCGATCCCGGTCGCGTGCGGGGTCGTCGCGTTCCTGGCGCTGCTGTTCGTCCCGGGCGTCCCGCAGAAGCCGCTGGCGCTGGCGATGTTCGCGCTGGCCGCGTTCGTGGCCGGCACGGTCGGCCAGGAGATCTGGCGCGGCACCCGCGCGCGGCGGGCGATGACCGGCGAGCCGCTGCCGCTGGCGGTCACGTCGCTCGTGCGGCGCAACCGCCGCCGCTACGGCGGCTACCTCGTGCACCTCGGGATCGTCGTGCTGTTCGTCGGGGTCGCCGCCTCCTCGGCCTTCCAGACCGCGGACGACCGCCGCATGTCGCCCGGCGACACCGTGCGCGTCGACGGCTACGACGTCCGCTACGTCCGCGCCACCGCCGAGGTCGGCAACGACCCCAGCGGCACCGGCGCGATGCTGTCGCTCGGCGCGGTCCTCGACCTCACCAAGGACGGCAAGCACGTCGCCACGCTGCGCCCGGCGCGCAGCTTCTACCCGTCCAACAGCACCTCGTCGGGCGCGGTCGAGTGGCTCATCGCCGGCGAGCCGACCAGCGAGGTGGCGGTCCGCTCCGGCCCGCTGCACGACTTCTGGACGGCGGTGGCCCCCGACATGACGCGCTTCCAGGAGGTCATCGACCAGGGCGACAAGGCGGTCGCCGCGGACATCCCCGAGATGCAGCAGCCGATGGTCGCGTTCCGGCTGCTGCGCGACGTCATCGCGCCCAACTACGTGGAGAACCCGCCGCCCGCGATGTTCCGGATGATCTCGTCGCCGCTGGTGGCGTGGATCTGGATCGGGTCGCTGATCGTCATCGGCGGCGGGCTGATCGCGCTGTGGCCGGCGCCCGACGCGGCGCGCCGGCGCGCCACCGCGACCCTCCGCGCCCGCGTCGCCCAGGACCTCGGCCGCGCCTAAGTGGACGCCCTCGCACTGCTGGCGATCTTCGCCCTCCTCCTCGCCGTGGCCTGGATCGTGGCCGCGCCGCTGCGCCGTGGGGCGGCGGTGCGCGCGGCGTCGCGCGAGGAGGCCGACCGCCAGGATCTCGAGGCGGCGCGCGACGCCAAGTACCGCGAGATCCGCGACGCCGAGCTCGACCGGCAGACGGGCAAGCTCTCCCAGGAGGACTGGCGCGCCCTCGACCGGCAGCTCCGCGCGGAGGCGGTCGAGATCCTCCGCAGGCTCGACGAGCTAGAGTGAGCGGCCCATGGAGCTGATCCTCCAGTTCGTCCAGGTCATCCTGTCGGTCGCCCTGATCTTCCTGGTGCTCATGCACTCGGGCAAGGACGCGGGCCTGTCCGGCGCGTTCGGCGTCGGCACCGGTCAGGGCCCGTTCGGGGGCGGCTCGCTCGTCGAGCGCAACCTGAACCGCTGGACGATCGCGATCGCGATCCTGTTCGCGCTGAACACGATCGTCCTCGTCAAGATCCACTGACGCGGCGCCGGCGCGCGCCGGCTCGTGGCGCGTGGCCGCTCAAGGACGCTGCGAAGCGGCCGACCGAGTGGGAACCGGAGCTGTTCCCAACGCGTCGCGCATGCCGATCTCCCTCCTGTCCTCCGTTCGACCCGTCGCCATCCCGCCGCTTGCGGTTCCGGGTCGCCGGCTGCGCGTGGCCGACGTGCTGCGCTGGTGCGGCGCCGCGCTGGCGGGCGGCGCCGTGGCCGCCGCCGCCGTCGGGGCCGTCTGGTCGGCCGCGCTGGCCGGCGCCGCCGTGCTCGCCGCGCTCGCCGGCTCGATCGCCGACGCGCGGCAGCGCCGCCTGCGGGTCGGGGTCGGCCTGATCGACCCCGCGACCGGCGTGGCCGGGCGCGACGCGCTGCGCCTGCGCCTCGGCGCCGAGCTGTCGCGCGCACGGCGCCACGGCGGGGCGCTGACCGTGCTGCACGTGGACCTGGCCGGCTTCCGCGAGCTGCAGGAGCGCGCCGGCGCCGAGCGCGCGGTCGAACTCCTGCGCCGGGTCGCGCTCGGCATGGCCGCCGAGGTCCGCGGCGAGGACCTCGTCGCCCGCCGCGGCGGCGACTCGTTCGTGGTCGTCCTGCCCGGCCTGGAGGGCGACGACGTCTCGCGCGTGGCGATGCGGCTGGCCTCCGTCGTCGCCCGGGTGCGCGTGCACGGCATCGACGGC
>DATMSA010000206.1:0-5519 GCA_035565675.1 Capillimicrobium sp. | reverse complement strand
CGGGACGGTCTCGAGCTCGGCGATGCGAGCCGCGCGCCAGCGACGCTCGCCGGCGACGAGCTCGTAGCGGCCGCCGGCGACGGGGCGCACGAGGACGGGCTGCAGCACGCCGCGCTCGCGCACGGACTCCGCCAGCGCCTGCAGCGCCTCCTCCTCGAACCGGCGCCGCGGCTGGCGCGGGTTGGGCTCGATCAGGTCGACGGGCAGCTCGCGCAGCTCGTCGGCGGGCGCGCCGTCGGGCGGCGTCGACACCGACAGGATCGCCGACAGGCCGCGGCCCATCCCGCGCGGCGTCTTGCCGCGGCTCGCTCGCATGTCGCGGGCGATCGTCTCCTTCACAGGGCCCTCCTCAGGCACGAGCGGCCACTTCCTTGGCCAGCTCGAAGTAGGCGTCCGACCCCGGGCAGTGCGGGTCGTAGTGGATGACGGGCCGCCCGTAGCTGGGCGCCTCGCCGATGCGCACGTTGCGCGGGATGACGGTCTTGAACACGAGCGAGGGGAAGTGCTCGCGCACCTCCGCCTCGACGTCGCGCGCCAGGCGCGTGCGCCCGTCGTGCATCGTCAGCAGCATGCCGGCGATCGTCAGGCGCGGGTTGAGCTCGCGCTGGATGAGCCCGAGCGTGTCGAGGAGCCCGGCGAGCCCCTCGAGCGCGAAGTACTCGGTCTGCACGGGCACGATCACCCGGTCGGCGGCGACGAGCGCGTTGACGGTCAGCGGGCCCAGCGACGGCGGGCAGTCCAGGAGGATGAACGTGAAGCGGTCGCGGATGGGCTCGAGCGCCTCGCGCAGGCGGACCTCGGACCCCGGCAGGCGCGGGAGCTCGACGTTGGCGCCGGCGAGGTCGGGGCTGGACGGCAGCACCCACAGCCCGTCGATGTCGGTCTCGGCCAGCGCGGCCTCGGCGGTGGCGTCGCCGCTGATGACGTCGTAGACGTTGGGCTCCAGGTCCTTGGCCAGGCCGAGCCCGACGGTCGCGTTGGCCTGCGGGTCGATGTCGACGAGCAGCGTCGGGTAGCCCGCCTCGGCGATGCACGCGGCCACGTTGACCGCCGTCGTCGTCTTCCCCACGCCGCCCTTCTGGTTGGCGATCGCGTAGATCGTGCCCATCGCTCCGGCACGGTACCGGCCCCGGCGGTCGGCGCGGCCGGGCCGGCGGCGCGATTCGTTGACGAACGAACCGGGCCGGTCAGGTCGCAAGCGGCCGTTTGCGGGCCATTCCCGGCCGCCGCGGGAACCGCGGCGGCGTCGGGCGCACCTTCGCATACACGTGCAGCGTGCGATGGTCGGCGCCCGGCCGCGGCGGCAGCTCGACCACCTCCCCCGGCGCGAGCCCCACGATCTCGGCCGCGGCCGCCCCCGCGCGCTCCTCGTCGGGGTCCCGGCGGCCCTTCCAGGCGACGAGGACGCCGCCGTCGCGCAGGAGCGGAGCGGCGTACTCGACGAGGACGGCCAGCGGCGCGACCGCGCGCACGCAGACGACGTCGACGTCGCGGGCGCCCCACGCCTCGGCGCGCTCGCACACGACGGCCGCGTTCGCCGCCGCGCACATCTCGACCGCGCGCTCCAGGAAGGCGCACTTGCGCACGAGGCTCTCGACGAGGTCGACGTGGGCATCGGGGAGCGCGACCGCGAGCGGCAGGCCGGGGAAGCCGGCGCCGCTGCCCAGGTCGGCGATGCGCCCCGCCGCGCGGACCGGCTCGAGCGCCAGCGCGGCGAGCGAGTCCGCCACGTGGGCCTCGACGGCCGCCTCGGGGTCGCGGACGGTCGTGGGGGCGGTGTCGTCGTCGCGCAGGAGGAGCAGGAGGGCCGCGAGCTGATCGGCTGCGCCGGCGGGGAGGTCGTGCGCGTCCGCGAGCCGGTCGAGGCGGGCGCGCCAGTCCTGGTGGTCGTCCATCTGGCCCCGCATGCTGGCATGCTGGCGCGCATGTCCGCCGCCCTGCGCCTCGAGCTCCTGCCCGGGCGCTACGCCGTGGTGCGCCTGGACGAGGACGCGCCGCCGCCGACGTGGGCGTTCGCGGCCCCCGGGCTGGCCGCCGCCGTCCGCCGGCGCGGCGAGCTGTCGGTGGTGTGCGCCGAGGACGCGGTCCCGGACGGCGCGCAGGCCGAGCGCGGCTGGCGGGCGCTGGAGGTGGCGGGACCGCTGGACTTCGCGCTGACCGGGATCATGGCCGCGCTCGCCACGCCGCTGGCCGACGCCGGCGTGTCGATCTTCGCCCTGGCGACCTACGACACCGACGTGCTGCTCGTGCGCGACGCGCAGCTCGAGACGGCGATCGCCGCGCTCGCGCGCGCCGGGCACGGCGTTTCACGTTCTTCCTGACGGTGAAACACACCACGCGGGCGCAACCCGGCGGCCTCAGCCCGTCGCCAGGCGCGCCGCCCGCTCGCGCTCGCGGGCGATCACGTCGGCGTAGCGCTCGACCATGTCGGTGAAGCGCCGGTGCGCGTGCTCGTCGATCGCCGGCGTCAGCCGCGCCTCGAGCACCGGCAGCACGTCGTGCACGAGCGCGCGGCCGCGGGCCATCCACTGGTAGTAGGAGCGACCGCCGTGGTGGTAGGGCCCGTAGAGCTTCGTCTGCGGGAACCGCTCCATGAGCCACTCGAACAGCGCGGCGTGGCGGATGTGCATCCGCAGCGTGACCTGGGGTTGGCGGCCGTCGCCGCCGAAGTGGCCCTCGCCGACCAGGACCCCGACGAAGACGCCCTCGTCGAACTCGCTCAGGGAGCCCATCGCCGACATTGTTTCACCGTCAGGAGACACGTGAAACGCGAGGGACGGGAGGCGCCGGCTACGCGTCGTCGCGCAGCGGGGCGACGACGAGGTGGCGATCGGGCTCCTCGCCCTCGCTGTAGGTCTCGACGTCCCCGCGCTCGCGCAGGTGCTCGTGGACCAGCTTGCGCTCGGATGCGACCATCGCGTCGAGCGACACGGGGCGGCCGTAGCGGATCGCCTCGTCGGCCGCGTCGTCGGCCTGGCGGCGCAGCGCGCTGGCCCGCCGGTCGCGGTAGCCGGCGGCGTCGATGACGATGCGCAGGTCGCTGGGGCGCCCGTGGAACACGATCCGCTGCGCGAGGTGCTGCACCGCGTCGATCGTCTGCCCGTGGCGGCCGATGAACAGCCCCAGGTCGTCGCCGATCAGCGCGCCGGTGACGACGTCGTCCTCCGCGGTCACGGAGATCTCGGCGTCGAGATCCAGCGCGTCGGCGACCAGCTCGAGCAGCTCGCGGACCGCCTCCTGGGCGTCGTGGATCTCGCTCATCGTCTCCGTCCCGATCGCTTCTTCTTGCGCCGCGACGGCGGTGGCGACGAGCGCGGGCGCGACGGCGCCTGCCCGCTCTTCTCGGCGGCGGGCGCGGTCCCGCCGCGGCCGGAGCCCTTGCCCCCGCCGGAGCCCTTCCCGCCGGTCGCCGCCTGCTGCTCCTGCGCGGCGGCCGCGCGGGCGGCCATCTTCCCGAAGAAGCCCGTGGGTTCGGAGGACGCCGTGCCGCCCCCGGCGCCCGCCAGGGCGGCCTCCTCCTCCCATTTGCGGTCCCACCTTCGACCGAGCGTCTCTCTGATCGTGAACTGCTGCAACAGCGTCCAGAGGTTCGTCGTGATCCAGTAGACGAGGAGGCCGGCCGGGAAGCCGATGATGAACGGCACGAAGACCACCGGCAGCGCGAGCATGATCAGCCGCTGGTTGCGGTCCATCGTCGGCGTGGCCATCACGAGCGTCGAGACCACCTGCGTGCCGACGTACAGCAGGATCAGGATGATCAGCGTCGCCCCGCCGGCCTTGCTCGTGATGTCCGGGATGCCGAGGAACTGCGCGTCCGGGATGCTGCCGCACGCCTGCGGGTTGTCGACCGGGTTGGGCTGCCCGTTGGCCAGGGTCGGGCAGATGTCCAGCCGCAGGTCCTTGCGCAGCATGTAGAACAGCGAGATGAAGACCGGGAGCTGGAACAGGAGCGGCAGGCAGGCCCCGAAGGGGTTGACCTTGTTCTCCTGGTAGAACCGCATCATCTCCTGGTTGAGACGCTGGCGGTCGTCCTTGTACTTCTGCTGCAGCTCCTTGATCTGCGGCGAGAAGCGCTGCAGGGCCTTCATCGACTTGTACTGGCGGATCGCCAGCGGCAGCAGCGCGGCGCGCACGACGACGGTCATCGCCACGATCGACCAGCCCCAGCTGAAGCCGAACGTGTCGTGGAAGAAGACGAGGACCGCCTCGAAGACGTCGATCAGCGGCTGGAGGATGTTGGCGAAGGCGGGCATGGCTCAGGTCTCTCGGCGCGCGCGGGCCGGCGCGGCGAACAGCCGCTGATCCTCCACGAAGTCGACGCCTCCGTGGGACCAGGGGTTGCAGCGCAGCAACCGCCACCCCGCGAGCACGAGGCCCCGCAGTATGCCGAACTGGCGGATCGCGTCGACGGCATAGGCCGAGCACGTCGGGTGGTACTTGCATCGCCGGGGCAGCAGCGGCGAGATCACGCGCTGGTAGGCGACGATCGGCGCGGTCGCCACCGTGCGAGCCACGCGGCTCACGTGCCGGCCGCCGCGGTCGCCTTCTCGATCAGCTCCGCCAGCGCCTCCTGCACGCCGGCGAGGCCCTCGCGCTCGGCCAGCTCGCGCGCGTCGGGGCGCGCCACCACGACGACGTCGACGCCGTCGGGCAGGCCGGGGTCCGCGGTCGCGACCGCCTCGCGCAGCAGCCGCTTGACGCGGTTGCGGTCGACGGCGCCGCCGACCTTGCGCGACACCGACACGCCCAGGCGCGCCTCGCCCTCCCCGGTGCGGGGGAAGGCGTAGAGGACGAAGTACCGGTTGCCGTGGGAGCGCCCCTGGCGGTAGACCCGCTCGAAGTCCGCGCTCCGGGTGAGGCGGCCGCGCTTGGCCCGCCCGGACACGGTCAGACGGTGAGGCGCTTGCGCCCCTTGGACCGGCGGCGCTTCAGGACGAGGCGCCCCGCGCGCGTCTGCATGCGGGCACGGAAGCCGTGCGTGCGGGCGCGCTTGCGCTTCTTGGGCTGGTAGGTGCGCTTCATGGGCGCCGCAGTCTACCGCGTCGCCGCGCACGCCCCGGGGCGGCCTCGTCCACAGCTCCGTCCACACCCCGTCCACAGGCTCCGCCGCGGGCGCCCGGCTCGCTTTTCGCGGCATTTGCGATCTCCCCTCGCGGGGGCGCGCCGACCGCCGCGCGCCTGGTGATAGGTTCGCGGCACCGGGGCCCTCGCGGTCCCCATCCCCAATGCCGTTCGCCTCGCCGCTCGCCTCGAGCAGGCGGCCCCCTGCTGTCTGTGCATCCATCGCCCGAACACGCCTGGTCCGAGATCTGCGCCCGCCTCCGCCGCGCGGTCCCGGAGGCGACGTTCGCGCTGTGGCTCGAGCCGCTGCAGCCGGTCGAGGCCACCGACGTCGCGCTCGTCCTGGCCGCGCCCGACGAGCGCCGGCGCAGCTGGGCGACCGGCCGCTTCGGCCGCGTCCTGGAGGCCGCCGCGACCGACGTGCTGGGCGCCGGCGTGGCCGTCGACGTCGTCGTCGA
>DATMSA010000205.1:0-4326 GCA_035565675.1 Capillimicrobium sp. | reverse complement strand
CCTGCACGGACTCCGCGCCCGGATCGCCGCCAAGCTGCTGGCCTACAGCGCCGGCATCTGGATCAACTGCCTCTGCGGCCGCCCCACCCGCGCCTTCGCCGACCTCAACGCCTAACCAGGCGTGGCATCAATCATCTAGCGGCCGCGACGCAGCACGATCGTCTTCGCGGTGGCCTTCTGGCCGCGCGCCTTCACCGTCGCGCGCGCCTTCACGCGCCGCTGGCCGGACACGATCCGCCGCCCCGCGCTCGTGAGGCGCAGGCGCACGGTCCTGGGCCGGTCGGCGCGCAGCCGCACGGCGCCCCTGGCGATCACGCGCCCGCCGGCGCGCAGCGCGACCGTCGCGCGGCCGCTCGTCGGCGAGATCGCCCGCAGCGCCACGGTCTTGCCCGACGCGACGGCGGACTTCCCGACGACCGTCGCGCCGGCGCCGCCGACCGTGATCGTCACGGTGGACGTGTTGTTGGCGAGGTTCGGATCGGGCGTGGTCGCGCTGACCGTCGCCGTGTTGTCGATCTCGCGCGACGGGGTGTCGCCGGACTTCTCGGGGCCGGTGCGGTCGGCCAGGCACTCGAGGTCGAGCAGGGCCGACTGCGGCGAGCCGGTCGTGTTCAGCAGCCGGAACGCGCGGGTCTTGGGCCGCGGGTCGTTGCCGAGGTGGTGCACGCCGGGCGGCAGCAGCCACGTGCCGACGATGCCCTTGGCGTCGTCGGCGCAGGTGACCTGCTCCTCGACGGGCTGGCCCGGCGGGAGCGTCACGGTGCGCTCGACGTGGCGGCGGTCGAGCTCGTGGGTGTGGCCGTCGACGACCGCGACCTCGTCGGCCAGGCAGCGCATCGACAGCGTCGCCGTCGTCGGCTGGGTCACGTCGACGGTGAACGTCCAGCCGCTCGCGCCCTCGGGCTCGGAGCCGGCCAGCGTCGCGGCCCCGCCGTCGAAGGCGTAGCCGGGGACGATCGGCCGGGTGCCGGCCGGGCAGGTCAGCGTCGCGGTGTGGCGGCCGGCCGTCCAGGCCTGGGCCGCCGAGGGAACGGTGCCCGACACCTCGAGCGCGTGGCGGTGGCCGTCGGCCTCCTCGGTGGTGGCGGGCAGGCAGACCGCGAAGGCCTTGGCCTGCGCGCGGCCGGCGGCGCCGTTGCGCACGACGGCCTCGAACGTCGAGACGCCGGTCGAGCGGGCGCTCAGCACGCGCACGTCGGTGAGCGCGCCGGTGCCCTGGTCGACGGCGTCGACGCGGACGCTGCCGTCGCTGAGGATCGCGCCGGAGCCGGGGCAGGTGAGCGTCACGGTGCGGGTCTGGCCGGGATCGAGGTCGACCTGCTCCTCGACCTTGCCGACCGTGAGCTGGTGGCGCGCGCCCGGATGCGGGACGGAGCCGCCGGACGGGAGCGGGTCGACGATCGCCCGGATCGTGAGCGTGCGCGTGGCGCCGGACGCGAGCTCGCCCAGCGCGCACGTGACGATCCCGCCGGCCAGGGCGCACGGCGCCGAGGCCGACTGGAACGTGAGGCCGACCGGCAGGGCGTCGTGCACGACGACGTCGTGCGACGTCCCCGGCCCGAGGTTGCGGACCTTCAGCGTGTAGGTGACGACGTCGCCGCCGTGCGGGGTCGTGTCCGACGCGGTCTTGACGATCTCGACGTCGGCCTCGTCCGGCTCGGGCCCGTCGCCGGGCAGGCACGCCGACGAGGGGAACAGGTTCAGGTGGGTCTCGAAGTTCGACGAGAACGACTTCGCGATGACCTGGCCGATGGTGTGGCCCACGCTGGAGACCTGCACGGCCGCGTTGGGCGCCAGGATCGAGCCGCCCCAGGCCGATCCGAACTGCAGGCGCACCGACGTGGCGTCGGGGAAGTTCCACAGCAGACCCGGCAGGCTCGCCATCACGCCGTCGCTGGCCTGGTTCCAGCCCGAGCCCTGGCGGATCCACATCTGGCCGGTGAACGTCACCGACGCGCCCGACACGTTGACGAGCGCGATCGAGCCCGCGGGCACGTCGATCGCGATCCCGTTCGTGGCGGCGATCTGCGCCGGGGTGACCGAGAAGACGTTGAGGACGGGATCGCCGCCCTGCAGGCGCAGCAGCGTCTGGCCGGCGAACGGCGCCGCCCACGCGTCGGCGGTGCCGGTGGCGGCGGCCGCGCCCCACGCGGCCGACTTGGCGCGGAGGTCGGCGAAGGCGGCGGCGAAGTCGATCGGGTTGGCGCCCAGGTAGTGGCCGCCCCCGTTGAAGTTGACGCCCGAGGGCGGGTTGACGTACGCGCTGCCCTTCTGCAGGTTGAACCACTGGCCGTGGGTGCCGGCGATCACGAGCGTCGGGTCGTTGGGCCCCGAGCCGAGCCGCGTCCCGACGGTCATGCCGTTGGCGGCCAGGTTGCCGCCGTAGGCGATCGAGCCCTCCGACTCGGAGCCGCGCGTCCCGTCGCCCTCCACGAACTCGGTCCAGCCGGTCGCGGCCCCCAGCGGGTTCGTGGTCGTGACGCAGTCGGTCGCGAGCGCGCTCGCGGGCGCGGCGAGCGCGAGCCCGGCGACGGCCGTGGCGAGGAGGGCCACTCGGCGGCGGAGAGATGGGACAGCGTGGCTCATATGAGTGTCAGGGTGCCAGAGCGCGTGCGGTGAGCACGCCCACCAGCAGCTCGGTGGCGGTGTCGGCGAGCTCCGGAAGTGCCGGTGCGCTCGGGTCGGCGAGGGATTCGATCAGTAATTCGTTGATCCCTCCTACGACGGCGATCGCGAGCCCCGGCGTGAGCGGCGCGAACGCCGGCTCGTCGGCCGCCGCGCGCTCGGTCAGCTCGAGCAGGAGGGTCGCGAAGCGGCGGTGCTCCTCGCGCCGGCGGGCCAGCGCGCGCGGGCCCGCGGCCTGGATCTCGAGCAGGAACGCGCGGGTGAGCGCAGGCTCGGCCGCCAGCTCCTCGAGGTAGGCGCGCGCGGTCGCGTGCAGGCGCTCGCGCCACGGGAGGTCGGTGTCGGCGCCGCGCGCGATGACCTCGAGCAGGTGGTCGCTGATCACCGCGTACAGCGCGAGGTAGCACGCCTCCTTGTCGGCGAAGTGCTCGTAGAAGGTGCGCTTGGACACCCGCGCGTGACGGACGACGTCGGCGATCGTCGCCGCCGCGTAGCCCTTGTCGACGATCGCGGCGGCGAGCCCGCCGAGCAGTCGCCCGCGCGCGTCGCCCGGGAGCTGGAGGGTGGCGCCGCCCATCGCCCCGCCACGGTACCATCCCGTACCAACCTCTGGTACCGTTCAGTACCGCGAGCTCGAGGAGTGGTCCGATGCCCCCCGTCAGCGACACGCCCCATCACCACGTCGCCATCGTCGGCAGCGGCTTCGGCGGCATCGCCGCCGCCGTGCGCCTGCGCGAGGCCGGGTTCGGCGACCTCACGATCCTCGAGAAGGCCGACGACGTCGGCGGCACCTGGCGGGAGAACACGTATCCCGGGATCGCCTGCGACGTGCCCTCCCACCTCTACTCGCTGTCGTTCGCGCCGAACCCGGGCTGGAGCCGCACCTACTCCGAGGGCGGCGAGATCTGGGACTACCTGCGCGACGTCGCCCGCCGCCACGGCCTGTACGAGCGCATCCGCTTCGGGTGCGAGCTGCTCGAGGCGTCGTGGGACGACGGCGCGCGCCGCTGGCGGCTGGAGACGTCGCAGGGCCCGCTGACCGCCGACGTCGTCGTCTCGGCCACCGGCCCGCTGCACGAGCCCTCGATCCCCGACCTCCCCGGCCTCGGCACGTTCGCGGGCACGATGTTCCACTCGGCCCGCTGGGACCACGACCACGACCTCTCCGGCCGCCGGGTGGCGGTCGTCGGGACGGGCGCGTCGGCGATCCAGTTCGTCCCCCGCATCCAGCCGCAGGTCGCGCGCCTGTCGGTCTTCCAGCGCACGCCGCCGTGGATCATGCCGCGCACCGACCGGCCGCTGCGCCCGTGGGAGCACCGCCTCTACCGCGCGGTCCCGGCCGCGCAGCGCGCGATGCGCGAGGCCATCTTCTGGGCGCGCGAGCTGTTCGTGCTGCCGTTCCTGCACCCGCGGCTGGCGGCCGGCCCGGAGCGCATCGCCCGCCGCCACCTGGAGCGCCAGGTCCGCGACCCGGAGCTGCGGCGCAAGCTCACGCCGAGCTACCGCATCGGGTGCAAGCGGATCCTGCTCTCCAACGACTACTACCCGGCGCTCACCCGCGACAACGTCGAGGTCGTCACCGACGCGATCCGCGAGGTGCGCGAGCACGCGATCGTCACCGCCGACGGCCGCGAGCACGAGGTCGACACGATCATCTTCGGCACCGGCTTCCACGTCACCGACATGCCGATCGGCGAGCGG
>DATMSA010000204.1:0-16221 GCA_035565675.1 Capillimicrobium sp. | reverse complement strand
TGGCCGGCGGCCTCCATCGATGTGGTTATCCGCCGCAGCGGCCCGAACCGATGCGACGGCCAGTCAAGCCCACGAACTTCGCTGCGCAGGCCCGCCGGCCACCTATCTCACGCGGGCCGGACGCCCATAGGGTCTGACGCGCGGACGCGGGTCGGGCAACCGCCCATGCGCTTCGATGATGCCGTTCGCCACGCGCCGCCGCGCGCACCGTTGTCGGATCACACTCGAATAGCGGCGTGGATCTGACAACGACGGTCAGGTGGGCGGCGCCTGGCGGGCGGCGTCGAGCGCGGCCTGCACGCGCTGCTGGTCCTCCGCGGTCAGCGACGACTGGATGACGCGCCCGGGGATCCGCACCCGCGACAGCAGCGCGTCGGCCTCCGCCTTCTTGACGAGGAGGATCAGCGCGGCGGTGCCCGGCTGGAGCTGCTCGCCGAGCTCGCGCAGGAAGTCGTCGTCGACGCCCGGGTCGGTCAGCGCGCCCGCCGCGCCGCCCGCGGCGGCGCCGATCGCGGCGCCCAGCAGCGGCTGCAGGAACAGCATGCCGATCACGCCGCCCCACAGCGCCCCGCCGGCCGCCCCGACCGCCGCCATCGACGGCTGGTGCACGCGCACGCGGCCACCGCGATCGTGCTCGACGACGACCATGTCCTCCAGGTCGATGAGGTCCTGGCGGACCGCCTCGCCGACGTTGTCGGCGACGGTCCGGGCGGTGTCGACGTCCTCGTAGGCGATCGCGATCAGCTCGCTCACATCCGGTCCTCTCGTCGGGTTTCGCGATCATGGCAGGACATGACGGACCGGCACGAGGACATGGTGTGGATCGACGGCGGCGTCTTCCGGATGGGCTGCGACCGCTTCTATCCGGAGGAGGCGCCGGTGCACACGGTCGCCGTCGACGGCTTCTGGATCGATGCCGCGCCGGTGACCGTCGCGCAGTTCGCTCGCTTCGTCGAGGAGACCGGGCACGTCACCGTCGCCGAGCGGCCGCTCGATCCGGCCGACTTCCCCGGCGCCGACCCCGATCTCCTGAAGCCCGGCTCGGTCGTGTTCCAGCGCGCGCCGCACCGGGTGTCGCTGGCCGACTACACGCAGTGGTGGGCCTACGTCCCCGGCGCGAGCTGGCGCGCCCCGGCCGGCCCGGGCAGCGACACGGTCGGCCGCGAGGACCATCCGGTGACGCACGTCGCCCACGAGGACGCCGCCGCCTACGCCGCCTGGGCCGGCAAGGCGCTGCCGACCGAGGCCGAGTGGGAGTACGCCGCCCGCGGCGGCCTCGACGGCGCCACGTATGCGTGGGGCGACGAGCCCATGCCCGGCGGGCGGCTGATGGCCAACACCTGGCAGGGCGAGTTCCCGTGGGAGAACACCGGCGCCGACGGCTGGGAGGGCACGTCGCCGGTCGGCAGCTTCCCGCCCAACGGCTACGGCCTCTACGACGTCACCGGCAACGTCTGGGAGTGGACCGACGACTACTACACGCCGCGCCATCCGTACGAGGCGCGCAGCCCCTGCTGCGTCCCGCACAACCCGCGCGTGACCTCGCCCGACGCCAGCTACGCGTTCGGGGAGCCGGGCGCGGACATCCCGCGCAAGGTGATCAAGGGCGGCTCGCACCTGTGCGCCCCCAACTACTGCCTGCGCTATCGCCCGGCCGCCCGCCAGGGGGAGGCGATCGACACCTCCACCAGCCACATCGGGTTCCGCTGCGTGCGGCGCGCCGAGTAGCGCCGATCCGTGCCGGGAATACCCTCCGTCGCACCTGATGCGGCGGCAGATCGACCAGCTCGACGGCGTGCGGGCGCTCGCCGTGCTGGCGGTGATGGGGTTCCACGACTTCAAGGTGCCGGCCGGCTATCTCGGCGTGGACGTCTTCTTCGTGCTCAGCGGCATGCTGATCACGTCGATCCTGCTCGCCGAGCGCGACCGCCGCGGCGGCAACGACCTGCGCGCCTTCTACGGGCGCCGGCTGCGGCGCCTGTACCCGGCGCTGGCGGCGCTGCTGATCCTCTGCTCGCCGTTCGGCGCCGAGCTGAGCCAGAACGGCACGTGGAACGAGTGGTGGGACTCCGTGTTCGTCAGCGCCACCTACGTCGCGAACCTGGCGATCCTCGTCGACGGCACCCAGTTCCTCGGCGCGCTGGGCCCCATGTGGAGCCTGGCCATCGAGATGCAGTTCTACCTGCTGTGGCCGCCCGTCCTGGTGTGGCTGCTCGCGCGCCGCGTCCCGCATCGTGCGCTGACGATCGGCGTCGCGGTCGTCACCGTCGCCTGCCTGTCGCTGTTCTGGCTGCTGCCCACCGGCCCGGACCCGGGGCTGGCGGTCGCGCCGACCTACTTCCGCCCCGACAGCCGCTTCGGCGAGCTGCTGGCCGGCTGCCTGCTGGCGCTGCTGCTGCACGGGCGCACCGGCCCGCTCCCGCGCCGCGTGGACCTCGCGGTGTCCGCCGGGGCGGTGGCCGGGCTCGCCGCGATCGTCCTCGCCGCCTGGCAGGTCCTCCCGGCCTACGGCACGGTCGTCCCGATGCCGATCGTGGCGATCGGGACCGCGCTCGTCCTCGCGCGCCTGGTCACGAGCGACGGCGCGCTGCTGTCGCGCCTGCTGCGCCTCCCGCCGCTCCCGTTCGTGGGGCGCATCTCGTACCCGATGTACCTGTGGCAGTACCCGATCCTCATGCTGACCGTGTCGGCCGGGCTTACCGGCGGCGCGCAGCAGTGGTGGTTCTGGGGCGGCACGCTCGCGGCCGGCGTCATCAGCACCTACGCGATCGAGCGCCGCTTCTGGAAGCCGCGCAACGCGCGCCGGCCGCCGTCAGGCGACGCAGCGGGGCAGCCGCTGGGTGCGCGTGACCGTGCGGCCGCCTGACAGGCGGATGCGCATCCGGATGACGACGCGCTCGCCGCGCGCGCGGCGGAAGTCGACGCGCACGGCCTGACCGGGCCGGCGGATCGTGCCCACACGGCGCCCGTCGACCGTCACGACCGCGCGCTCCAGGCGGCTGCGGAAGCGCTCGGGGACGCGGACGCGCAGCGGCGGGCGCACCGTGCACGTGCACGCGGGCGCGGCGAGCAGCGCCAGGTCGACCGCCTCGGCCATCGCGCGGTAGCCGGCCAGGTTCGGATGCAGGCCGTCGCCGGAGTCGAAGTCGGGGCGCAGGCGGCCGGGGTGCGCCGGGTCGCGCAGCGCCGCGTCGAAGTCGACGATCCCGACGTCGTCGCCGGCCGCGCCCGAGCGGATCCACGCGTTCACCGCCGCCCGCGCCGCCTCGGCCTCGGCGTCGCCGTACGACGCGGGCCGCGCGCCCTCGGCCGGCGTCATCGTCGCCAGCAGCACCCGGGCGCCGGCCGCGCGGGCGCGGGCGACGAGGTCCGACAGCCCGGCGATCACGCGCGCCGCGTCGGGCTCGCCGGCGCCGATGTCGTTGGCGCCGCCCTGCAGGATCACGGTCGTGACGCCGGGCAGCGCCAGCGCGTCCTCCTGCAGGCGGGCGAGCATGCTGCGCCCGTGCGGCGGGATGAGGCCGTCGTCGAGGATCCGGTTGCCGGCGATCCCGGCGTTGAGCACCACCAGCGACGGCGCGCCGCGCGTCAGCAGCAGCCGCCGCTGGAGCACGTCGGGGTAGGCGCCGTCGGCCCCGATCGCCTCCGGGCCCGCCTCGCCCGGGCCGGGGCCGGCGACGTAGCCGTCGGTGAGCGAGTCGCCGAACGCCACGACGGCCCCGACCGAGCCGGGGGCGAGCACGTCGAGCTGCGCGACCACGTACGACGCGGTGCGCTCCAGCGCGTCGAACCCCTCGCCCGACGCCTCGCCGCTGCGGTCGCCGGCCGCGACCAGCGGGAACTGCCGCGCGTAGTAGTGCTCGGTCAGCGGTCCGGTGCCCGACGCGAAGTACGTCGACACCAGCAGCGGCTCGAACGGGGCGACGGCGATCGCGATCGGGTCGCTGACCACCTCGCCGCCGGGCGGGATCGTGACCGCCGCCCGCCCCTCGAACGTCACCGGCGCGAGCGTCCCGGGCGCGACGGTCGCGCCGCCGCCGGGCGCGCGGCGGCCGATCGTCGTGCGGTCGACCGTCAGCGGCTGGTCGCCGAAGCGGTTGGACAGCCGCAGCCGCGCCCGGTCGCCCGCGCCGTGGGGGACGAGCACCTGGCGCAGCGTCTGGTCCTGGAAGCCGCCGGTGGCCGCGTCGGTCGGCGCCGCCGCCCAGGCCGCCACCCAGCGCGGCGCCGCGCACGAGGCCGCCGTGGCCGCCGCCGGCGCG
Source organism: Capillimicrobium sp. (assembly GCA_035565675.1). GTDB lineage: Bacteria > Actinomycetota > Thermoleophilia > Solirubrobacterales > Solirubrobacteraceae > Capillimicrobium. The sequence goes on along the minus strand of DATMSA010000204.1, from coordinate 11,959 downwards.
GCCGCGGCCACCAGGGCGGCCAGGGACAGCAGGAGGGCGATCCGTCCGCGTCGCATTCCGCGGGCCAGCCTAGGCTGCCGGGTCGTGGATGCCCACCGGATCGGCCGCGGCCTGGCCGGGATCCCGCGCCCCGCGGCGCTCGCCCTCGTCACCGTCGTGTACGTGCTCGCCGGCCTGGCCGGCTGGGCGGTCGCGATCGCGCTGGGCGGCTGGGCGCCGATCCCGCGCACGCTGGCCGCCGACGTCGTCGCGACGCTCGTCGTGTTCGCCGCCGCCCAGCTCGTGCGCAACGCCTCGCTGTACGACCCGTTCTGGTCGGTCGCGCCGCCGGTGATCGTCGTCGCCTGGGCCGCGTCGGAGCCCGGGGACGATGCGCGCAGCGCGATCGTGGTCGCGCTCGTGACGATCTGGGGCGTGCGCCTCACCGCCAACTGGGCGACCGGGTGGGGCGGCCTCGGCCACGAGGACTGGCGATACCGCAAGCTGCGCGACGACACCCGCGGGCGCCTGCCGTTCTGGGTCGTCAACCTGGCGGGGATCGAGCTGATGCCGACGCTGCTCGTCTTCGCGGGCCTGCTGGCCGCGTGGCCCGCGGTGGCCGTGGGCGGCAACGGGATCGGCGCGCTCGACGTCGTCGCGATCGTCGTGACGGTCGCCGCCGTCGCGACCGAGGCGATCGCCGACCTGCAGCTCCGCGCGTTCGCCCGCGACCCGGCCAACGCCGGGCGCACCGCCGACCGCGGGCTGTGGGCGTGGTCGCGCCACCCCAACTACCTCGGCCAGATCGGCTTCTGGTGGGGCCTGTGGCTGTTCGCGCTCGCCGCCGACCCGGGCTGGTGGTGGACGGTCGCCGGGCCGCTGGCGATCGTCGCGTTGTTCGCGTTCGTCAGCGTCCCGATGATGGACGCGCGCTCGCTGGAGCGCCGGCCCGGCTACGCCGAGCACATGCGCGCCGTCGGGGCGCTCATGCCTCGCCGTCGTAGTAGGACACGCCGCTCGAGCGGCGGGCGATGAGGTCGTCGCTGCGGTCGCCGCCGGTCCAGATCCCGATCTTGTCGCTGTCGGGGTAGACGGTCGCGTTCGGGTACACGACATCGGACCACATCAACACGCGCACGCGCCCATCGGTGTCGTTGCGGAGCTGGTGGGCGCCGTCGCGCCCGGGCGGGAAGCAGAGCACCTCCATCGGCCGCAGCTCGACGAGCCCGTCGGGGAGGCGGACGGTCGCGACGCCCTCCAGCCCGAGCACCCACTCCTCCTCGCCCAGCTCGTAGTGGTACGGGCACAGCGCCTGGCCAGGCGGCAGCTCGTAGACCGTCGCGCCCAGGCGGCGGCCGCCGGCCAGCGGACCGAACCGGAACATGCCGGCGTGGAACCCGTCCGGGTCCTCGGGGTCGTAGGTGAAGTCCGGGTCGGCGATGGAGATCGGCTTCATCGGCCGATCGTCGCAGCCCCCGCGGCGGTCAGGCGGCGGTGGACTCCAGCACGCGGAACGCGATCCCCTGGCGCTCCAGGCGCGCGCGCAGCGCCGGGCCCATCGCGACCGCGGTCGTGACCTGCCCGGCCGTCGCCGGCAGGTCGTCGAGCGCCAGGCACAGGCCGGACTGGGCGAGCATCGTCGCCGTCTCCTCGTAGCCGGGGTCGCCGCCGGTCACCTCGGTGACGACGCGCCGGCCGCCGCCGGCGCCGGTGAAGCGGACGGCGAACGAGCTGCGGGCGCGCTGCTGCTCGCTCGGGCCGTCGCCGGAGCTCATCGCCTTCAGCAGCAGGCGCCGGGTCGGCGGGAGCTGGGCGAGCGCGAAGACGCCGGCCACCCCGGCCCCGGCGGCGAGCGCGACCGGCAGGTGGCGCACCCACGCGTGGTGGGCGTAGCGGAAGTCGGGCCCGTAGCGCTCCAGCGCGCGGGCGGAGCGGGCCACCACGATCGGGTCGATCGTGGGCAGCGCGACCGCCCACGCGTCGATCGCCGGCTCGCGGTAGGGCCGCGACACGACCGTGCGCACGGAGCGGCCCGCCGGCTTGGGCTCGCGCGCCCGCCGCTCCTTGGCGACGCGCACGTTCTCGCGCACGCGGCCGAAGCCGGTGACGACCGAGTGGTAGGTGCCGGCGCTGAAGCGGCCCTCCGCCCGCACGAACCCGCGCACCTCGATCGGCACGCCCTCCGGGAGCTGCTCGACCGTGAACTGGACGCCGAGGTCGTGGGGGATCGAGTCGAAGCCGCAGCAGTGCACGAGCCGCGCGCGGGACGCCACCGCGGTCTCGTGGTGGCGCAGCCACGTGCGGTCGACGAACTCCGGCTCGCCGGTGAGGTCGGCGTAGTCGGTGCCCGCCCGCGCGCAGGCGGCCACGAGCGGCTCGCCGTGCAGCACGTACGGCCCGACCGTGGTGATCACGACCCGCGCCGACTCGGCCAGCGCCTGCATCGACGCGGCGTCCTCGACGTCGGCGACGACCAGCGGCAGGTCGGCGCAGCGCGGCTCGATCGCCGCCAGACGGGTCCGCACGGCCTCGAGCTTGGACCGGTTGCGCCCGGCGATCGCCCAGCGCGCGCCGGGCGGGGCGTGGCGGGCGAGGTGCTCGGCGACGAGGCCGCCGGTGAACCCGGTGGCACCGAACAGGACGAGGTCGTGCGCGCGGGACGGATCGGCCATGAGCGCAAGCCTGACACGCCGGGCGCCGGCGGGCTACACAGGACCGTCTCAGGTTCTTCACGCCTGGTTCACGAGGTCCGGCGGCTCCGGCGGTTCGATCGGCGCCATGACCGTGACCCGCCGCCGTGAGCTCTTGACCTCCGGGATCGCCGCCGCCGGCGTCCTCGCCTTCGGACCGTCCTTCTGGCGCGCCGCGCTGGCCGCCCCGGCCGCGCTGGGCGAGGGGCCGTACGGCCCGCTGCAGGCGCCCGGGCCGCTCGGCTTCGCGCTGCCGAAGGGCTTCAGCGTCCGCGAGGTGGCGCGCGCCGGCGAGACCGTCGCCGGCGGCGGCTATGCGTGGCATCCCAACAGCGACGGGATGGCGACGTACGCCGCGCCCGACGGGGGCTGGATCGTCGTGTCGAACTCCGAGTCGTCGCCGCCGGTGGGCGGGGTGGGGGCGCTGCGGTTCGACGCCGACGGCGCCGTGGTCGACGGCTATCCGATCTGCGAGGGCACGGCCGCCAACTGCGGCGGGGGGCCGACGCCGTGGGGCACGTGGCTCACCTGCGAGGAGTTCGACGGCGGCCACGTCTACGAGTGCTGGCCGCTGGGCGACCGGCCCGCGGTCGTGCGCCCGGCGATGGGCGCCTTCCAGCACGAGGCCGCCGCCGTCGACCCCGTCGAGCGGCGCGTCTACATGACCGAGGACAAGAGCGACGGCGGGCTGTACCGCTTCACGCCCGCCGCGTACCCGGACCTGAGCGCCGGCCTCCTGGAGATCGCCGTGGCCGACGGCAGCCGCCTGGCGTGGGCGGAGGTGCCCGACCCCAGCGGCGCGGCGGCGAACCCGACCCGCCACCAGGTCCCGGGGACCGCGCGGTTCCGCGGCGGCGAGGGCATCTGGTACGACAGCGGCGTCGTCTACTTCTCCACGAAGGGCGACGACAGCCTGTGGGCCTACGACACCCGCACGGCGGAGATCGAGCGCCTCTACGACCCGGCGACGAGCGGCATGGCCGGCTTCCTCACCGGGCCCGACAACCTGACCGTCCACCACTCGGGCGACCTGTTCGTGTGCGAGGACAACGGCGACAGCGAGTTCGACGTCGTGATGGTCACGCCCGACCGGACCGTCGCGCCGTTCCTGCGCGTCTCCGGCCCGCTGCACGACGACTCCGAGCTGGCCGGGGTGTGCTTCTCGCCCGACGGGACGCGGATGTACGTCGCCTCGCAGCGCGCCTACGCGGCGCAGAGCGGCGGCGCGACCCGCGGCGCGGTGTACGAGATCAGCGGGCCGTTCCGCCCGGCGCCCGGCGGGGGCGGGGCCGTCGTGCCGGTGGCGCCGCCGGCGGCCCCGGACCCCGTCCCGCCGCCGCCCCCGCCGCCCGCGCCCGCGCCCGTCCCGGTGGAGGCGGGGGCGCCGAGCGCGACGACGATCCACGACGTCGACGCGCCCGGCCTGCGCGTGCGCGCCGCCCGCCGGATGCGCCTCGCCACGCTCGCCCGGCGCGGCGTGCTCGTCACGATCCACGCCGACGAGCCGGCCCGGCTGGCGGTCGCGCTGCGCACGAGCGCGCTGCGCCGCGAGCGCGGCCGCCGCGGCTCGGTCGACCGCCCGGTGATGGAGACGCTCGTGGAGTCCGAGCGCGCCGTCGCGGCCGGCGGCACCGTGCGGGTGCGGCTGCGCCTGCCGGCCGCCCAGGCCCGCCGGCTGCGCCGCCACCGCGGACGCCGGGTCCGCCTGCGGCTCGCCGTCCAGGCCCGCGACGCGGCCGGCAACGTCACGATCGCCAACCGCGTGCTCGTGATCGCCCGCTGACGCCCGGCAAGCGCCGCGACGACGGCCGGGTCCGGATACGGTCCCGGCCATGTCCGCTCCGCTGCAGGGCAAGACCCTGTTCATCTCCGGCGCCAGCCGCGGCATCGGCCTGGCGATCGCGCTGCGCGCGGCGCGCGACGGCGCCAACGTCGCGCTGATCGCCAAGACCGCCGAGCCGCACCCCAAGCTCCCCGGGACCGTCTACACGGCCGCCGAGGAGATCGAGGCGGCCGGCGGGCAGGCGCTGCCGATCGTCGGCGACATCCGCGACGAGGAGCAGGTCGAGGCCGCGGTCGCGCAGGCCGTCGAGCGCTTCGGCGGGATCGACGTGTGCGTCAACAACGCCAGCGCGATCAACCTGTCCGGCACCGAGGACCTGCCGGTCAAGCGCTACGACCTGATGCAGTCGATCAACTCGCGCGGCACGTTCGTCGTCTCGCGCGCCTGCATCCCGCACCTGCGCCGGGCCGAGAACCCGCACATCCTCACGCTCTCGCCGCCGATCTCGCTCGATCCCAAGTGGCTGCGCGGGCACATCGCCTACACGGTCGCCAAGTACGGCATGAGCCTGCTGGCGCTCGGGTTCGCCGAGGAGTTCCGCGAGGACGGGATCGCCTCCAACGCGCTGTGGCCGCGCACGATCATCGCCACCGCGGCGGTGCAGAACCTGCTCGGCGGCGACGAGGCGATGAAGCGCTCCCGCCGCCCGGAGCTGTACGCCGACGCCGCGTACGCGGTGATCACGCGGCCGTCGCGGGAGTGCACCGGCAACACCTACCTGTGCGAGGACGTGCTCGTCGAGGAGGGCGTCACCGACTTCGACCAGTACGCCTACGTGCCCGGCTCCGAGCCGATGGTCGACCTGTACGTCGACCACGTCTGACGCCCCGCGGTCAGCGCTCCAGGACGTCGAGCGTCCAGCCCGCGCCGTCCTCGGCCAGCTCGACCTCCAGGCCGGCCTGCGCGGCCGCCTCGGCGACGTCTGCGGGCCGGCGCGGGCGGCGCGGAGCGGCCAGCAGCGCGCGGGCGACGTCGCCGCGCGCCGCCTTGACCATGTGCGAGATCGGCTTGCGTCCGCCGTCGGGCAGCACGCGGAAGGCGCGCACGGCCACGCGCGCGGCCTCGCGCGGGCGCCACATCGCCACGTAGCCGCCCGAGCGGCAGTCGACGACGAGCGCGCCCGGGGCGTCGAGCCCTCCCAGCGCGCCGGCGAGCGGGTCGCGCCACAGCGCGGCGAGCGGCCCGAGCGCGGCGACCCGCTCGCCGATCGGCAGCTTGTAGCGCGGGATGCGGTCGCCGGGCCGCACGACGCCCCACAGCGCGCTGGCGATCAGCACCTCGCGGCCCGCGCGGATCCGCAGCGACGGCAGGTCCAGGCGCGCGAACAGGACCCCGGTGTAGACGGTGCTCGCGGGCGCGGCGGGGGCCCTGCGCCGGGCGGGGTCGAGCGCGTCGAGCACGCGCTCGCGCGTCGCGGTCAGCGCGTCCGCGAAGGCGAGCGCGGCGAGGTCGGCGGGCGGGCCGGGCGGCGGGTCCGCCTTGCCCTCGGACGGCGGCAACAGGAGCAACATCGGCGGGCGGGAGCGTAGAAGGCCGCAGCCGGTCCGTGCCCGCGCGCACCCGCGTGTGCGGCATCGCACGCAGGCGATCCGTCCGGCTGCCGCCTACGCTGGGTACATGGAACCCGTGTCGTTCGCCCACGCGGAGCTGCAGGTGGTGCCGGTCGCCGGCGGCGGCGACGACGTCGTCCTGGCGACGAACCTGACCGCCGCGGACGCCCGTGCGCTCGTCGAGGCGCTCGCCTGGCAGCGGGCCCAGGACCATCTCGTCCCGGCCATGGAGAGCGCCGAGCACGTGCTGGCGCTGCGCGACCTCGTCGCGCTGCTCGACGTGCTGCAGATCGTCGCCGACGAGCCCGAGGGCGGGCCGATCGTGCTCACGGGGCCGCGGCTGCGGCTGCTGGCCGAGGCGGCGTGCCGCTACAGCCACGAGCGTGCCGGCGACGATTACGTTACCGGCGAGGTCCGCGAGCGCGTCGAGCGCCTGCGGGAGCTGGCCGGGCCGCTGTTCGAGTGGGCCGCGCGCGTCGCGCAGGCCGACCGGCGCGAGCTCGCCCGCCGCTGGTAGCGGCCGCGCTCAGCGCTTGCGCATCCGCAGCGTCGTCCAGCTCGCGTCCGCCGTCCACCCGCCGTCGACCGGCAGCGCGACGCCGTTGACGAACCCGCTCGCGCCGGGGTCGGCCAGGAAGCGCACGGCCGCGGCGATGTCCTGCGGGCGCGCGAAGCGACCCATCGGGACCTGCTGCTCGATGTCGGCGTCGTCGTAGCCGCCGGCCGCCTGGTCGGCGACGTCCATCGGCGTCTTCACCCAGCCGGGGCAGACCGCGTTGACGCGCACGCCGCGGCCGCCCCACTCGCCGGCCAGCGTCCGCGTGAGCCCGACGAGCCCGTGCTTGCTGGCGTTGTAGGCGGCGCGGTCGGACACGCCGCGCAGGCCGGCGATCGACGCGACGTTGACGATCGAGCCGCGGCCGCGCTCGAGCATCCCGCGCCCGAAGGCCTGGCACAGCGCGAACGGGCCGGTCAGGTTGACGTCCAGGACGCGGCGCCACTCGTCGAGCGGGGTGTCCTCGGCGGGGGCGATGCACGACACGCCGGCGTTGTTGACGAGCACGTCGGCGCCGCCGAAGCGCTCCTGCACGGCGCGCGCGAACGCCTCCACGTCGGCGGGGGAGGAGACGTCGCCGGTGAAGGCGAGCCCGTCGCGGGCCGCCTCGGTCGGATCGGTCAGGTCGATGAGCGCGAGGCGGTGGCCGGCGTCGGCGAGCGCGTCGGCGACGGCGCGGCCGATGCCGACGGCCGCGCCGGTCACGACGGCGACGGGAAGGGAGTCGGACATCCGTATAGCGTCCCGCACATGCGCGCCGTCCAGATCACCGAGCTCACCGGTCCCGACACCGCCCTGTCCCTCGTCGACATCCCGGAGCCGGAGGCGTCGCACCCGCTGACCCCCGGCCGCGGCGTGATCGTGGACGTCGAGGCCGCCGGCGTGTCGTTCCCGGAGCTGCTGCAGACGCGCGGCGAGTACCAGCTCAAGCCGCCGCTGCCGTTCGTGCCCGGCAGCGAGGTCGCCGGGGTGGTGCGCAGCGCGCCCGAGGGCGCGGACGTGGCGCCCGGCGATCGCGTGGCCGCGTTCTGCATGCTCGGCGGGTGGGCGGAGACCGTCGTCGCGCCCGAGCACTTCACGTTCAAGCTCCCCGCCGGCCTCGACGCCGCCCAGGGCGCCGGGCTGATCCTCAACTACCACACCGCGTGGTTCGCGCTGGCGATGCGCGGTCGGCTGGCCGAGGGCGAGCGCGTGCTCGTCCACGGGGCCGCCGGCGGCGTGGGGACGGCGGCGCTGCAGGTGGCCAAGGGCCTCGGCGCCCGGACGATCGCGGTCGTGTCGACCGACGAGAAGGCGCGCATCGCGCGCGAGGCCGGCGCGGACGAGGTCGTGCGCGGCGACGGGGACTGGAAGGACGCCGTGAAGGCGTGGTCGGACGGCGGCGTCGACGTCGTGCTGGACCCGGTCGGCGGCGACCGGTTCCTCGACAGCCTGCGCTCCCTGCGCGAGGGCGGGCGCCACGTCGTCGTCGGCTTCACCGGCGGCTCGATCCCCGAGGTGCGCGTCAACCGGCTGCTGCTGAACAACATCGAGGTCGTGGGCGCCGGCTGGGGCGCCTACGCGATCGGCAAGCCCGGCGCGGCGCGCGAGATGGGCGCCGAGATCGCGCGGCTGGCCGAGGCCGGGTTCGTGCGGCCGATCGTCGGCGCCCGCTTCCCGCTGGCCGACGCCGCCGAGGCGCTGCGCGTGCTGGACCGCCGCGAGGCGATCGGCAAGGTCGTTCTCGACGTGACCTGATTCGGGTTCCCTGAATACCGGACCTCTGCAATGATTGAGGTCGTGAACCTTCCCTCCGTTCTGGACCGCTCCTCGGAGGGACGACGGACTGCGCTGCCGGCCGAGTTCGAGCCGCGGCGCCTCGCGCGCCGCGCCCTTCAGGTCATCGCCCTCCTCGGGGTGCTGATGCTCGTGTTCGTGTTCGCGCCCGGCCTGGGCGAGGTCAGCGCGCTGCTCGGCGACGCGCGGCCGGCCTGGGTCGCGGTGGCGATCGGCCTGGAGGCGCTGTCGTGCCTGTCGTACGTGATCATGTTCCGCCCCGTGTTCTGCCAGCGCATGCGCTGGTCGACCGCGTCGCGGATCGCCTGGAGCGAGCTGGGCGCCGGCTCGCTGGTGCCCGCCAGCGGCGCGGCCGGGCTCGCGCTCGGCGCCTGGGCGCTGCACGAGGGCGGGATGCCGGCCGACCGGATCGCGCGCCGCTCCGTGGCCTTCTTCCTCATCAAGAGCTCGGTCAACTTCGTGGCCGTCGTCGTGCTCGGCACCGTCATGGCGGTCGGCCTGCTCGGCGACCAGCCCCTGTGGCTCACGCTCGGCCCCGCGGTGCTGTCCGCCCTGGTGATCGCCGCCGTGCTGCTCGTGCCGATGCTCGGCCCCGGGGAGCCGCCGGCCGAGGACGCGGGGCGCGCCGCCGCGCTGTGGTCGGCCGCCCGGCGGGCGCTCGTCGACGGCACCGCCGAGGCGCTGCGCACGATGCGCTCGGGCAACGTGCTCGTGCTCGGCGGCGCGATCGGCTACTGGATCTTCGACAACGCCGTGCTGTGGGCGACGTTCCAGGCGTTCGGCGCCGACATCCCGATCACGACGATCCTCATGGGCTACCTGATCGGCCAGCTCGGCGGGCTGCTGCCGATCCCCGGCGGCGTCGGCGGCATCGACGGCGGGCTGATCGGCACGCTCATCGTGTTCGGGGCGCCGGCCGCGGAGACCGCGGCCGCCGTGCTCGCCTACCGCGTCGTCCTTTTCTGGCTGCCGCTGCTCGGCGGCGCGATCGCGTTCGCGGCGCTGCGCCGCGAGCTCGCCCGCCGCCCGCCGGGCGAGGCGCTGGCCACCTGCTGACCGGCGGCGCGCCTCTATCGTGCGTCGGTGTCCGCCGCCGCCGACCTCGACGCCCGCCTGGGCGAGCTGACGCTCCGCGACGAGCATCGCCTGCGCGGGCGCCTGGCGCGGCTCGCGCGCATCGGCGGCGACGAGGCGCGCGGCGCCGAGCTGGCCAAGGTCGTCACCGAGATCGAGCGCGCGCAGGAGCGGGTCGCCCGGCGCGCGGCCGCGGTCCCGCGGATCACCTATCCGCCCGAGCTGCCGGTCAGCCAGCGCCGCGACGAGCTGCTGGAGGCGATCGGCGCCCACCAGGTCGTGGTCGTGGCGGGCGAGACCGGCTCGGGCAAGACGACGCAGCTCCCGAAGATCTGCCTCGAGCTGGGGCGCGGCGTGCGCGGCACGATCGCCCACACGCAGCCGCGCCGGATCGCCGCGCGGTCGGTGGCCGAGCGGATCGCCGACGAGCTCGGGGTGCCGCTCGGCGAGGCGGTCGGCTACGCGGTGCGCTTCAGCGACCGCTCGAAGGCCGACACGCTCGTGCGGCTCATGACCGACGGCCTGCTGCTGGCCGAGATCCAGCACGACAAGCTGCTGCGCCGCTACGACACGATCATCGTCGACGAGGCGCACGAGCGGTCCCTGAACATCGACTTCCTGCTCGGCTACGTGAAGTCGATCCTGCCCAAGCGGCCCGACCTGAAGCTCGTGATCACCTCGGCGACGATCGACCCGCAGCGCTTCGCCGCCCACTTCGGCCCCGACGTGCCGGTCGTCGAGGTGTCGGGCCGCACGTATCCGGTCGAGGTGCGCTACCGGCCGGTCGGCGACCCGGACGCGCCCGACGCCGGCGATCCCGACCGCGATCGCATCGACGCGATCGGCGACGCCGTCGACGAGCTGCTGCGCGAGCGGCGCGGCGACGTGCTCGTGTTCCTGTCGGGCGAGCGCGAGATCCGCGACACCGCCGAGGCGCTCGAGGGGCGCTTCCGCGACCTCGAGATCCTGCCGCTGTACGCGCGGCTGTCCAGCGCCGAGCAGCAGCGGGTATTCCAGGGCCGCTCCGGGCGCCGGGTCGTGCTGGCCACGAACGTCGCCGAGACGTCGCTCACCGTGCCCGGCATCCGCTCGGTCGTCGACCCGGGCACCGCGCGCATCAGCCGCTACAGCGCGCGGCTGAAGGTGCAGCGGCTGCCGATCGAGCCGATCTCGCAGGCGTCGGCCGACCAGCGCAAGGGTCGCTGCGGGCGCCTGGAGGCCGGCGTCTGCATCCGCCTCTACGACGAGGAGGACTTCCTCGAGCGCCCGCGCTTCACCGATCCCGAGATCCTGCGGACCAACCTCGCGTCGGTGATCCTGCAGATGGCCGCGATCGGGCTGGGGCCGATCGAGGACTTCCCGTTCCTGGATCCGCCCGACCGCCGCCAGATCCGCGACGGCGTGAACCTGCTGACGGAGCTGGGCGCGCTCGACGGCGACCGCCTCACGCCGCTGGGGCGCCGGCTCGCGCAGCTCCCGGTCGACCCGCGCCTGGGCCGGATGGTGCTGGAGGCCGGCCCGCTGGGATGCGCCGACGAGGTCATCGTGATCGCCGCCGCGCTGTCGATCCAGGACCCCCGCGAGCGGCCGGCCGGAAACGATCCCGCCCGCCCCCAGGCCGACCAGCTCCACGCCCGCTTCCGCGACGAGCACTCGGACTTCACGGCGATCCTGAACCTGTGGCGCTATCTGGGCGACCGCCAGCGCGAGCTGTCGGGCAACCAGTTCCGCCGGCTGTGCCGCGACGAGTACGTCCACTTCCTGCGCGTGCGCGAGTGGCAGGACCTCGTCGGGCAGCTGCGGGCGGCGGCGCGGGGCGTGGACGTGACGATCAACCGCCGGCCGGCCGAGCCCGAGCAGGTGCACGTCGCGCTGCTGTCCGGCCTGCTGTCGCACGTCGGCGTCCGCGACGAGCGCCGCCCGCGCGAGTACGCGGGCGCCCGGGGGACGCGGTTCACGCTCTGGCCCGGCTCCGGGATCGCGCGCAGGCCGCCGGCGTGGGTGATGGTGGCCGAGCTGGTCGAGACGTCGCGGCTGTTCGGGCGCACCGCGGCGCGCATCGAGCCGAGCTGGGTCGAGCCGCTCGCCGGCCACCTGCTGAAGCGCTCCTACTCCGAGCCGCGCTGGGACCGCCGGCGCGCCGCGGTGGTGGCGACCGAGCGCGTCACGCTGTACGGGCTGCCGATCGTCGCCGGGCGGACGGTCGCCTACGGGCGCATCGACCCGGTGCTGTCGCGCGACCTGTTCATCCGCCGCGCGCTCGTGGAGGGCGAGTGGGACGCGCGCCACCGCTTCCTCGCCGAGAACCGGGCGCTGGTCGAGGAGGTCGAGCGGATGGAGGAGCGCGCGCGGCGCCGCGACATCCTCGTCGACGACGAGGCGCTGTTCTCGTTCTACGACGCGCGGATCCCCGAGAAGGTGGTCTCCGGCGCCCATTTCGACCGCTGGTGGAAGGACGAGCGCCGCCGGCGACCCGACCTGCTCACGTTCC
>DATMSA010000203.1:0-16501 GCA_035565675.1 Capillimicrobium sp. | reverse complement strand
GTCGGAGATGAGCCGGAACAGCACGACCGCGACGGCGACCATCGGCACGATGACGATGAGGACGAAGAAGAGGGTGAGGCGCCGCCGGAAGCTCATGCTTTGCGGCTACATCGTCCTACACGGCGGAGTCGGTGTGGACTGCAGGTACACTTGCGACTCCGACAGCGGGGCTATAGCTCAGTTGGGAGAGCGCCTGGATCGCACCCAGGAGGTCGCCGGTTCGAGTCCGGCTAGCTCCATCAATCGAAACCCCCGCCACAGCGGGGGTTTCGTCGTTTCCGGTGGAGCCTCCTGCGCACCGGCCTCCCCGTCGGCGGGACGAGTGGCCGGGCGATCAGTCGAGCGGCAGGTCCGGGCAGGTCGCGCCCACCGGAGGCAGGGCGCGCGTGAGCAGGTGGCGCCCGGCCTTGCGCGCCACGCACGGCGAGGTCGTGATCGCGGTGTGCCCCATCCCGCGCCACACGAGCAGGCGCGAGCCGCGCAGCGCCTGGCTCATCTCCTGGCTGTTGACGAGCGGCGTCTCGGCGTCGTTGTCGTTGCCCACGACGAGCACCGGCGGGATCGCGTCGCTGCTGATCGCCGGCACCGGCTTGGCCGCCACGGGGCACGCGGTCGAGTTCATCATCGCGAAGGCCACGCCGAACGCGCCCAGGCGCGGGGCGACGCCCTTCACGCTCTCGATCGTGGCCGCGACCTGCGCCGGCGTCGGGCGGTCCTGCCAGTCGAGGCAGTTGATGAACTGGAACGTCTCGGTGCCGTTGTTCCCGTAGGACCCGTCCGGCCGGCGGGCGCCGGCGATGGCGCTGCCGAGCTCGTACAGCGCGGTCGGATCGCCGGTGCGCCGATACGCCGCGATCGCCTGGCCGGCGGCGCCGCTGGACCCCTGGTAGTTGATGATCAGGGCCAGCGTCACCTGGTTGAAGAGGCCCATCGTCATGCGTCGGCCGCCGGTCCCGGGGACGACGGGCGGGTCGCTGCGCAGCGTGGCGGCGATCGCGTCCCAGCCCGCCGCCGGATCGTCACCGAGCGGGCACTCGGCCATCCGCGCGCATCGCCGGAAGTACTCGTCCAGCCCGCCCTCGAAGGCGGTCGCCAGCCCGATCGAGACGCTGGTGACGGTGGAGACCGGCGGCATGTTGCCGTCGAGCACCATCGCGCGGACGCGGCGCGGGAAGGTCTGCGCGTAGACGCTCCCCACGCGGGTGCCGTACGAGAGCCCGAGGAACGTGGCCCGGCGGTCGCCCACGGCCGCGCGGATCGCGTCGAGGTCCCGGACCGTCTGGTCGGTTCCGATGTCGCCGAGGTAGCGGCCGTAGCGCGCGAAGCAGGCGTCGGCGCGCTCGCGGACCGCGCCCGCCATGGCGGCCAGCCCCTCGGCCGTCGCCGGGTCGGCGTCGTAGTAGGCGTCGTTGCCCTCCGGGCAGCGGATCGGGGCGCTCTCGCCCACGCCGCGCGGGTCCCAGCTGACGACGTGCATGCGGCCCTTCGTCGCCCGGCGCAGCAGCCGGCCCGACCCGCGCAGCGACGAGACGCCGCTCGCCCCGGGGCCGCCGAAGTTGACCAGCAGCGAGCGGACGTGGCCGTCGCCGGGGCGCGTGGCGGGCAGGCGGATCAGCGACAGGCGGATGCGCGGCCCGTGGGGCCGGGCCCAGTCGCGCGGGACCGACAGCGTCGCGCACTGGAACCCGTCGCCGCACGCGCGCCACTGCAGCGAGCGCGCCTCCGGGGCCGCGGGCGCGGCCGAGGGCATGGCCAGGGCGGCGAGGAGCGCGACGAGGATCGAGCGGCGGCGTGTCACGGACCAGATGGCACGTCCCGCTCGTTGCATCAGCGGCCGGCGGGCACGTCTGGACGACGCACGCGACGCTACCCGAGCGGTGGCGCGCCGGTCAACCGACCGCGGCGCGCCACCGGACCGCGGCTACGCCGCCTTCGGCGTGATCGTGATCGGCTTGCGCTCCTCCTCCTTGGGCTTGGGGAAGCTGACCTCGAGGACGCCGTCCTTGCAGGTGGCCTCGATGTCGTCGGCGCCCACGCCCTTGGGCAGGGTGATGGAGCGCGAGAACGAGCCGTAGCGCCGCTCGCGGCGCACGTAGCTGTCCTGCTTCTCCTCCTCGGACTCCTCGTGCTCCGCGGAGACGGTCAGGACGTCGTCGTCGACCTCGATCTTCACGTCCTCCGGCTTGATGCCGGGGACGTCGGCGCGCAGGACGTACCTGTCGTCGCGCTCGACGAGATCGATGGCGAGGGTCCAGCTGCGGCCCTTGCCGTCGCCGATCTCCTCGAACATCCGCTCCATCCGCCGCCGCATGTCCTCCAGCTCGGCGAACGGACGCCAGCGGGTCATGGTCGTGGCCATGTCACCTCCCATCGTTCGCTTGCCGGATCGACGCTACGTCGCGCCGGACCGCGCGTCATCGGCGATCCGGCGCAGGCCCGGTACGGGATTCGCCCGGATTCGGTGTCCGGGCTGCGTCCTCACGTGAACTCGTCGCTGTGGACGGTGGCCGCCCACAGGATGAGCGCGTTGACGGCCAGCAGGATGACCGACCAGATCGGGTACGCGCCGATCGACAGGAAGTTGACGAGCAGCCCGACGAACCCGAGCGACGCGGCGACCACGGGACCGCCGCTGCGGCGCGTGATGACGAGGAACGCGCCGACGAGCTGCACGGCGCCGACGATCAGCGCGATCCAGCCCCACGTGCTCAGCGTCGACCAGATCAGGCCGTCCTCGGCGAAGTTGCGCTTCTCGGCCAGCGCGGCCGCGCCCCACAGCACGTTGAGGACGCCCGCGATCGCGAGGTAGCTGCCGACGAACGTGACCCAGCCGCTCGTCGCGCGCCGTCCGCCACTGGTTCCCATCTGATCCCTCCTTGAGACGTCGACCCGCGCGAGAGCCTACGCGGCGCTCAGGTCGGCTGCAGGGTCTCGTCGTCGGTCGCCTGCCACGCGACGACGCGGTTGCGCCCGCCGCGCTTGGCCACGTACAGGGCGGTGTCGGCGCGGGCCAGGAGCGCCGCGGGGTCGGGGTCGCCGTCCTGAGCGGTCGCGATGCCGACGCTGATCGTCACCGTCGCCGCGACCTGCGAGCCCGCGTGCGGGATCCCCAGGTCGCCGACCGCCGCCCGCGCGCGCTCGGCGACCGGCAGCGCGCCGTCGGCGCCGGTCTCGGGCAGGACGACGGCGAACTCCTCGCCGCCGTAGCGGGCGACGAGGTCGCCGCTGCGCCCGGCGGCGCGGCCCAGCGCCTCGGCCACCCGGCGCAGGCACGCGTCGCCGGCCGGGTGCCCGTAGCGGTCGTTGTAGTCCTTGAAGCAGTCGACGTCGCACAGCGCGAGCGACAGCGGGCGCCCGTCGCGGCGCATCCGGCCCCACTCGCGGGCGAGGTGCTCGTCGAGCGCGCGCCGGTTGGCCACGCCGGTGAGCGCGTCGAGGCCCGACAGGTGCGCGAGCTCGCGGTTGGTGTCCTGCAGCACGGCCTCGGTGCGGTCGATCTCGACGCGGAAGCGGTAGGCGATGTAGCTCGCGAGCGCCATCGCGCCGGCCGCGCTGCCCGCGTACATGACGTCGGCGGCCGGCGACGGGACGTCCAACGGCGTGCTGCCCGGCGCGAACGCGAACTGGCAGACGACGAACAGCGCGTACGCCAGGATCGCCAGCGCCAGGAGCTGCCCGTCGCGGCGCACGACGAACAGCAGCGACAGGGTCGCCCCGGCCGTGAAGGAGAAGAGATGGACGCCCGCGCCGGCGCCGATCAGCGCGGTCACGACGAAGATCTGGACGTAGACCGTGCCCAGCATCACGTTGCGCGCGGCGTCGTAGCGGCCGGCGCGGATCACCACCGGCGCCGACAGGTAGGCCCCGATGAACACGACGTTGGCCAGCAGGACCGGGAGATAGTGCGCCGCGTCGGCGACCAGGTAGTAGACCTGGTACGGGATCGTCGCCGCGACGGCGAACGCGGAGACCTCGCGGACGAGCGCGATCTGGCGAAGGCGCGCGGCGGGCAGCGCCGGTGGCATGGCTGCCGATCATCTCCGCCGCGGCGGACGGCCGGGAGCCCATGGGGCTCCCGGCCGGCGTCGCTACGCGGCGGGGCGGACGTTCTGCCCCGGCCGGAAGCGGTTCTCCGGGTCGTAGGCGGCCTTCACCCGCGCCAGGCGCTCGTACCCCGCGCCGAAGCTCGCGCGCAGCGCGGCCTCGCCCTCCTCGAACAGGCCCGGGAAGTTGAAGTAGGTCTGCCCGTTGGAGAGCGGCGCCGCCGCGTCGTAGAACCCGCGCGTGTAGGCGACGTTGGCGCCGTCGGCGGCCGGGTCGCTCCAGCTCGAGTCGATGCTCAGCATCCACTCGGCGCTGCGGTCGCCGAACGCGGTCTCGTGCGCGCCGACGCGTGCCATCGCCCCGCCGCAGTGGCGGATGATCACGAGCGTGTCCGGCGACGCGCGCCGCCCCGACCAGTCGACGGCGAGGTCGATCGCCTCGTCACCGAGTTCCTCGAGGTAGAGCGCCTTCCAGTAGCGGCGCACCCCCGCCGGGAACATCGGGTCCAGCGAGCCCTGCAGCTCCAGGTAGGTCGTCGTCGCGCTCGCGTCCAGCAGCGGCGTGGCCAGCTCGCGCAGCGGGCGGGTCGCGCGCTCGCCCTCCTCGGGGTCGCCCGCCCACATGCCGAACACGCCGACGTAGGGCGCGCCGCGCAGCGCCTCGGGTAGCTCCTCGGCCGCCGGGAACGACCACACCAGCCCGGCGGTCGACAGCTCGTCGGGCGCGCCGGCGACCGCGTCGCGCCAGCCGGCGAGCACGCGCGGGGCGTCCTCGAGCGGGTAGGCGACGTTGACGACGTGGACGTCCGGCCCCAGCGGGTGGGCGCGCAGCTCGAACGACGTGACGACGCCGAAGTTGCCGCCACCGCCGCGCAGCGCCCAGAACAGGTCCGGGTGCTCGCCGGCGCTCGCGCGGACGATGCGCCCGTCGGCCAGCACCACCTCGGCGGAGACGAGGTTGTCGATCGTCATGCCGTCGCGCCGGCGCTGGTGGGAGACGCCGCCGCTGAGCGTCAGGCCGGCCACGCCGGTGTCGGCCACGACGCCGCCGGGGACCGCGAGGCCGCGCGGGGCCGTGACGCGGTCGACGTCGCCCCAGGTGGCGCCGCCCTGCGCGTGGACGGTGCCCCGCGCGACGTCGAGGTGCACGGCGCGCATCGGCGTCAGGTCGACGACCACGCCGTCGTCGACGAGCGCGGTGCCGGCGACGTTGTGGCCGCCGCCGCGCACGGCGATCGGGAGGTCGTGCTCGACCGCGAAGCGCACGGCGGCCGCCACGTCGTGGGCGTGCACGCAGCGCGCGATCGCCGCGGGGCGCTTGTCGATCATGCCGTTCCAGATGCGGCGCGCGTCGTCGTAGGCGGGGTGGCCCGGGACGACGACGTCGCCGGTGAGGCGCTCAGCGAGCGCGGCGGCCAGATCCGTCCGGCCGGGGTGGATGGAGACGTTCGTGGACATGGCCGCCACCCTCGGCGCCCGGCGTCGGCCCCCCGTCCCGGCGACCGTCCCGGGACCGTCGCTACAGGTGCGCGGACGCCGCGGCCGCGACCGCGGGCAGCCCGAGCGCGTCCGCGCGCCCGAGGGCGTCGCGCAGCGCATCGCGCGCCGCCTCGGCGTCTCCGGCGCGCGCGAGCGCCTCGCCCAGCCGCAGCGTGGCGACCGCCGCGTACGCGCCGGCTCCGGCCTCGTCGTTGACGGCGACGGCGCGGCGCAGGCGCGAGGCGGCCTCGTCGTGGCGGCCGAGCGTCGCGGCCAGCCGGCCGAGGTACAGCTCGGTCGAGCCGTACGTGCCGGCGCCGCGGGCGATGATCGCGAAGCGGTCGGCGAGCGGCTCCAGGCGCCCGTGCAGGAACGCGGCGGCATCGCGGTCGTCGAGGTCGGCGGCGGCCTCGGCGAGCAGGACCGCCTGCAGCCAGTTGACGTCCATCGCGACCCCCGCGTCGATCAGCCGC
The DNA here is from genome assembly GCA_035565675.1 of Capillimicrobium sp. Taxonomy (GTDB): domain Bacteria; phylum Actinomycetota; class Thermoleophilia; order Solirubrobacterales; family Solirubrobacteraceae; genus Capillimicrobium. Next base: position 10,506 of record DATMSA010000203.1, on the reverse strand, counting down.
CGCAGCAGCGGCTGCGCCCGCTCGCGGTCCCCGCGCCGCGCGTCGACGCGGGCGACGACGGCCAGCCAGGGCTCGGCGACCGGGGCGCGGGCGGCCTCGGCGAGGTTGTGCTCGCGGTCGACGTCCTCGATGCGGAACCGGCAGTTGCAGACGAACTCGCGCTGCAGGCGGGCGTGCAGCGGCGCGTTGGGGTCGGCGGCCCGGCGGCCGAGCGCCTCGGCCTCGTCGGTGTGCGCCAGGCCCTCGTCGAAGCGGGCGGCGACCATCGCCAGCACCCCGCGCCACAGCGGCGCGTACCAGCGGTAGTGGGGCAGGCCGACGTCGCCGGCGAGCCGCTCGTAGGCGTCGATCTCGGCGCGGACGGCGTCGACGCGGCCGAGCTCCCACAGGTCCACCACGCGCCAGTTGCGGGCCTGCAGGAGCGCCTCCCGGTCGCCGGCCGCCTCGGCGGCGGCGAGCATCTCCTCGACGGCCTCCAGGCGGCGGTGGACGTGCGCGGGGCGCCACAGCGCGACGCGGCGGGCGTTGAGCGCGGCGGCGAGCGCGCCGGTGTCGCCGCTGCTGCGGGCCTCGGCAACCGCCTGCTCGCTGAGCGCCTCGGCGGCGGCGGCGTCCGCGTAGTAGAGCCCGACCGCCAGGCGCGCGCGCAGGCGGGCGCGCGTGGCGAGGTCGCCCGCCGGCGTGCGCTCGAGCGCCTCCTCCAGCAGGCGCGAGAGCTCCTCGTCGGGGGCGGCGACCACGACCGCGAGCCCGGCGAAGCCGAGCGCCGCGCGCGCCAGCAGCCGTGGGTCGTCGCCGTCGCGGGCGAGGGCGGCGGCCTGCGCGAACGTCGCGCGCGCCGCCTCGCGCTCGCCGCAGCGGTCGTAGGCGTCGCCGAGCGCGATGAGCAGCCCGGGTCGCTCGGCAGCGGGCGGGCCGGCGCCCAGCGCGCCGCGCAGGTGGGCGGCGGCGTCAGCGTGCGCGAGCGCGCCGGTGGCCTCCCGCGCGGCCGCGACCGACCAGCGCACGACCCGGTCGGCCGGGGCCAGGGGCCCGGCCGCCTGCAGGTGGGCGGCGACGAGGCCGGGCGCCGCGGCGGCGGACTCGAGCGCGTCGGCGAGGCGCAGGTGCAGGCGCGCCCGCTGCGACGCCGTCAGCCCCGCGAGGATCGTCTCGGCCACGAGCGCGTGCGCGAACGCGTACCGGTCCTCGGTGCCGCGCACCGCGAGGCCGGCGGCGACCGCCTCGTCGAGCGCGTCGAGCAGCGTCTCCGGCGGCCAGTCGCCGACCGCGGCGAGGTCGCGCAGCTCGAAGCGCGGGCCGACGGTGGCCGCCATCGCGAGCACGTCGCGCGACGCCGGGCCCAGGCGCTCCAGCCGCCGCTCGACGACGTCGCGGACGCCCGCGGGCGGGCCGGCCGCGGCGCCGCCGCGCTCCTGCTCGTCGCGCAGCAGCTCGCCCAGGAAGAACGGGTTGCCGCCGGTGCGCAGCCGGTAGCGCGGAGCGGCGTCGGCGTGGACGCCGTGGCGCGCCAGCACCGCGGCCACCGCATCGTCCTCCAGCCCCTGCAGCGCCTCGTGGACGAGCGGGGCGACGCGGCGCAGCTCGGCGACCAGCTCGGCGCCGTGGCCTTGGAGCTCCTGCTCGCGGGCGAGCACCAGCACCATCACGCGGGCCTGGCCGAGCGTCGCCGCGAGGTGGCGCAGGAGCGCGGCCGAGTCCGCGTCGATCCAGTGGATGTCGTCGACGGCGAGCAGCACGGGGCGCGCGACGGCGACCTGCTCGATCAGGCCGCGCACGGACTCGAAGGCGAGGTAGCGCGCGGGCGCGCCGTGCTCGGGGGCGCTCTGGCCGCTGCGCGCGGGCAGCAGGCGCGCGAGCGCGCCGTCGTGCGCGGTCAGCCAGTGCTCCGCCTCGCCGGCCGGGAGGTCGGCGAGCAGGCCCTCCAGCGCCTCGACCCACGGCTGGAACGGCACCAGCGCGGGCTCGACGCAGCGGCCGTAGAGCACCGCCGCGCCGGTGGCGTGCACGCGCCGGGCCAGCGCGCCGGCGACCGTCGTCTTGCCGATCCCGGCCTCGCCGCTCACGAGCGCGACGCGGGCGTCGCCGCCCAGGACGGCGTGCCAGACGTCCTCCAGCCGGGTGAGCGTCCCCGTCCGCCCCTCGGGCGCGGCCGCGCGCGCGAGCGCGGGGGGCAGGGTCGGCGCGCGGGGCGGCGTCGCGCCCCCGCCGTCGAGGCGGCCGCGGCGCACGTCCTCGACCAGCGCCCGGGTCTCGGGCGCCGGCGGCACGCCGAACTCGCGCCGCAGCCGGTCGGCGAGCGCCTGCGCCGCCGTCAGCGCCGCGGGGCGGTCGCCGGCGCGCGCGAGGCGGCGGATGAGCTCGCGGTGCGCCTCCTCGGCCAGCGGCTCGGCCTCCAGGCGCCGGCGCGTCCAGCGCACCGCCGCGTCGAGGTCGCCGGCGTCCTCGGCCCGCCGCGCCAGCGTCTCCAGGATCCCCGCGACCTGCGCGGCGTGGTCGTCGCGGGCGCGCAGGACCCAGTCGGCGTCCATGCCCGCGAGCAGATCGCCGCCGGCCGCCGCGGCCGCCGCCTCCAGGTCGCCGCGGTCGACGTGCGCGCGGAACGCCCACAGGTCGGCGCGCACGTGGGCGGGGTCGAGCCCAACCTGGTCGCGCGTGGCGGCGATCGCGTCGCGGCCGGCCGGCCCGAACGCGCGGCGCAGCTCGTAGACGGCGTCGCGCAGCGTCTTGCGCGCGCTCTCCTCGCCGACGTCGGGGCGCAGGCGGCCGGCCAGCTCGGAGCGCGCGTGGGGCCCGGGGGCGACGACGAGCCAGCCGAGCAGCTCGCGGGCGCGCGCGTCGGCGGGCAGCGGCACCGGCCGCCCGTCCACCTCCACCGCCAGGGCGCCCAGGACGCGTACGTCGAGCACGGGCCGAGCCTACCGGCGGGGGGACGGCCCCGGGACGGTGGCCGGGACGGGGCTGCGACGGTCGCCTCGCACGCTGTCGGCATGTCGGATCTGCGCCTCCTGGCCGGCGCCGCCTTCCTGTCGGCGGCCGGCGATCTGCTCGCCCTCGTGACGCTCGCGCTCGTCGTGCACGAGCTGACCGGCTCCGGCCTGGCCGTGTCGGCCCTGTTCGCGACGACGATGGTGCCGGTGGTCGCGCTCGCGCCCGTGGCCGGGCAGCTCGTCGACCGCCTCGAGACCGTGCGGCTGCTCGTCGTCAGCTCCCTGCTGGCGGCCGCGGCGGCCGCCGCGCTGGCGTTCGCCGGCGACCTGGCGTCGATCCTCGCGCTGAGCGCGCTCGTCGCCGCGATCGGCGCCGTCGCCCAGCCGGCCGAGTTCGCGCTCGTCCCCCGGGTCGCCGGCGCCGACCTCGCGCGCGCCAACGGGATCATGGAGGCCGCCCGCTACGCCGGGTTCGCCGCCGGGCCCGCGGTGGCCGGCGCGATCGTGGCGCTCGGCGGGCCGCGCCTGGCGCTGCTGGTCAACGCGGGCACCTTCCTCGCGGTCGCGGCCGCGGCCGCGGCGCTGCGGACCCGCCGCCCGCCGGAGGCGTCGGCCGCCGCGCCCCGCGCGCGGGACGGGGCCGTCCACCTGTGGCGCGACCCGCCGCTGCGGATCGCGCTGGGCGCCAACGTCGTCGCGCTGCTCGTGCTCAGCGGCGCGATCACGATCGAGGTCTTCTACGTCAAGGACGTGCTCGGCGCCGGGGACGCCGTATACGGCGCGATCGTCGCGGTGTGGATGGCGGCGATGGTCGCGGGCGCGGCCGGCCTGGCGCCGCGGCTGCCGCAGCGGCACGCCGCCGCGCTGGCGCTCGTCGCGCTCGGCGTCCAGGGCGCCGGCATGGCCGCCCAGACCGCCTGGGCGATCGTGCCGGCGGCGTTCGCCGGCTACGCGATCGGCGGGCTCGGGCACGGCGTGAAGAACACGCTGCTGCGCCTGCTGCTCGCGCAGCGGGTCCCGGCGGCGCTGCACGGGCGGGCGTTCGCCGCCTACAACGCGGCGCGCAACGGCGCCGAGCTGGCCGCGCTCGCGGGCGGCGGCGCCCTCGTCGCGGGGATCGGCCCGCGGGCGGCGCTGCTGCTGGTGGGCCTGGCGCCGGTCGCGGCGGCGCTGGCCGGCCTCGTCGCGCTGCGCGCGGCGGCGCGGCGTCAGCCGCGGCGCATCAGCCGCCCCACGGCGGCCATCAGCTCGTCGGTGAGCTCCTCGGGCCCGCCCTCACCGTGACCGCCGACGACGCAGTGGCGGGCGTGCTGGTCGAGCAGCCCGAGGGCGACCTTGTCGAGCGCGGCCTGGACCGCGGAGATCTGGGTGATCACGTCGATGCAGTAGCGGTCCTCGTCGACCATGCGCTCGATGCCCCGCACCTGGCCCTCGATGCGGCGCAGCCGCTTCTGCAGCTGCTCCTTGGTCGCGCTGTAGCCACGGCTGGGGGTCGCTTCGGTCGCCATGCGGACATGGTACCCCCTCCCGGTATGTCGTCGGTGATACCCTCCCGGGGTATGAGCACCACCGCGATGAGCTACTCCGTCCCGGGTGTGAGCTGCGAGCACTGCCGCACCGCCATCACCGCCGAGGTCTCCAGGGTCGACGGCGTCGAGCGGGTCGAGGTCGACCTGGACGCCAAGCGCGTGACCGTCACCGGCGACCGCGTCGACGACGACGCCGTCCGCGCCGCGATCGACGAGGCCGGCTACGACGTCGCCTGAGGCGCCGCCATGCCCGCCACCGCCCCCACCGAGCACGTCGAGCTGCCGATCAGCGGGATGACGTGCGCCTCGTGCGCGAACCGCATCGAGCGCCGCCTCAACCGCCTCGACGGCGTCACCGCCACGGTCAACTACGCGACCGAGCGCGCCACCGTCGACTACGACCCCACCGCCGCGCGCCCCGAGGACCTGCTCGACGCGGTCGCCGCCGCCGGCTACCGCGCCGAGCTGCCGTCGGCGCCGGACGGCGGCGACGCCGGCGCGCCCGAGCCGCCCGACGAGGCGGCCGCGCTGCGCGTGCGGCTGGTCGCTTCCGCGGTCCTGTCGCTGCCGGTGCTGGCGATGGCGATGGTCCCCGCGCTGCAGTTCGACAACTGGCAGTGGCTGAGCCTGCAGCTCGCCACGCCGGTGATCCTGTGGGGCGCGTGGCCGTTCCACCGCGCGGCGTGGCAGAACCTGCGCCATCGCGCGGCGACGATGGACACGCTGATCAGCCTCGGCGTCCTGTCGGCGTGGCTGTGGTCGATGTACGCGCTGTTCCTCGGCGACGCCGGCGAGCCCGGCATGCGGATGCCGTTCGAGCTGGTGCCCGAGCGCGGCGGCGGCACGGACGACATCTACCTCGAGGTCGGCGCGGTCGTCACCACGCTGATCCTGCTCGGGCGCTGGCTGGAGGCGCGCGCCAAGCGCCGTGCCGGCGCCGCCCTGCGCGCGCTGCTGGAGCTGGGCGCCAAGGACGTCGCCGTGCTCGACGACGACGGCCGCGAGACCCGCGTCCCGATCGACGAGCTCGGGGTCGGCCAGCGCTTCGTCGTGCGCCCGGGCGAGAAGATCGCCACCGACGGCGTCGTCGAGGAGGGCGTCTCGGCGGTCGACATGAGCATGCTCACCGGCGAGTCGGTGCCCGTCGAGGTCGCGCCCGGCGCCGAGGTCGCGGGCGCCACCGTCAACGCGGGCGGGCGCCTCGTCGTGCGCGCCACCCGCGTCGGCGCCGACACCGCGCTCGCGCAGATCGCGCGCCTGGTCACCGAGGCCCAGAGCGGCAAGGCGCCGGTGCAGCGCCTGGCCGACCGCGTCTCGGGCGTCTTCGTCCCGTTCGTGATCGCGCTCGCGCTGGCGACGCTCGCGGTCTGGCTGCTGGCCGGCGAGGGCGCGAACTTCGCGTTCACCGCCGCGGTCGCCGTGCTGATCATCGCCTGCCCGTGCGCGCTCGGGCTGGCGACGCCCACCGCGCTGATGGTCGGCACCGGCCGCGGCGCGCAGCTCGGGCTGCTGATCAAGGGGCCCGAGGTGCTCGAGTCCACTCGCCGCGTCGACACGATCGTGCTCGACAAGACCGGCACGGTGACGACCGGGCGCATGAGCCTGGTCGACGTCGCCGTCCCCCCCGGCGAGGACCGCGCGCGGGCGCTGCGGCTCGCCGGCGCGATCGAGGACGCCTCCGAGCATCCGATCGCCCGGGCGATCACCGCCGCCGCGCAGGCCGGCGGCCCGCTGCCCGGCGTCGAGGGCTTCGCCAACCGCGAGGGCCTGGGCGTCGAGGGCACCGTCGACGGCCACGCCGTCGTGGTCGGCCGCCCGGCCCTGCTGGCCGAGCGCGGCATGGCGCTCCCGCCCGAGCTCGACGAGGCGCGGCAGGCCGCCGAGGCGCGCGGGCAGACCGCGATCGCCGCGGGCTGGGACGGCCGCGCCCGCGCCGTGCTGACGGTCGCCGACACGATCAAGCCGACGTCGGCCGAGGCCGTCGCCTCACTGCGCGCGCTCGGCCTGCGGCCGGTCCTGCTGACCGGCGACAACGCCGCCACCGCGCGGGCCGTCGCCGCCGAGGTCGGCATCGACGAGGTCGTCGCCGAGGTGCTGCCGGCCGACAAGGCCGACGTCGTGCGCCGCCTGCAGGCCGACGGCCGCGTCGTCGCCATGGTCGGCGACGGCGTCAACGACGCGCCCGCGCTCGCGCAGGCCGACCTGGGCCTGGCGATCGGCACCGGCACCGACGTGGCGATCGAGGCCTCCGACCTGACGCTCGTCTCCGGGGACCTGCGCGCCGCCGCCGACGCGATCCGCCTGTCGCGCGCGACGCTGCGCACGATCAAGCAGAACCTCGGCTGGGCGTTCGGCTACAACGTCGCCGCGCTGCCGCTGGCCGCCGCCGGCCTCCTGAACCCCGTGATCGCCGGCGCCGCGATGGCGTTCTCCAGCGTGTCGGTCGTGCTGAACGCCCTGCGCCTGCGCGACTTCCGCAGCTCGCGCGCCGACCAGCAGGCCGTGCCGACCGCCGGCTCGGTGCTGCGGCGCGTCGCGCCCGCGATCGCGGTCGTTGCCGCCGTCGCCGCCGTCGTCACCGTGGCCATCACCGCCGACCGCGACGACCGCGCGCAGGCCGACGCCGCGTTCGTCGCCGACATGACGGCGCACCACGGCGGCGCGATCGCCATGGCCCGCACCGCGCAGGCCCGCGCCGAGCATCCCGAGATCCGCGCGCTGGCCGACGAGATCGTGGCCGCCCAGCGCGCCGAGATCGCGACGCTCGGCGAGATCGCCGGCGACCTGCCCGAGCCCGATGCGGACATGGGCATGAGCGACGACGAGATGGGCATGGCGATGGACCCGCTGGCGCTCGAGACGGCCGAGCCGTTCGACCGCGCGTTCATCGACGCGATGATCCCCCACCACGAGGGGGCGATCGAGATGGCGCGCCGATTGCTGGAGGACGGCGAGGACCCGCGCCTGCAGGCGATGGCCCGCGACATCATCGACGCCCAGTCGCGCGAGATCGCGCAGATGCGCGCCTGGCGCGCCGAGTGGTACGGCGCCGGCACGGGCGCCGGCCACGGCGGCTGAGCCGAGCGCCCGCGCGCCAGCGCGGGTCGCCCGATCGATGACTTCCGGGGGCGGCCGCGGTCCAAGCGACATGGCCGCCCTGCCGGAGCGCTCGGTCCTGTTCGCGATCAGCGGCCCGATCGCACGCGCCGACCTGCCCGGGCTGTGCGACCGCGTGTGCGCGCTGCTCACCGAGACGGCGCCGCAGATCGCCTACTGCGACGTGCGCACCGTGCCGGCCGACGCGGTCACCGCCGACGCGCTCGCGCGGCTGCAGCTCGCGGCGCGCCGCTGCGGGTGCCAGGTGCGCCTGCGCGGCGCCTCGCGGGACCTCCTGAGCCTGCTCGAGCTCATGGGCCTGGCCGACGTGATCCCGGCCGACTAGCTAGTCGTCCAGGCGCGGTGGCACCCCGAACAGCGGGAACAGCCGCTCGGTGCTGAGGAAGAACGTCATCTCCGCGATCCCGCCGTCGGCGACGCGGATGACCTGGATCGCCCACGGGTCGTAGCCGCCGTCGGGGCTGGGCTTGTACTGCGCGTACGCGGGCAGGCCGTTGGCGGTGCCGGCCGGGATGACGCGTGAGCCCTTGCAGCCGATGCCGCGGCCCCACCACCAGCCGAAGATGTCGTCGCGGCCCTCGAGCCACAGCTCGTACGGCGGCATCGACTGGATCGCGTCCTCGCGGATCAGGTCGGTGAGCGCCTCCATGTCGTAGCGCTCGAACGCGGCGACGTAGCGCTCCAGCAGCTCGGCGTCGGCGGACTCGACGTCGGGCGCGACCTCGTCGGCGTCCATGTCGCGCTGCTCGAGCGTGGCCCGGGCGCGCTGCAGGGCGCTGTTGACCGACGCGACGCTCGTGTCCAGCAGCTCGGCGACCTCGCTGGCCTTCCAGCGCAGCACCTCGCACAGGATCAGCACGGCGCGCTGGCGGGGCGGCAGGTTCTGCAGGGCGGCGATGAACGCCAGGCGGATGGTCTCGCGCGTGTCGGCGACCGCGGCCGGGTCGGCGTCGTCGGGGACGACGAGCGCGTCGGGCACCGGCTCGATCCAGGTGACCTCGGGCAGGATGTCGCCGACCGGCCCGTCGGGCGGACGCGCCGGGCCGAGGTCCATCGGGCGGGCGCGGCGCTTGCGCGCGTTGAGCATGTCGAGGCACACGTTCGTGGCGATGCGGTACAGCCACGACCGCACGGCGGCGCGGCCCTCGAAGCGGTCGCGGGCGCGCCAGGCGCGCAGCAGCGTGTCCTGCACGGCGTCGTCGGCGTCGAACGGCGAGCCGAGCATGCGGTAGCAGTAGGCGGTCAGCTCGCGCCGGTGCTGCTCCAGTTCCCCGAACGCCGGTGCGACGGTGCCTGCCACGCCCTCCACACGACCATCGTAGGCGCTGGGCGGGCGACTGGCCAGGGGTGTGCGGTCCATTCGGCTCATCCTGTCCGCATCCCGTCCGCAATCGCCGGGAGCTGCGTCTCCAGCCACGCCGACCAGGCGGGCTCGATCCGCGCGAGAGCGGCCTCGGCGTCGTCGCCGAACGCGGTCAGCTGCAGGCGCGCGAGCGTGCGGTCGCCCAGGTCGGCGGACGTCAGGACCACGAGCGCGTCGGCGGGCGCGCGGAGGCGGAGCACCAGCGACCGGTCGGCGACGTGGGCGACCTCGCCGACGCAGCGCGGATCGGCGAGCGCCACGGGGTCGCCCACCTCGGCGTCCTCGAGGCCCAGCGCGGCGCGGTAGCGCGCCCAGCCCTCGGCCAGCGGCGCGGGGACGCTGCCGTTGCGGATCGCCGACGCGCTCGGCCGGCCGGCGAACGACGTGCGGACGAGCCGCAGCACGGCCAGGCACAGGGCCCAGCCGTACGACACGCGCTCGACCGGGTCGTCCCAGTCGGAGCCGGTGCCGAAGCCGCTGGCGACGAGCCGCACGATCGACGTCCCGCCGTCGCGACCCTCGACCAGCAGCTCCGTGGCGACGCGCTCGGTCCCGGCGCCGGGCGCGGGCTCCCACCCGTCGTCGTCGGCGAACGCGAAGCGGCGGGGCGGGTCCCAGGCGGTGACGGTCGCGGTCACGATCCCGTCCGGGCCCTCGTCGTGGTGCTGGACCATGCGCCCGCCCTCGCGGCCCTCGACCTCGCTGGGCACGAACCAGGCGCTGATGCCCTGGCTGGTGGCGATCGCCTCCCACACCTCCTCCGGCGTGCCGGGCACCTCGACGGCGACGGCGATCTCGCGCGGTCCCGGGAAGGTCTGCCGAAACCACCGCTGCCAGCGGGGCTCCTCGCGGGCGGCCACGCCGGCGGCCTCGGGGCCGAACAGGAACAGGCGCAGGCCGGTCTCGACGCCCGCCTCGCCGTCGCCGAAGACGTACGCCAGCGCCACGCCCGGGCACGGCCCGTCGACGCGGACGACGAGGTCGTGCTCGCTGCGGCTGTCGAGGACGCCGGTCAGGGTCGGCCCGCCGGGCGGCGAGATCGTCACGCGGTCCCCCGGCTGCGCGCCCGGCAGCCCGAGGGCGTCGACGAGCCGCAGCCAGGCGGCGGGGCGCGGGCCGCGGGTGCGCCCGCCGGCCAGGATCGAGGCGGACGGGTCGTCGGGGTGCTCGCGCAGGACGACCTCGAGGATGCCCAGGACGCGGCGCCAGCCCTGCTCCATGACGTCGCACAGCTCCGCCCAGTCGGCGCCGTCGCCGAAGCCGCTGGAGACGACGCGCACGACGCAGGTGCCGCCGGCGCGCGCCTCGACGAGGAACTCGTGCGCGAGGCGAGCCGGCGGCTGGTCCGGCGCGAGGGCGACGTCCTCCTCGTAGGCGAAGCGGCGCGGCGGCTGCCACGCGCTGACGGTGGCGCGGTCGTCGGCGCCGGGCGCGTGGCGCATGCGGATCTCGCCGCCCTCGCGCTCCTCGACCTCGGCGGGCATGAACCAGGCGCTGATCCCCGGTCCGGTCGCGATCGCCCGCCACACCTGCTCGGGGGTGGCGGCGACCTCGATCTCGGCCGAGG
>DATMSA010000202.1:0-7584 GCA_035565675.1 Capillimicrobium sp. | reverse complement strand
CACCGCAGTGAGCAGCAGGTCGAGGTCGGCGAGCATCGTGGCCCCCTTGGGTCGACGGAGCGTCTAAGCACCGCCGACTTCGACTTGCTGCGTTATGTCCCCTTCCGCCACAGCGATCGCCGTGGCATCAATCATCTAGCGGGTCCGCGCCTGCGCGGCCCGCTCCTCGGCGGCCTGGCGCCCGGGGTGGTCGGGCGGCAGGTCGTGCGGGTTGATCTCGTCGTGCACCTCGGGCGTGTCGCCCAGCGGGCGCTCGTCGTCGGCGGTCAGGTGGGCCGACGGGACGGGCCAGTCCTCGTCGTCGCGCATCGCGCTGCCGGTGTCGCCCCCATGGCGGCGCATGTGCGCGGTCGTGAGCCGCCGCTCGACCACGGCGTAGCCCATGACGAGGGCGAACAGGATCGCGCCGGGGATCGCGTAGGCGGGCTCCCCGGCGATGAGGACGGTCGCGCAGTAGACGAGCAGGAAACCGGCGACGACGTAGAGCATCCAACGGGCCATGCGTCCGTCTACCCCGCTTGCCAAGCGCTGACGCGTGTGTCACAATCTCAGTCAGTAAGACTTAGATCTTGTACGAAGGACCCATGAATCCAGACCGTTTCACCATCAAGTCCCAGGAGGCCATCGCCGCGGCTGGCCAGCTCGCCGAGCAGCGCCGCAACCCGCAGGTGACCCCCGAGCACCTGCTCGTGGTCCTCCTCGAGCAGGACGGCGGCATCGTCCCGCCGGTCCTGCGCAAGCTCGGGGTCTCGCCCGAGGCGGTGCGGCGCGAGGTGCAGCCCGCGCTCGACGCGCTGCCCACGATCGCCGCGGGCGGCGAGGCCGCCGGGCCGTCGTCCGAGCTCGTCGCCGTGCTGCGCGCGGCCGAGCACGAGATGCGCGAGCTCAAGGACGAGTACGTCTCCGCCGAGCACCTCCTGCTGTCGCTGGCCGGCCACGCCTCCAAGGCCGGCGAGGCGCTGCGCGCGCTGGGCGCCACCAAGGCGGCGCTCACCGGAGCGCTCGAGCAGGTCCGCGGCGCGCATCGCGTCACCGACCAGAACCCCGAGGACAAGTACCAGGCGCTGGAGAAGTTCGGCGTCGACCTGACCGCGGCCGCCGAGGAGGGCAAGCTCGATCCGGTCATCGGCCGTGACGAGGAGATCCGCCGCGTCATCCAGGTGCTCAGCCGCCGCACGAAGAACAACCCCGTGCTGATCGGCGAGCCCGGCGTCGGCAAGACCGCGATCGTCGAGGGCCTGGCCCAGCGCATCGTCTCCGGCGACGTGCCCGAGTCGCTGCGCGACCGCCGCGTCATCTCGCTCGACATCGGCGCGCTGCTGGCCGGCTCCAAGTACCGCGGCGAGTTCGAGGAGCGCCTGAAGGCCGTCCTCAACGAGATCAAGGAGGCCGGCGGGCAGGTCATCCTGTTCATGGACGAGCTGCACACGATCGTCGGCGCCGGCGCCGCCGAGGGCGCGGTCGACGCCGCGAACCTGCTGAAGCCGATGCTGGCGCGCGGCGAGCTGCGCGCGGTCGGCGCAACGACGCTCGACGAGTACCGCAAGCACATCGAGAAGGACGCCGCGCTGGAGCGCCGCTTCCAGCCGGTCACCGTCGGCGAGCCCACCGTCGAGGACACGATCGCGATCCTGCGCGGCCTCAAGGAGCGCTACGAGGTGCACCACGGCGTGCGCATCCAGGACAGCGCGCTCATCGCCGCGGCCACGCTCAGCCATCGCTACATCGCCGACCGCTTCCTGCCCGACAAGGCGATCGACCTGATCGACGAGGCGGCCTCGCGGCTGCGCATCGAGATCGACTCGCTGCCCGAGGAGATCGACGTCCTCGACCGGCGCATCATGCAGCTCGAGATCGAGCTGACGTCGCTGGAGAAGGAGAAGGACGAGGCCTCGGCCGAGCGCCGCGAGGCGATCGAGCGCGAGCTGAGCGACCTGCGCGAGCGCTCCGACGCGATGAAGGCCGAGTGGCAGGCCGAGAAGGACGCGATCAAGGGCGTCAGCGAGGCCAAGGAGCAGCTCGAGCACGCGCGCGTCGAACTCGAGCGGGCGCAGCGCGAGGGCGACCTCAGCCGCGCCGCCGAGCTGCGCTACGGCGTCATCCCCGAGCTGGAGAAGAAGGTCGCCGAGGGCGAGGCGCGCGAGGACGAGGAGCGCGAGACGAAGTTCCTCCAGGAGGAGGTCACCTCCGAGGACGTCGCCGAGGTCGTCGGCCGCTGGACGGGCATCCCGGTGGCGCGCCTGATGGAGGGCGAGGTCGAGAAGCTCGTCCACATGGAGGAGCGCCTGCACCGCCGCGTCGTCGGCCAGGACGAGGCCGTCCGCGCCGTGTCCGACGCGCTGCGGCGCTCGCGGGCCGGGCTGTCGGACCCCAACCGCCCGATCGGCACGTTCCTGTTCCTCGGCCCGACCGGCGTCGGCAAGACGGAGCTGGCCCGCGCGCTGGCCGAGTTCATGTTCGACTCCGAGCAGGCGATGGTCCGCATCGACATGTCGGAGTACATGGAGAAGCACGCGGTCTCGCGGCTGGTCGGCGCGCCTCCGGGCTACGTCGGCTACGAGGAGGGCGGCCAGCTCACCGAGGCGGTGCGCCGCCGGCCCTACAGCGTCGTGCTGCTCGACGAGATCGAGAAGGCCCACCCGGACGTCTTCAACATCCTCCTGCAGCTCATGGACGACGGTCGGCTGACCGACGGCCAGGGCCGCACGGTGGACTTCAAGAACGTCGTGCTGATCATGACCAGCAACATCCCGGGCGGCCGCAACGGCGCGGAGCTGCACTTCAAGCCGGAGTTCATCAACCGCCTGGACGACATCGTCGAGTTCGAGTCGCTGGACCGCTCGCAGATCGGCGAGATCGTGGCGCTGCAGACCTCGATGGTCATCGAGCGCCTGGCCCAGCGCGGCGTGACGCTGTCGCTGACCGACGAGGCCCGGACGCTGCTGGGCAACCTGGGCTACGACCCGACGTACGGGGCGCGGCCGCTGAAGCGGGTGATCCAGAAGCAGCTCGTCGACAAGCTCGCGATGGCGCTGCTGCAGGGCGAGTACGGCGAGGGCGATGCGATCGTCGCCGACGCCGTGGACGGCGAGATCGTGTTCAAGAAGGGCGTCGTCCCGGTCGGCGAGCCGGCGCTCAGCCTGTAGCCGATGGCCGCGCTCGCCGGACGCTTCGCCGTCGATCCCGAGATCCACGCCCGCTGGCCCGACTACCGCGTGCACGTGCTGTGCGCGGAGGGGCTGGCGGGCGGCCCGTCCGACGACGCCAGCCGCGCGCTGCTGGCCGAGGCGGCCGAGAGCCTGCGGGCCCGCGGCCTCCAGCGCGCCGCCGAGCACCCGCACATCGCGGCGTGGCGGACGGCGTTCAGCGCGTTCGGCTCCAAGCCGAGCAAGTACCCGTGCTCGGCCGAGGCGCTCGCCGCCCGCGTGCTCAAGGGCGGGGAGCTGCCGGAGATCAACCGGCTCGTCGACGCCTACAACGCCGTCAGCGTCGCGCACCTGATCCCGGTCGGCGGCGAGGACGCGAGCGCGCTGGAGGGCACGCTGCGGCTCATCGTCGCGAAGGGCGACGAGCCGTTCGACCCGCGCGACGGCACCGAGCCCGAGACCGCGGACGCCGGCGAGGTCGTGTGGTGCGACGACGCCGGGATCACGTGCCGGCGCTGGAACTGGCGCCAGGGCCGCCGCACCCAGATCGGCGATGCGACGACCTCGGCGTTCTTCGTCTTCGACGCGCTCGGGCCGTGCGACGACGACGCGCTGCGCGCCGCCGTCGACGCGCTGCGCGGGCATCTGGCGACGTGGTCGCCGGATGCCCGCTTCGACGTCGTCGAGCTCTAGCGCACCCGGAAGCTGACCTCGCCGATCTCGCCGGCGATGCCCTCCCGGTCCAGCGCCCGGACCGTCGCCGTGTAGCGGCCGGCCGGCAGGCGCCTGGCCAGGCGCAGGCTCCACACCTGCGTCCTGCCGGCCCGAGGCGTGCTCGTCGCCGTCAGCCAGCGCGCCCGCGTCAGCGTGCACGCGCCGGCCGAGCCCAGCCGCGCGCGCCGCGTGCTGGTCACGGCGCGGCAGCGCCGGCCGTCGCGGCGGGTGATCGACACCTGGACGCGCGCGGCGCCCTGGTCGGCCTCGCCCTTCAGGCGCGTGGCGCTGCGCACCCGGTGAAACCAGGCCGCGGGCCGGTGGACCGGCGCGCCCGCGACGACGGGCGGCGGCTGCTGCGACGGCGCGTCCTGCGCCGGCGGCGCGGGCGGGGCCGGCGGCGTCGCGGGGCCCGGCGACGGCGACGGCGGCGCGACGACCCCGCCGCCGGCCGGCGTCTCGCCGCCCGACGGGGTGACGTCGGGGTCGACGTCGGTCACGCGCCAGGCCAGCAGCCGGTTGGCGCCCTGCCCGGCGATCGTGACGCGGCCCGCGGCGTCGCGCACGAGGCGCGTGCCCCACTGGACCGTGTCGAACGGCAGCGAGCGCACGCCGTCGCCGGCGAAGCGCGGGTCGGGTGCGCCGGTGGTCGCGTCGAGGCGGACGACGAGCGAGCGCTGCCACGGCGAGCCCTCGTCGACGCCGCTCGCGGCGATCAGCAGGCCGTCTCCGGACCCGGGCACGATCGCGCCGACGTCGTCGGCGTTCGGCACGGCGGCCAGCCCGTCGTCGCCGAAGCCGGTCCTGGTGGCGCCGCTGGCGGCGTCGAGCGCGAGCACGACCGGGCGCTCGCCGTCGCTGTCGCCCCGCAGGACGGTGGCGAACAGGCCGCCCCCCTGGCGGGTCACGCTCACCGGCCGCAGGCGGTCGTCGGTGTCGCCGATGTGGATCGTCCGCTCGCCGTCGCCGTCGAAGGCGGGGTCGCGGGTTCCGTCGGCCAGGACGTGCGCGAACAGGGCGTCCGACTGGCTCGTGCCGACGGCGTAGACGCCGCCCGCGCCGTCGGAGGCGATCGCCTCGAACGCGGTGTTGCGCTCGTTGCCGGGGATCGTGGTGCTGCCGTCGGCCGCGAACTCGGTGTCGTACTGGCCGTCGGCGGTCAGGCGGGCGAGGGCGGCGGTGGCGCGGCCCGACGCCTGCGCGTAGCCGCCGACGAGGATGCGCCCGTCGGGCGTCAGCGCCAGGTCGTGGACGTAGTGGTCCTGGTACAGGCCGTAGCGGATCACGGTGCGGCCCTCGTCGCCGAACGTCGTGTCCACGGCGCCCGACGGCGTCAGGCGGGTCACGGCCGAGGCGCCGCCCTCGCGCACGGCGGCGAGCAGGCGGCCCTGCGGGTCGCGGACGAGCGCGCTGGCCGACCCGAGCTCGGTGTCGACGAGCTCGACCCGTCCCTCGGTGCCGAAGCCGGCGTCGCGCTCGCCGGTGGCGGTGTAGGCGACGAGGCTGCCGTCGAGGCCGAGCACGGCGGCGCCGCCGCCGGGCAGCGCCACGACGTCGGTCGCGATGTCGCCGCCGCCGTCGCTGACGAAGCCGAGCGGCCAGCCGAAGGATCGGTCGATGTCGCCGGGCGCGGCCTGCGCGGGCGCGGCGACGAGCGTGGCGGCGGTCGCCGCCACGAGGATCGTGCGGAACATGGTCTCCTGTCTGGGAGTCGGTGGGCACGCACGATCGCCGCGACCCGCCGTGCCCGCATCGGGGGGATCCCTCAGGCGGGCTAGCGGACGCGGACCGGCAGCACCACGCGCGGGACCGCCTGCGGATCGTAGGCGCGCGCGGTGTCGAACTGCAGCCGCCACTGCCCCGGCCGCGGCCGGAACGGGAACAGGCGCCGGGGGGCGGTGCGGCGGATCGTCCCGCACTCGCCGCGGGTCGGGCCCAGCCGCACGGTCTTGGCGGCGCTGCCGTCGGGGCGCAGGTAGTGGACGTAGACCGCCCGCCCGGGCCCGAAGCCGAAGGCCGAGAAGCGCACGCGGGCCCGCGGGTGGGCGGCGCGCGGCGCGTAGGCGGCGCCGAAGCGGGTGACCCGCACGCGCTTGGCGGCGCTCGTCGTCGTGCCGGCGACGGTCAGCTCGAGGACCCGCTCGGCGACGCCGTCGGGCAGCGGACCGGCGTCGACCGACGCGGCGAACGTGCCGTCGGGCTCGGCCACGGTGGTGGCGATGACCTCGCCCTCGCGGGTGATCCGCAGGGGCGCGCCGGGGTCGAACCCACCCCCGCGCACGACGACGGGCGACTCGGCCACGTAGCACGGCCGGTCGGTCGCGACCCACGGCGGCGGCAATTCGGATAGAACGAACGGCACCCGACCGGAGGTTAGGAGCCGATGCCCACCTACATCATGCTCTCGACGCTGACGCCCGAGGGCGTCCAGACCGTCAAGAACAACCCGCAGCGGATCCGTGAGGTCAACCACGAGGTGGAGCAGCTCGGCGCGACCGTGAAGGCGCAGTGGGCGACGCTGGGCCGCTTCGACTTCGTGAACATCGTCGAGGCACCCGACGAGCAGACGATGGCGCGCGTGTCGCTGGAGCTCGGCTCGCGCGGCACCGTCCAGTACGAGACGCTGAGCGCGATCCCGATCGACGACTTCATCGCCGGGCTGTAGCCGCCCGCTCCAGCGCGTAGGCTGCCGTCCGTGAAGGTCCTCGTCGTCGGCTCCGGCGGCCGCGAGCACGCGATCGTGCGCGCGCTGCACCGCTCGCCCCACAACCCCGAGATCCTCGCCGTGCCCGGCAACGCCGGGATCGCGGCCGACGCCCGTGTCCTCAGCGGCGACCCGCTCGACGTCGCCCGCGACGAGGCGGTCGACCTCGTCGTCGTCGGGCCCGAGGCGCCGCTCGTCGACGGCCTCGCGGACCGCCTCGCCGAGGCGGGCATCGCCGTGTTCGGGCCGAGCGCGGCCGCGGCGCGACTGGAGGGCTCCAAGGCGTTCGCCAAGGAGATCATGGAGGCCGCCGGGGTCCCGACCGCCGGCTGGAGCGAGCACACCACCGTCGAGTCGGCGATGGCGGCGATCGACCGCTATCCCGCCGTGCTGAAGGCCGACGGCCTGGCCGCGGGCAAGGGCGTCGTGATCGCCCCCGACGAGGCGTCGGCGCGGGCCGCGCTCGAGGACGTGCTCGTCGCGCACCGCTTCGGCCCGATGTCGGTGATCGTCGAGGAGCACCTCGAGGGCGAGGAGCTGTCGCTGCTGGCGCTGTGCGACGGCGAGCGCGCCGTGGCGATGGCGCCGGCCCGCGACTTCAAGCGCATCGGCGACGGCGACACCGGGCCGAACACGGGCGGCATGGGCTCCTACTCGCCGGTGCCCGGGATCGACGTCGACGACATCGTCGCGCGCGTCCACCAGCCGGTCGTCGACGAGATGCGCCGCCGCGGCATCCCGTTCCACGGGGTCCTGTACGCCGGGCTGATGCTCACCGCCGACGGCCCGAAGGTGATCGAGTTCAACGTCCGGTTCGGCGATCCCGAGACCCAGGCGCTGCTGCCGCGCCTGCGCTCCGACCTGCTCGACCTGATGCTCGCCGCCACGCGGCCCGGCGGCCTGGCGGGGGCGACGCTGGAGTGGGACGACGCCACCGCGGTCACGGTCGTGCTGGCCAGCGCCGGCTACCCCGCCTCGTCGCGCAGCGGCGACGTGATCACCGGCCTGGAGAAGGCGGCG
>DATMSA010000201.1:0-26920 GCA_035565675.1 Capillimicrobium sp. | reverse complement strand
CCGGGGATCTCGGTGTGGACGGCCAACCGCTACGAGGGCGAGCGGATCGCCCGCGCGCTCGGCGCCGGGACGGTGTGGCTGAACGACCACCGCGTCGTCCCGTCGCTGCCGGCCGCGCCGTGGGGCGGCGGCGCCGGCGGTGTCGACGCGCTGCGCGCGTTCGCCGCGCCCCGCGCGATCACCTGGGAGCCGCCGCGCGGCGCCGCGCTGTGGTGGGGGCCCTACGACGCGACCGTCGAGCGCGCAGGCCGGATGGTCGCCCAGCTGCGCTCGGTCCGCGACCGCGACCGCGAGCGCGCCCTGCGCCAGGGACCGCTGCCGCTCACGCGCGCCGTGGGGCGCGCCCTGCGCCGGCGCTGATGCAGGCGATCTAGGCGAGCCAGCCGAGGGCGCGAACGCCGGCCGTCACCGCGGCGGCGGCCGCGACGACGACGAGCAGCGGCGCCCGCAGCAGGAGCGCCACGCCGGCGACCGCCAGCCCGGGGGCGCGCGCGTCGAGCTCGACCGCGCGGTCGCCGCCGAGCGTGTTCGTCACGATGAGCGCGGCCAGCAGGCTCGGCGCCAGCAGCGCCAGGACGCCCATCACGCGCGGCGGCAGCTCCCGCCCGCCGAGCAGCAGCGGGCCCGCGGACTTCAGCGCGATCGTGCCCGCGCTGACGATGCCGACGACGATCCAGGCGTCGCTCATGCGCGCACCGGTCGCAGGCCGATGAGGCACACCACCGAGGCGGCGATGATCGGCACGCCCGCGGGGACGAACGGGACGAGCGCGAGCGCGACGAGCCCGCCGAGCACGGCGGCGACCGCGCCGCGGCGGTCGTGCACCTGGCCGGCGAGGAGCGCCAGGAACAGCGCCGGGAACGCCGCGTCCATCCCGAGGTCCTCGGGATCGCCGATCACCTCGCCCCCGAGCAGGCCCAGCGCCGTGCCGACCAGCCACGCCAGGTACAGCACGATCCCCGCGCCGATCAGGACGCGGGCGTCGTAGCGGCCGCCGCCGCGGTGGGCGATCGCCCACGACTCGTCGACGCAGAGCTGCGCCGCCAGCAGCCGCCGCCACAGGGGCCGCGGCAGCGACGGCGCCACCGACAGGCCGATCGGCAGGTAGCGCGAGTTCAGCAGCAGCGCGGCGACGATCGCCCCGGCCATGCCGCCGGTGCCCACCAGGGACACGGCCGCGAACTGGGCGGACCCGGCGAACGTCGCCGCCGAGAACACGAGCGACGCGGTGGCGCCGAACGCGTCGCGCGCCAGCACGCCGAAGGCGATGCCGAACACGCCGACGGCGACGGCCAGCGGGGCGGCCGCCCGCGCGCCCTCCGCCATCGTCCCGCTGGCCCGCTCCGCCGCCACCGCCATCCCGCCATGATCGCCGCTCGTCCGCCGCGGCGCGTCTCGCCTCGGTGCGCCCGCGGGCCGGGCGAGCTACCCTCGGACCGATGCCCGCCGCCGCCTACCGCGGAAAGCCGTGCGTCTGCCAGTTCCGCCGCGGGATCTGCGACCAGACCTGCGTGCAGGACATGCTGGACACGCCGTTCTACATCGCGTGCCTGCGCCTGCGCGGCCGCCGCTCCCTCGTCATCGGGGGCGGGGAGATCGGCCTCGAGAAGGTCGAGGGCCTGCTCGCCTGCGACGGCGACGTGACGCTGATCGCCCCCGAGGCGGTGCCCGAGCTGGAGCGCCTGGCCGCCGAGGGCTCGATCGCCTGGGAGCGCCGCGACTACGCCGGCCCGCAGGACCTCGAGGGCATGTTCATGGCGATCGCCGCCACCGACGACACCGACACGAACATCCGCATCTACGAGGACGCCGAGCGGCGCGCGATGCTCGTCAACGTCGTCGACGTCCCGCCGCTGTGCAACTTCATCCTGCCCGCGATCGTCCGCACCGGCCCGCTGGCGATCGCGATCTCCACCGCGGGCGCGTCGCCCGCGCTGGCCAAGCGCATGAAGCGCCAGATCGCCGAGCAGTACGGCGAGCCGTACGCGCGGCTGGCGATCCTGCTCAACGAGGCCCGCGGGTGGGCGAAGTCCACGCTGCCGACCTACCAGGACCGCAAGGCGTTCTTCGAGGGGATCGTGAACGGCGAGCCCGACCCGATCGAGCTGCTCGAGCGCGGCGACGAGCAGGCCGTCCGCGACCTGATCGCGGCCGCGCAGCACGCCGCGGCCTGACGACGATGACCCGGCTCACCCACCTCGACGACGCCGGGAACGCGCGCATGGTCGACGTGGGCGACAAGGCGGTGACGACCCGCACGGCCACCGCCCGGGCGCTCGTGCGCATGACGCCCGCGACCGCGGCCGCGATCGTGGCGGGCGACGCGCCCAAGGGCGACGTGCTCGGCACCGCGCGCATCGCCGGCATCCAGGCGGCCAAGCGCACGAGCGACCTGATCCCGCTGTGCCATCCGCTGCCGCTCGAGAAGGTCTCGGTCGACTGCGACGTCGACGCCGAGGCGGGCCTCGTCACGATCACCGCGACCGCGCGCGTCACCGCCAAGACCGGGGTGGAGATGGAGGCGCTGACCGCCGCGAGCGTCGCCGCCCTGACCGTCTACGACATGGTCAAGGGGATCGAGCGCGGCGTCGAGATCGCCGAGGTCGCGCTGCTGGAGAAGACCGGCGGCCGCTCCGACTGGCGGCGGCCGCCGCGGTAGCCGGCGGCTACTTCGCCTTCGCCAGCACCTGCTCGAGGTCGGGCACGAGCCGCTCGAGCGCGTACGGGATCGCGGTCGGCGTCGACGCCGACAGCGCCATGCTCAGCTCCAGGTCGGTGATCGTGACGACCCGGCCGTCGCGCACGACGTCGAGGTTCCGGTACGTCGGCATGTCGTCGAGCGACGCCTTCGCCGCCGTCGTGTCGGCGAGCATCACGAGCGCGTCGCCGTCGAGCAGGTCGAAGCGCTCCGGGCTGATCTCGGTGTAGAACGCGTCGCCGGTGAGCTCGGCGACCTCGGGCGACTGCTCGAAGCCCAGCTCGGAGACGAACCGCCCGCGCGAGTCGGAGTCGGCGAAGATGTACATGCCGCCCTCGGGCGACGGGGTCACGATCATCACCTGCTTGCCGGCCCACTCGGGGTGCTCGTCGCGGACGGCCTGGAAGGCGGCCTCGGCCTCGTCGACGAGCTGCTGGGCCTCATCGCGCTTGCCGACCGCGGCGCCGACCTGGGTCGCGATGACGTCCCAGGGCGTGCCGTACGGCGGGTAGCCCTCGACGGTCGGGACGGTCGGGGCGATGCGCGACAGCTTCTCGTAGGCGGACTTGTCGAGGTCGTAGTTGACGATCGAGATGAGGTCGGGGCGCAGCGCCGCGATCGCCTCGAAGTCCGGCGAGGTCTCGTTGGCGAGCATCTCCGGCTGCGCGTCACCCAGCGCGGCGGTCGACCAGGCGCCCACGCCGCGCTTCCACTCGGGAATCCACTGCAGGATCCCGACCGGCGTGATCCCGAGCGCGAGCAGCGTGTCCTGGTCGGTGTAGCCGTAGGAGACGACCCGCTCGGGCGGCGCCTCGATGGTGGTCGTGCCGAACTCGTGCTCCACCGTCACCGGGAAGGTCCCGGTCGCGGCGGCCGCGCCGGTGGCGGTCGCGCTGCCGGTGGCGGTCGAGCCGTCGTCGTCGGAGCCGCAGGCGGCAAGGACGAGCACCGCCGCCAGCGCGGCGGCGAGGGCGGTCAGGCGGCGAGGCGAGGTCACGTCACTCCCAGCTGTCGGTGTCTCGGTGCTTCCAGTAGCCGAGCACGGAGACCGCGCCGGCGTCGAGGCCGCAGGGCCCCTTCAGGTGATCGCGGATGCGGCGCATCGCGGCGGCCTCGCCGCCGCCCCACGCGCGGCCGGCGCCGGGCGGCAGGTCGAGCCCGAGCACGTGCTCGGCCAGCGGGCCCCGCGGCCCGGGCGCGGCGCCGTCGCGGTGGACCCAGTGCAGCTCCAGGCGCGCGGACGTGGGGATCTCCTGGCGCTCGGCGGCGTCGGCCACCTCGACGACCGCGATCGCCGGGTGCCCGGTGGGCAGCGCGTCGGCGATCGCCGCCAGGGCGGGCAGGCCGGTCTCGTCGGCGACCAGCAGCGTCCAGTCGGTCTCGGGCTGCGCGGTCCAGTGCGTGCGCGGGCCGGCGAAGCCGATCGCGTCGCCGGGCCGCGCGTCGCGCGCCCACCGCGACGCCTGGCCGTGGTCGCCGTGGACGACGAAGTCGATCGTCAGCTCCCGGGCGTCGGGGTCCCAGGCGCGGACGGTGTAGTTGCGGGCGTGCTGGGCGTCGGCGACGCCGGGCGGGAAGCGCCACCCCTGGCGCGGGAGCACGAGGTCGCGGCCGGGCGCCGGCCACAGCAGCGTGATGATCTCGCCGGGCTCCTCGACCATGAAGTCCTCGAGCTCGGCGCCGTCGAACGTCATGCGGCGCATGCGCGGCGTCACGTCCTCGACGCGCAGCACGGGCGCGACGCCCGTGCAGTGGGGGAAGGGCCGTCGGGTGGTGACCGTCGTCATCGTTAGGTCACCCTAACAACATGCCGTCCGAGGGGGCCGCGCGCCCCCGGACCGTTACGCTGCGCGGCCAATGCGCTGCGCGGTCCTGACGATCTCCACCAGCGTGTCGCGCGAGCACCGCGAGGACGCCAGCGGGGCGCTGCTGGCCCAGCGCGCCGAGGAGGCCGGCTGCGACGTCGCGGCCATGGAGGTCGTGCCCGACGACTTCAGCCTCATCGAGGACCGCCTGCAGCACTTCGTCGACGAGGGCTTCGCGGTGGTCCTCACCACCGGCGGCACCGGGCTCACGCCCGACGACGTGACGCCCGAGGCCACGCGCATGGTCATCGACCGCGAGATCCCGGGCATCGCCGAGGCGATGCGCGCCGAGTCGCTGCGCCACACGCCGATGGGGGCGCTGTCGCGCGGCGTGGCCGGGGTCGCCGGCGAGACGCTCGTCGTCAACCTGCCCGGCTCGCCGAAGGCGATCGACGAGGTGTTCGGCGTCGTGGCTCCCGTGCTGGCGCACGCCGTCGCCACCATCCGCGGTGACCACCGCCATTGAGCTGGCCGGCCTCGGCCGCGCCTACGGCGAGCGGGCCGCGCTCGACGGCGTCTCGCTGAGCCTGCCGGCCGGGAGCACGCTCGTCGTGTTCGGCCCCAACGGCGCCGGCAAGTCGACGCTGCTGCGCATCCTCGCCACGCTGCTGCGCCCCACCACCGGGACCGTCCGGGTGCTCGACGGCGAGCTGCCGCGCGAGGCGTGGAAGGTGCGCGGCCGCATCGGGCTGCTCGGGCACGACCCGCTGCTCTACCGCGAGCTCAGCGCCCGCGAGAACCTCCGCTACCACGCGCGCCTGCACGCGGTCGACCCGGCGCGCGTCGACGAGCTGCTCGACGCGGTCGGCCTGGGCGCCCGCGCCGACGACCCGATCTCGACCTACTCCCGCGGCATGGTCCAGCGCGCCGCCGCCGCGCGCGCCGTCCTGCACGACCCCGAGCTGCTGCTGCTCGACGAGCCGCGCGCCAACCTCGACCCGGCCGCCGCCGCGGCGCTGGAGCCGCTGCTGACCGGGACGCCGGAGCGCCCGCGCACGCGCGTCGTCACCTCGCACGACCCCGCCGGCGGGCTGGCCGAGGCCGACGTCGCGCTGGGCCTGCGCGCCGGGCGCCCGGTGCTGCTGGCGCCGGCCGCCGGCGTCACCGTCGACCAGATCGGAGCGCTGTACCGGTGAGGGTGCTGGCCGCCGTCCTGCGCAAGGAGCTGCGCCTCGAGCTGCGGACGTTCGAGTCCGTGCCCGGGATGGTCCTGTTCGGCCTCACGATCTTCGTCGTCTTCCACTTCGGGCTGGAACGCGCCAGCGTCGAGGGCGACCTCGCCGCCGGGATCCTCGTCGTGACGCTGCTGTTCGCCGGGATGCTGGGCCTCAACCGGCTGTACGTCGCCGACGAGGAGCAGGGCGGGTTCGACGGCTTCCTGCTGGCGCCGGTCGACCGCACCTGGCTGTTCGTGGCCAAGGCGACCGCGCTGTTCGCCTACCTCGTCGCGCTGGAGATCGTCATGGTCCCCGCGTTCGCGCTGCTGCTGCTCGAGCCGGGCCTCGGCCAGGCGCTGCCCGAGCTGGTGCTCGTGCTGGCGCTGACCAACGCCGGGTTCGCCATCATCGCCGCGCTCGTCGGGGCGATCGCGGTGCGCACCCGCGCCCGCGACCTCCTCGGCCCGCTCATCGCGCTGCCCCTCCTCGTGCCGGTCGTGATCGCCGCCGCCGGGCTGCTCGAGCCGCTGCTGCGCGAGGGCGGCGCGGGGGGTCTGGACGCGAAGTGGCTGGCGATCCTCGGTCTGTACGATCTGGTCTTCGGGCTGCTGTCCGTCGCAGTCTTCGATCCCCTGCTGGAGGACTGACCCCTGATGCATGGCAAGGGGCTGCGGGGCCTCTCCGTCGCCACCATCGTTGTTCTCGTCGGCGCGTTCGCGGTGGCCGCCTTCTACGCGCCGCTGGACGCCGATCAGGGCTTCCGGCAGAAGATCTTCTACCTGCACGTGCCGCTGGCGATCGTCGCCCTCGTCGGCTTCATCGTCGGCGGGCTGCTGGCCATCCAGCACCTGCGCACGCGCGAGCCGATCTGGGACCTGCGCAGCTACGTGGCGATCCACATCTCGCTGATCCTCGGCGTCGGCGTGCTCGTCACCGGGGCGATCTGGGCCAAGTCCTCCTGGGGCGTGTGGTGGCTGTGGGACGAGCCGACGCTCGTCAGCTTCCTGATCGTGTTCCTGCTCTACGGGACCTACACCCCGATGCGCTTCGCGATCGAGGACCGCGAGCGCCAGGCGCGCTACGCGTCGGTCTTCGCGATCACCGCCGGCGCGTTCGTGCCGATCTGCTTCGGCGCCGTCCGCGCCCAGCCGCAGGAGGTCCACCCGCAGACGTTCGGCTCCGGCGACCTGCCCGGCCCGATGTGGCTGACGTTCCTCGTCTGCCTCGCGGGGATGGCGCTGCTCTTCTACACCCTCTACCGCTTCGAGATCGCCGCGAAGCTGGCCCGCGGCCGCCTGCGCTCGCTGCGCCGCCAGCTCCTCGACGACGCTCCCGTCCAGCGGCGCTCCGCCGCCCCCACCATCTGATGTTCGCTGACACCCTCCCCGGCGACCAGGGCACCCCCTACGTCGTCGCCGCCTATCTCGTCTTCCTGGCCCTCCTGCTGATCTACCTGGCGATCATGGGCGTCCGCGTCGCGCGCATGGAGCGCGACCTGGCCGAGCTCGACGACCTCGTCCGCGAGGGCCGCGACACGCCGCCGTCCTCCGAGCAGGAGCCGGAGCGGATCTCCACGTGAGCGAGGTGCTGTGCATCGGCGTCTCGCACAAGACCGCGCCGATCGCGCTGCGTGAGCGGCTCGCGCTCGGCGACGCGCGCGCCCGCGAGCTGCTGCGCGAGGCGGTCGCGATCCCGTCGGTGAGCGAGGCGGCGGTCGTCTCGACCTGCAACCGCACCGAGCTGTACGCGGTGTCGCCGAACCCGGCCGCCGCGGAGGCCGCGCTGACCAGCGCGCTGGCCGGCCGTGCCGGCATCGACGTCGACGCGCTCGCCGGCGTGCGCTACACGCCGCGCAACTGCGACGCCGCCCGCCACCTGTACCGGGTGGCGGCGGGGCTGGACTCGATGATCGTCGGCGAGGCCGAGGTGCAGGGCCAGGTCCGCCACGCGCACGACCTCGCCCGCGAGACGGGCACCGCCGGGCCGATGCTGCACCGCATGTTCCAGGCCGCGCTGCAGACCGGCAAGCGGGTGCGCGCCGAGACCGCGCTGTCGGAGGGGCGCGCGTCGGTGTCGTCGGTGGCCGTGCGCCTGGCCCAGGACGTCGTCGGCGACCTGCGCGACCGCCACGTCGTGATCATCGGCGCGGGCGAGACGAGCGAGCTGACCGCGCAGGCGCTGGCCGGCGAGGGCGTCGCGACCGTGTTCCTGGCCAACCGGCGCGCCGACCGCGCCCGCTCGATCGCCGCGCGCTTCGGCGGCGACGTCGTGTCGCTGCAGGAGCTCCCCGAGCAGTTCGTCGCCGCCGACATCGTGGTGTCGTCGACCGCGTCGCCGCACCCGCTGGTCCACGAGGAGGACCTCGCCCACGTGATGCGCGAGCGCGGCGGCCGGCCGCTGCTGATCATCGACCTCGCGGTGCCGCGCGACGTCGAGGCCGCGTGCGGCGACCTGCCCGGCGTGACGCTGTTCGACATCGACGACCTGCAATCGGTGGTCGCGAGCACGCTGTCGCGCCGCGAGCGCGAGGCCGAGGTCGCCCAGGCGATCGTCGAGGAGGAGATCCGGCGCTTCGCCGACTGGATGGGCCAGCAGGACGTGCGGCCCTCGATCGCCGCGCTGCGCGAGCACGGGCGCGCGATCGTCGACCAGGTGCTGGCCGAGAACGCCGGGCGCTGGGAGACGGCGAGCGCGCGCGACCTGGCGCGCGTGGACGCGATCGCGCGCGCCGTGATGCAGCGGCTGCTGCACGAGCCGACGATCCGCCTGCGCGAGAGCGGGCACGGCCGCCTGGAGCTCGTGCGCGAGCTGTTCGGGCTCGACGACGCCGCCGCGGCGCCGCCGGCCGCCGACGAGGCGCCCGGCGCGCAGCGCGACAACGTCCGCCAGCTCCGCCGCTGATGCGGATCGCGACCCGCGGCAGCGCCCTGGCGCTGGCCCAGGCGCGATGGGTGGCCTCGCTGCTGGGCGGCGACGCGGAGCTGGTCGAGGTCGTCACGAGCGGGGACCGCCGCCGCGCCGTGGCCGACAAGCGCGAGTGGGTCGCCGAGATCGAGGACGCGCTGGCCGCCGGACGCGCCGACCTGGCCGTCCACTCCGCCAAGGACGTGCCCGCCGAGCTGCCCGACGGCTTCGCGCTGGCCGGCGCCCCGGCGCGGGCGGCGCCGTGGGACGCCCTGTGCGGCGCGCCGTCGCTCGACGCGCTCGCGCCCGGCGCGCGGGTGGGGACGAGCAGCCTGCGCCGGGCGGCGGCGCTGCGGGCGGTGCGACCGGACCTGGAGCTCGTGCCCGTGCGCGGGAACGTCGACACGCGGCTGCGCAAGCTCGCCGAGGGCGCGTGCGACGCGCTCGTGCTCGCGCTCGCCGGGCTGGAGCGCCTGGGCCGCACCGACGCCGTCGGGTGCGTGCTCGCCGACGAGATCGTCCCCGCCGCCGGGCAGGGCACGCTGCTGCTGGAGGCGCGGCTCGACGGCGGCGAGGCGCGCGAGGCGGCGGCCGGCATCACCGATCACGACACGCTGCGGGCGCTGACGTGCGAGCGGGCGCTCGTGCACGCGCTCGGCGCGGACTGCCACACGCCGGTGGGGGCGCACGCCGCCGTCGAGGGCGACGGCCTGCGCCTGCGCGCGTTCGTCGGCCGCGTCGACGGGTCCGCCTGGGTGCGCGACGAGCTGTCGGGGTCCGATCCCGAGGCGCTCGGGCGCGAGGTCGCGCGGCGGCTGCTGGCGGCCGGCGCGCGCGAGCTGCTGGAGGACGCGGCATGAGCGGCCGCGTCTACCTGGTCGGCGCCGGCCCCGGCGATCCCGGCCTGCTGACCGTGCGCGCCCGCGAGCTGCTCGACCACGCCGACATCGTGCTGACCGACCGGCTCGTGCCGCCGGGCATCCTCGACGGGCTGCGCGCCGAGGTGATCGACGTGGGCAAGGTCGGCGGCGGCGAGCACGTGCCCCAGGACGAGACGAACCGGCTGCTGGTCGAGCACGCGAGGGCCGGGCGCACGGTCGTGCGGCTGAAGGGCGGCGACCCGTTCGTGTTCGGCCGCGGCGGCGAGGAGGCGCAGGTGCTGCGGCGCGCCGGCATCCCGTTCGAGGTCGTGCCCGGCGTCACCGCCGGCGTCGCCGCCGCCGCCTACGCCGGCATCCCGGTGACCCAGCGCGGGGTCGCGCCCGCGGTCGCGTTCGTGACCGGGCACGAGGACCCGGGCAAGCCCGAGTCCCAGCTCGACTGGCCCGCGCTGGCCGCGTTCCCGGGCACGCTCGTCTTCTACATGGGCGTCCGCGCGCTGCCGCGGATCGCCGCGCAGCTCATGGCCGGCGGGCGCCCGGCGTCGGAGCCCGCCGCGGTCGTGCAGCGCGGCACGCTCGGCGACCAGCGGGTGGTCGTCGCGACGCTCGAGCGCATCGCCGACGCCGCCGCGCGCGCGGGCATGCGGCCGCCGTCGATCACGGTCGTCGGCCCCGTCGCCGGCCTGGCGCGCGAGCTCGCCTGGCTCGGCGAGGCGCGCCCGCTGTCGGGCCTGACGGTCGCGGTCACGCGCGCCCGCGCGCAGGCCAGCGCGCTCGCTGCGCGCCTGCGGGCGCTCGGGGCGACGGTCGTCGAGGCGCCCGCGATCGCGATCGAGCCGCTGCCGGTGACGCTGCCCGAGATCGCCGCCTACGACCTGCTGTGCGTCACGAGCCCCAACGGGGCGGCGCGCCTGCTGGAGGAGGTGCCGGACGCGCGGGCGCTCGCGGGCCCGGCGATCGCGGCGATCGGCCCCGGCACGGCCGCGGCGCTGCGCGAGGGCGGGATCGTCGCCGACGTCGTGCCGGAGCGGGCGATCGCCGAGTCGCTCGTCGACGCGCTGCGCGACGTGCCGGTGACGCGCGCGCTGATCGCCCGCGCGCAGGACGCCCGCGACGTGCTGCCCGACGCGCTGCGCGCCCGCGGCGCCGAGGTCGACGTGCTCGCGCTGTACCGCACGGTCGCCGCCCCGCTCGACGACGATGCCCGCAGCGCGGTCGACGGCGCCGACTACGTCACGTTCACGTCGGCGTCGTCGGTGCGCAACGCGCTGGAGGCGGGCGCGACGCTGCAGGGCCCGCGGCTGGTGTCGATCGGCCCGGTCACGAGCGCGATGCTGCGCGAGCACGGCCTGGAGCCGCACGTCGAGGCGTCCGAGCACACGCCCGACGGGCTCGTCGACGCGCTCGTCGCCGACGTGGCGCGCTGACGGCCCGCGTCGTAGGGTCCCGGGATGCCCCCGCGCTCCTCGCTGCTGCGCGCCGGCTTGGCCGTGCTCGCGATCGTGCAGGGCACGATCGCCGTCTGGGCGCTGATCGCGCCGCGCTCCTTCCACTCGGAGTTCCCCGGCCCCGGCAGCCCGTGGGTCTCCCCGCTGGGCCCCTACGACGAGCACCTCGTCCGCGACGTCGGGGCGCTGTCGCTGGCGCTGGCCGTCGTGCTCGTCGCCGCGATCGTGTGGCTGGAGCGGCGCCTGGTGATCGTCGCGGCGGCCGCCTACCTGGCCTGGATGCTGCCGCACCTCGCCTTCCACCTCACCGCCGACGACGCGCTCACGACGAGCGCGCGGATCATCAGCGAGGCGGGCCAGGTGCTGGCGACCGCGATCGCGGCGGCGGTGCTGGTCGCCGCGCTCCGCCGGCGCGCCGACGAGGGCGGCTAGAGCAGCTGGGCGATCGCCAGCGCGACGACCACCACGCCGACGGCGACGAGGACCGTCACCACGAGCGAGGCGTCGAGCACGACGCCGACGAGCACGGCCGCGAGCACCGCCAGCGCGACGCCGACGATGACGCGCTCGATCCTCTCGCCCCGGTGGACCGGGCGCCGGCGGCGCGGAGGCGGGACGCGGGCGGGCACTGCGCGCGAGCGTACCGCCGCGTCAGCCGTCGGTGGGGCCCTCCTCGCCCTCGCGCGGGATGCCGGGCATCGCGTCCTCCCCGTGCGTGCGGCCCGCGCCGCCCGGGTCGGCGTCGGGCGGGCCGAGCGGATCGGGCTCGGGCGCGTCGGGGTCGGGGAGGCCCGTGGGGGCGTCGGGATCGTCGGCAGCCATCGCCCGGCGTCTACCCTTCCCCGCCGTGTTCGTCACGTTCGCCAGCGACTACGGCCACCAGGACGAGTTCGTCGGGGTCTGCCACGGCGTGCTGAGCGGGCTGGCTCCCGTCGCGCGCGTCATCGACGTGACCCACGGCATCCCGCGCCACGACGTGCGCTTCGGCGCGATCGTGCTGCGCAACGCGCTCCCGTTCATGCCCGCGGGCGTCCACCTGGCCGTGGTCGACCCGCAGGTCGGGGGGACGCGCCGGGCGATCGCGCTGCGCTGCGCGCAGGAGGAGCAGCTCCTCGTCGGCCCCGACAACGGCCTGCTGATGCCGGCCGCCGACCGCTTCGGCGGCGTCGTCGAGGCGGTCGACATCGGCCGCTCGCGCTGGCGCCTGGAGCCGGTCTCGGCGACGTTCCACGGGCGCGACATCTTCGCCCCGGTGGCCGCCGCGCTCGTGCGCGGCGAGCCGCTGGGCGACGTCGGGGAGCCGGTCGCCGTCGAGGAGCTCGTCCCGCTCGAGCTGCCGACCGCGCGCGTCGAGGACGGCGCGCTCGTCGCCCACGCCCTCATCAGCGACCGCTTCGGCAACGTCGTCCTCGACGCCACCCACGCCGACCTGACGGCCGCCGGCCTGCGCCTCGGCGCCGAGCTGGCCGTCGACGCCGGCGGGCAGGTCCGCCGGGCGCGCTTCGCGCACACGTTCGCCGACGTGGACGAGGGCGAGCTGCTGCTCTACGAGGACGCCCAGCGCCAGCTCTCGCTCGCGGTCAACCGCGGCTCGGCGCAGCAGGAGCTGCGGCTCGGCCGCGACGCCGAGCTGCGCCTGCGCGTGCGGCGATGAGCGCGCCGCTCGGCCGCCCGCGGCTGCACCTGCGCGAGGTCGACTCCACCAACCTGCGCGCCCGGGAGCTCGCGGCGGCCGGCGCGCCGCACGGCACGCTCGTGACCGCGACCGCGCAGACCGCCGGGCGCGGCCGCCAGGGCCGCACGTGGGCGGCGCCGCCCGGGCGAGCGCTGATCGCCTCGCTCGTGCTGCGCGACGTCCCCGCGCTGCTGCCGCTCGCCGCCGCGGTCGCCGTCGCCGAGGTGGCCGGCGCGGGCGCGCGCGTGAAGTGGCCCAACGACGTGCTCGTCGGCGCGGGCGACCCGCCGGCCGGCAAGGTCGCCGGGATCCTCGCCGAGGGCCGGCCGCAGGAGGGCTGGGCCGTGCTCGGCATCGGCGTGAACGTGGCGGTGCGCCCCGAGGACCTGCCGCTCGACGTGCGCGACCGCGCCGGGACGCTCGGCCTCGAGCCCGACCAGCTCGAGCCGACGCTGCAGCGGCTGCTGCGCGCCCTGGAGCGGTGGCTGGCCGCCCCCGACGCGGAGGTGCTCGACGCGCTGCGCGCCCGCGACGCGCTGGCCGGCCGGGCCGTCGAGTGGGCCGGCGGGCACGGCGTCGCGCGCGGCATCGACGCCGACGGCCGCCTGGTCGTCGAGCGCGCCGACGGGACGCGCGCCGCGCTGGACGCCGGCGAGGTCCACCTGGCGCGGTAGGGTCGGCGCGTCACGGACGAGGAGGGCGCGCACATGAAGGGCGGACGGATCTGGGTGGCGGCGATCGCGGCGGTGGCGGTGCTCGCCACGGCACCCGCGGCGACGGGGAAGGTCCCGGCGAGCTCGCCGGCGCTGGCCCAGCGCAACGCGCCCGACCACGTGCTCGCGTCCGAGTTCCTGCGCCTGCTGCAGGCCCAGGACAGCACCGGGCTGCGGCGCTTCCTGGCCAACGCGTTCCTGCTCCAGCGTCCGGACGGGACGTACCTGAACAAGACGCAGTACCTCGCCAACCCCGCGGGCGTCGAGGGCTACACGGTGTCCGACGTCGTCGGCACGCGCAGCGGCAAGGTGCGGGTCATCCGCTACACGGTGACCGCGATGGAGACGATCGACGGCCAGGCGGTGACGCGGGATCCGGTGTCGCGGCTGTCGACCTACGTGTGGCGCGGCGGCGGCTGGCGCCTGATCAGCCACGCGAACTTCACGGCCGTCCCGCGCCCGTAGGCGTCAGGCGGCCTCGGCCGGCGGGTCGGCCGCGTCGGCCTTCTTGCGCGTCGTGCGCCGGCGCGGCTTGGGCTTGGGCGCCTCCTCGGCCTCGGGCTCGGGCGCGTCGGCCGCGACCGCCTCGACGGTGGCGACCGCCTCGGCCTCGACCGGCTCGGCCTTCTTGCGGGTCGTGCGGCGCTTGGGCTTCGGCTTCTCCTCTGGCTCCGCGGCCTCCGCCTCGGGCGCCGGCTCCTCAGCCTTCTTGCGCGTCGTGCGGCGCTTCGGCTTCGGCTTCTCCTCCGGCTCCGCGGCCTCCGCCTCGGGCGCCGGCTCCTCCGCCTTCTTGCGCGTCGTGCGCCGCCGCTTGGGCTTGGGCTTCTCCTCCGGCTCGGCCTCGGCGTCCGGGGCGCCGGCCGACTCGGCCGGCTCGGCGTCGTCGAAGCCCTCGCCGTCGGCGTCCACGATCGGCGCCGGCTCGTCGGGCGCGTCGCGGCCCGGCAGCAGCGCCGCCGCGGCGCCGATCGCCTCGACCGCGTCCTGCTCCTCGACCGCCTCGGACGCCTCGCCCTCGGGCGCCTCGGCCTCGGTGGTCTCCAGCTCGGTGGTCTCGAGCACCTCGACGCCCTCGACCGCGGCCTCCTCGCCCGCCTTCTTCTTGCGCCGGTTCCCGCGCGAGCGCTTCTTGGGGAAGTTGCGCAGCAGGTCGCGCGCCAGCGAGTTGGGCTTGCGCGCCATCCGGGTGCGGGCGCCGCGCAGCACCTCCTCGGCCTCGGGCGTGTGCGCGAGCGCCGCCGCCAGCAGCGCCGCGCTGAGCCGGCGGTCCTGCTTGCGGGTGGCCTGCACGAGGCGGCGCGCGTTGCGCGCGTGCGCGCCGCCCGACGAGTTGACCAGCAGGCCCAGCAGCCGCTTGGTCTCCGGCCAGCGCTGGACCGCGTACTCCTCGTGGACCTCGCGCGTGTACTCGGCCATCCGCCAGATCCAGGCGTTGGCCTGGTCGCGGCGGCCGATGCGCTTCTCGGCCAGCGCCTGCAGCCCGACCTTCACCGCCTCGCGCCGCTCGTCGCGTGACCAGCCGCCGATCTCGTCGATGGCGAGGTCGAACGCCTCGGCGTCCTTGGCCTGCGCGATCTCCTGCAGCGCGCGGATGCGCAGCTGCGAGCTCTTGTTGCGCTGGACGGCGGTCAGCAGGAAGCGGCGCTTCAGCTCGCCGGAGCGGTCGAAGTGCAGCATCGCGCGCGCCCGCCGCCAGCCGCTGGGCTGCACCCGCGCGCCGGCCAGCGCCGCCCACACGTGCTGCTCGCCCCAGTCGAGGTGCTCGACGGCGATCCGCCACAGCTCGCGCTCGAAGACCTGCGCCCGCCGCTCCGGGTCGGCCGTGACCGGCAGCACCCGCCGCTCGACGCGCACGCGCCGGCCGCGCCCGCGGCGGACCGGCCCGACGACGATCGCGCCGCCGCGGTACACGTCGCGGTCCAGGAGCGAGTGCAGCGTCACGACCGGGTCGTCGTGCTTGGTCGCCGGGTGGACGAAGTCGACGACGATGCCCGCCTCCTTGCCGGGATGGCGGCGCGTGACGCGCCCGACGCGCTGCTGGTAGATGCGCTTGGACGCGGTCGGCGCGAGGTGCATGCACACGGTGGCGCGCGGCGAGTTCCAGCCCTCGGCCAGGAGCTGCGCGTTGACGAGGACGTCGATCTCCCCGCGCTCGTAGCGGGCGAGGATGTCGGCCAGCTCGCGCTTGGGCGTCTCGCCGGACACGGCCATCGCCTTCAGGCCCTCCTCGCGGAACGCCTCGGCCACGTTGTAGGCGTGGCGCACGCCCGCCGCGTAGACGACGCCGGGCAGGCCGTTGAAGCGCGTCTTGTAGAGGTTGGCGACCGCCATGTTGAAGGGGATCTGGTCGAGCAGCTCGGCCAGCAGCTCCTGGTCGAACTCGACGTCGACGTCGCCGCGGCGCAGCGGCACCTTCGCGATCGAGCGCACGCCCGCGCCCGGCGGGATGCGGATGCAGCGCAGCGGCGCGATGACGCCGCGCCGCGCGGCCTGGGCCAGGTCGAAGCGCGACGTCTGCGTCGGGAACAGGTCGGTGACGTGGCGGGCGATGAGCGCGCCGGTCGCCGTCATGCCGACGAAGATCGGCCCGGTCCAGGCGCGGATCGCCGCGGACGTCTTCTCGCCCAGCGCGGTGTGCGCCTCGTCGCAGATGACGACCGTGTAGGCGGACGAGATCCGGCCGGCGTTGCGGACGAACCACTGGTAGGTCTCGACCGTGACCGGGCCGTCGGCGGGCTCGGGGTCGCCCTGCATGAGCGGCGCGCGGATGCGGTCGCGGTAGCCGCGGTCGCGCAGCTCGCCCAGGAACTGGTCGACGAGGTTGCGGCGGTGGGTGAGGATCAGCACGCCGCCGGTGCGCGAGGCCTCGACGAACCCGAGCGCGGCGACCGTCTTGCCGGCTCCGGTCGCGTGCTCGAACCAGAAGCGCTTGTGGGCGTTGGGGTCCTCGGGCTGCTCGGCGAGCTGCTGGTCGTCGTCCTCGTCGGCCGCGGCGGCGGGCTCGTCCCAGTCCTGGGGCTCCTCGTCGTCGGGGAGCTCCTCGTCGGCGTCCTCCTCGCCGGGCACCGCCGGCGAGCCGGCGCGCGGGTCGTCGTCGCGCGGGCCGGCGCCGTTGGCGGCCGCGGCCGCCTGGCCGTTCTGGGCGGCGGCCAGCAGCGCGGTGAGCGTGCCCGACAGCGCGTCGACCTGGTGGGGGTTGAGCAGCGTCCCGTCGGCCAGGTGCGGCTCGTCCTCGCTCAGCAGCCGCTCGAGCCCGAGCAGCAGCGAGTACGAGCGCCGCCAGGCGCGCGACGGGGCGGTCAGGCCCTCGGCGATCTCGGCCAGCGCCGCGTCGAGCGCACGGCGACGCGCGCTGCCGGGAGCGAGCGCGACCTGCGGATCCTCGCCCTCGTGGACGAAGCGCTCGCGCGTGAACCGCTCGGCCTGAGCGATCTCCGTTGGCGACGGAAGAGGTGCGGCCGCGACGACCGCCGCTGGCGTTGAATCAGCCATGAAGGCTCGTGGGATGGAGAAAATGAAGGTCGCGGACAGCGAAGACGGCTCGCGACCCGAGGTGCCGGGACCCACCCGGAACATGCGGCAGAGGCGACCTCCCAGTCAGCCTCCGCGTCGGGTGGCCCAAGAATACCGCATGCCCGGACGGGACGCCGACGCCGCCCGTTAGCCTCGGGGTCGTGAGCCGCCTCGTCTTCGCGCTGATCGGTCTGGGCCTCGTCGCGATCGTCGTCATCGGGCTGACCCAGAGCCAGGGTGGCGAGGCGCCGCCCGCCGAGACGATCTCGACCACGGAGGCGCGTGAGCGGCTGGCCGGCGCCCCGCCCGCGCTCGCCGCGCTGCACGAGCAGGCCAACGAGCTGCTGCCCGGCGGGATGGACGCGTTCGAGGCGCGGCTGGAGGAGCTGCGCGGCCATCCGGTCGTCGTGAACGGGTGGGCGTCGTGGTGCGGGCCGTGCCGGGCCGAGTTCCCGTTCCTGCAGAAGGCGTCCGTGGAGCTCGGGCGCGAGGTGGCGTTCCTGGGGCTGGACACCGAGGACAACGACGGCGACGCGGCCGGCTTCCTCGAGCGCTTCCCGGTGACCTACCCCAGCTACACGATCCCGCGCATCCCCAGCGGCACCGACCTCGGCGCCGTGCGCGGCCTGCCGTTCACCGCGTTCTACGACGCGCGCGGCGAGCTCCAGTACCTGCACCAGGGCGGCTACGCGAGCCAGGAGCAGCTCGACAGCGACATCCGCCGCTACGCGATCGGCGCCGATGCCTGAGGTCCGCGTCGACCCGCTCACCGGCCTGCGCACGATCGTCGCCGCCGAGCGCGCCGGGCGCCCCGGCGGCGGCCCGGGCGCCGGGCCGGCGCCGCCGCTGGACCCCGACGGCGACCCCTTCCTGGAGGGCCACGAGGACCGCACCCCGCCCGAGGTGTTCGCCCGCCGCCCCGGCGGCGGCGCTCCGAACGGGCCGGGCTGGACCGTGCGCGTCGTGCCGAACCTGTACCCGGCGCTCGACCCCGACAGCCCGCAGCCGCCACGCGACGCCGAGCCCGACCTGTTCACCGCCATGGCCGCCAAGGGCGCCCACGAGGTGATCGTCAACGCGCCGCAGGCCGCGACCACGCTCGCCGAGCTGGCGCCCGGGCAGGTCGCCGAGGCGATGGGCGTGTGGCGCGAGCGCATGCGCCACCACGTCGAGGGCGGCGCCGCGTGCGTGCACGTCCTCGTCAACGAGCGCCGCGAGGCGGGCGCGTCCCTGCCGCACACCCACGCCCAGCTCTACGCGCTGGACTTCGTGCCGGCGGCGATCGCGCGCGAGCGCGAGCGCTTCACCGCCTACGCCACCCGCACGATGGGCGGCAACCTGCTCGGCGACCTGGTCCAGGACGAGGTGCGCCGGCGCGAGCGGATCGTGGCGATCGACGACGAGGCGGTGTGCCTGGCGCCGTACGCGTCGCGCGTCCCCTACCAGCTCCTGATCGCCCCGCGCCGCCCGACGCCGCGCTTCGAGGACGACGGCCCGCTCGGCGCCGGGCTGCTGCACGACGTCCTCAACCGGCTCGCGCGGCTGCTGGACGCCAGCCCGCCGCTGAACCTGTGGGTGCGCACCGCGCCCAGCGGCGCCGACCACTTCTGCTGGCGCATCGACGTGCTGCCGCGGCTGACCCACCTGGCCGGCCTCGAGCTCGGCACGGGCGTGAACCTGAACGTCGTCGCGCCGGAGCGCGCCGCCGCCGAGCTCCGCGACGCTTGATCGGCGTCGTCGGAGTCGCCGCGGTGATCGCCGCCTCGATCGCCGCCGGCATCGTCGCCGAGCCGCGGCTGGCCGACGGCGGGCGGGGCATCGCCCGGCGGCTCACGCGGGCCCTCCTGTGGGTGGTGGCGCCGTTCATCTACTTCTTCGTCGTCGCGCGCCTGGAGCTGACGGCCGGCGTCGGGGTGGGGATCGTGCTGTCCTACGCCGCGCTGGGGATCGTGACCGGGATCGCGTGGCTCGTGGCGACGCGCTGGCTGCGCCTCAGCCGCCCCGCGACCGGCGCGTTCGTCGTGGCCGTGCTCATCGCGAACACCGGCTACGTCGGGCTGCCGCTCACCGGGGCGGCGCTCGGGTCCGGGCAGCTCGGCTACGCGATCGCCTACGACTCGGCGGTGAACGCGCCGCTGTTCGTCGTCGTCGCGATGTCGATCGGGGCCGTGATGGGCAGCGAGGCCGCCGCGCCCCGCCGCGACCTCGCGCTCGCGCTGCTGCGCAACCCGCTGCTCATCGCCGTCGTCCTCGGCCTGATCGCGCCCGACGCGCTCGCCCCGGACCTGCTCGTCGACGTCGCGCAGGTCCTCGTCTACGCGATGGTCCCGCTGGCGTTCTTCGTCGTCGGGCTGTCGCTGGGCGCGGAGTCCGAGGAGGGCGCGCTCACGTTCCCGCCGGCGCTGACCGCGCCGGTCGCCGGCGTGCTGGCGCTGCGGCTCGTCGTCGCGCCGCTGCTGCTGCTCGGCCTGTCGGCGGCGTTCATCGACGTGCCCGACGCCTACCTGCTGCAGGCCGCGATGCCGTGCGGGGTCAACTCGGTGCTCGTCGCCCACCTGTACGGCCTGGACCAGCGGATCGCCGCTTCCGCCGTCGCGTGGTCGACCATGATCGTCCTCGTGGTCGCCGTCGCCGTCTCCCCCCTCCTGTGAGAGCGCTCGTCCAGCGCGTCAGCCGCGCCGAGGTCCGCGTCGACGGCGCCGTCACCGGGGCGATCGGCCCCGGGCTGCTCGTCCTGCTGGGCGTGGGCCACGACGACGACGAGTCGATCGCCGACCGGATGGCGGCGAAGCTGCGCGCGCTGCGGATCTTCGACGACGCCGACGGGCGCATGAACGAGGCGCTCGGCGACCGCGAGGTGCTGTGCGTCAGCCAGTTCACGCTGATGGCCGACACGCGCCGCGGGAACCGGCCGAGCTTCGTCGACGCGGCCCCGCCCGAGCAGGCGAACCGCCTGTACGAGCGCGTGTGCGACGCGCTCGACGCCCAGCGCGGCGTGTTCGGCGCGCACATGGAGGTCGAGCTCGTCAACGACGGGCCGGTCACGATCCTGCTCGAGGTCATCTAGGGTCCCCGCCGTCATGGCACCTGAACCCCGCGTCGTCCCCCGCTTCGCCGCCGAGCCTCCCCAGGAGGTCGCGCCCTACGGCCGCTGGGCCGACGTCCTCGCCCGCGAGCTGCGCGGCGCGATCGACGTCGAGTTCGGCGAGATCGCCTGGTTCCCGGACCGCACCTGGCACGGGCGCACCTACGTCCCCGCCACCGCGCGCACCCCCGACGGCGACGAGGTGTTCGGTGTCGTCTCCTACCGCGCCGGCGAGGACCGCTCCGGCGAGCCCGAGGGCCTGCGCGCGGTCGCCGACGTGACCGACGACACCGCCGACCAGAACCCCGACTGGACGCTCGACCTGTGCGACGAGGTGATCGGCGGCTGGCGGGGCGAGAACGGCGAGGTCGCGACGATGACGCTCGTGTGGGGCGTGCCGCTCGTCCCGGGCGGGACGATCGCCACCGCCGAGCTCGCCGACCTCTGCGTGGACCAGTGCCCGCTGACCACCGACGGGCGCTTCACGCTCCTCGCGCCGGACGCCTACCGGGGCGACTACCTGGACGTGAAGCTCTTCAACGCCGCCGGCGAGGAGCTGGCGCGCGAGTCGCTCTACGACGAGGACGACACCGAGTAGGACCCGCGCCCCCGGGGCAACCTGCGGCTGTGGGTTGCCGTTCGC
The DNA here is from genome assembly GCA_035565675.1 of Capillimicrobium sp. Taxonomy (GTDB): domain Bacteria; phylum Actinomycetota; class Thermoleophilia; order Solirubrobacterales; family Solirubrobacteraceae; genus Capillimicrobium. The sequence continues at coordinate 6,338 of DATMSA010000201.1, read as the reverse complement.
TGTGACGGTGAACCGCCGCGTTCATCTTTGGACCCGCGGTACAGCGCTGCCGAGAATCGAAGGGAGTAGCGTGTTTTCCCACTTGGGAGGCTGTCTCCACCCGCTCGCCGGGAGGACCCGGTGCGGGCATAAACCCCCTGGAGGAGGTTTACTCACTTGAGCACGATTCGCAGGGCTCTGCTCGCCCTCATGCTCGTCGCCGCCTCGGCGTTCCTCGTCGCGGCCTGCGGCGACGACGACAACGGCGGCTCCACGACGGGCGGGGGCAGCACCGGTGCCGCGACCGACGCCGCGACCGAAGGCGGTCAGGCCGGCGGCACCCTCACCGGCTACTACACGTCGAGCCCGGACTACATGGATCCGGCGCTGACCTACACGGTCGAGGGCTGGAACGCGCAGTGGGTCGTCTACACGCCGCTGCTCACCTACCGCCACACCGAGGGCGCCGAGGGCGCCGAGCTGATCCCCGGCCTGGCGGAGGACCTGCCGGAGATCTCCGAGGACGGCCTCACCTACAAGCTGAAGCTGCGCGACGGCCTGAAGTTCTCCGACGGCACGCCCGTCAAGGCCTCCGACTTCGAGCACACGATCAAGCGCGTGCTCAACCTCGAGTCGGGCGGCAGCGCCTTCTACCTGCCGATCGTCGGCGCCGAGGACTACCTGAAGGCCGGCAAGCCGAAGGCGGACATCGAGGGCATCGAGACGAACGACGAGACGGGCGAGATCACGATCCGCCTGACCGAGCGCATCGGCTCGTTCGACTACGTGCTGGCGATGAACTTCGCGGGCCTGGTGCCCGGCGACACGCCGTTCCGCAACATGACGCGCAACCCGCCGCCCGGCGTCGGCCCGTACAAGATCACCTCGTCGGTGCCCAACCGCGGGTTCACGCTGGAGAAGGTCCCCGAGTTCGCCGACTTCGGCATCGAGGACGTGCCGACGGGTCACCTCGACAAGATCGACGTGACGATCGTCAAGAACCAGCAGCGTCAGACGGACGACATCATCAACAACGAGGTCGACTACCTGATCGACCCGCCGCCGGCCGATCGCATGCGTGAGGTGCAGGACAAGGCGGAGGGCCGCTTCGAGCCGTACGTCACCAACTCGACGTACTACGTGTTCATGAACACGCGCGAGAAGCCGTTCGACGACGAGCGCGTGCGCCAGGCGGTCAACTTCGCGATCGACAAGCGCGCCATGCAGCGGATCTTCGGCGGCCTGCTGGCCCCGAGCTGCAACTTCCTGCCGCCCGGCATGAAGGGCTACCAGAAGATCGAGCCGTGCCCGTACGGCGACCCGACCCAGGAGCCGGACCTCGAGAAGGCCCGCCAGCTCATCCAGGAGGCCGGCGCCGAGGGCACCCAGGTCACGGTCTGGGGCAACGACGAGGATCCGTCCAAGCCGGTCACCGAGTACGTGGCCGACGTGATGAACCAGATCGGCCTCGACGCGCGTCCGCGCATCGTGGAGGCCTCGGTCTACTTCCAGACCATCGGCAACCAGAAGACCAAGGCCCAGGCCGGCTTCGCCAACTGGTTCCAGGACTTCCCGCACCCGGCGAACTTCATGTTCCTGATCAACGGGGCGTCCATCCAGGAGACGAACAACCAGAACTTCGGCAACGTCGACGACCAGGAGATCAACGACCTGATCGACGGCGCCGACAAGAACACCGATCTGGACGCGGCCGCCGCGGACTACGCGGAAGCCGATCGTCTCGCGGTGGAGCGCGGCTACATCGCGCCCTACGGCAACCGCCAGCTGACGAAGCTGGTGTCCGACCGCGTCAACTGGGAGTCCGTCGTGGCCCACCCGGTCTACGAGGTCGACTTCTCGCTGCTGCAGCTCAAGTAGCGACGGTGCGGACCGGGGGCGCCCCGCGCGGGCGCCCCCGGCCCACCCCCTTCTTCCACCTTCCCCATGGCCAGCACCGACTCCGCCGCCACCGACTTCTCCGACGACCTCCCGGCCGCGCTCGCCGCCGAGGAGCGACACGCGCCGGCCGGCACCGGCCCGTGGCGCATCGCGCTGCGCCGCCTGCGCCGCAACAAGGTCGCGCTCGCGTTCGGCGTCCTCTTCCTGCTGCTCGTCGCCGTCTCGCTCGCCGCGCCCATCTGGGCCGACGAGGTGGCCCACACGACGCCCTACCAGAACCGGATCGCCGACACGATCACGATCGACGGCGAGGAGCGCAACATCGTCGAGTTCGACGGCGTGCCGATCGGCCCGACCTGGCACGGCGAGTACTTCCTCGGCGCGGACCGCAACGGCCGCGACGTGATGGTCCGCCTGCTCTACGGCGGGCGCAACTCGCTGCTGATCGGGGTCGGCGCCTCGATCATCACGATGGTCTTCGCGACCCTGCTCGGCCTGCTCGCCGGTTTCTTCGGCGGCTGGCTGGACTGGATCATCTCCCGCTGCTTCGACGTGATGTGGGCGTTCCCGGTGATCCTGCTCGGGGTCGCGCTCGGCGTGTCGCTGAACATCAACGGCATCACGATCGGGCCGCTGTCGCTGAAGTCGGGGTCGCTGTGGATCCCGACCGTGATCATCGGGATCGCCTACGTCGTCTACCTGGCGCGGCCGATCCGCGGGCAGGTGCTCGCCCTGCGCGAGAAGGAGTTCGTCGAGGCCGCGCGCGCCCAGGGCATGGGCCCGTGGCGGATCATGCTCACCGAGCTGCTGCCGAACCTGGCCTCGACGCTGCTCGTGTTCTTCCCGCTGATCGTGGCCAACGCGATCCTGCTGGAGGCGGCGCTGTCGTTCCTCGGCGCCGGCGTGCAGCCGCCCGAGCCGTCATGGGGCCTGATGATCTCCGAGGGCATCGAGTTCCTCACGTCGGCCCCGCACCTGACCATCGCCCCGGGCATCATGCTCGTGCTCACCGTCCTGGCGCTGAACATCTTCGGCGAGGGCGTGCGCGACGCGCTCGACCCGCGGGCCAAGATCCGCCTGGAGCACTAGGCCGTGGCTCGGTTCATCGTGCGGCGGATCGTCGGGATGGTGCTCGTGCTGTTCGCCGTCTCCGTCCTGACGTTCCTGATCTTCAACGTCATCCCCAACGGCGACCCGGCCGTGCGCATGGCCGGCAAGAACTCCACGCCGGCGCAGATCGAGCAGATCCGCAAGGAGTGGCACTTCGACCAGAGCCTGCCCCAGCAGTACGCGTTCATGATGAAGCAGATCTTCACGGGCAAGCTCGTCTCCTACGCCGACCAGACCAACGTCTGGGAGCAGATCCGGATGGGGCTGCCGCGGACGTTCGCGCTCGGCATCGGCGCGGCGATCCTGTGGATGACGCTCGGCATCCTGCTGGGCCTCTACAGCGCGGTGCGGGCGGGCCGCTTCTCGGACCGGGTGCTGACCGTGCTGGCGCTGATCGGCATCTCGATGCCGGTCTTCTGGGTCGGCGCGCTCATGAACTACTACCTCGGCTACAAGGCCGGGTGGTTCCCCAACGGCGGCTACGTGGAGATCGCCCAGGGCGGCATCGGCGAGTGGCTGTACCACCTGATCCTGCCGTGGACGGCGCTGGCGATCCTGTTCATCGGCGTCTACTCGCGCATCCTGCGCTCGAACATCCTCGACACGATCAACGACGACTACGTGCGCACCGCCCGCGCGAAGGGCATCTCCGAGCGGCGCGTGATGACCCGCCACGTCCTGCGCAACTCGCTGATCCCGATCGTGACGCTGTGGGGCCTGGACTTCGGCCTCGTGATCGCCGGCGGCGCCGTCCTCACCGAGTCGGTGTTCGACCTGCAGGGCGTCGGCCAGTACTTCGCCGAGGCGATCGGCCGGCTCGACGTGCCGCCGGTCATGGCCGTCACGCTGCTGGGCGCCGTGTTCATCGTCGTGCTGAACACGGTCGTCGACATCGTCTACGCCGTCCTCGACCCGCGGATCCGACTGGGGTGAGCACGTGAGCGAGCCGATCCTCGAGATCGACCACCTGCAGGTCGACTTCCGCACCGACGAGGGCGTCGTGCACGCCGTCGACGACGTGTCGCTGACGCTCGCCGCCGGCGAGGTGCTGGCGGTCGTCGGCGAGTCGGGCTCCGGCAAGACCGTGACCGCGATGTCGCTGCTGGGCCTCAACCGCTCGCCGAACGCGACGTTCCGCGGCAGCGCGCGCTACCGCGGCCAGGAGCTGCTGACCGCGTCCGAGGACGAGCTGCGCCGGATCCGCGGCGCCGAGATGGCGATGATCTTCCAGGACCCGATGACGTCGCTGAACCCGGTCCAGCGCATCGGGGACCAGATCGCCGAGCAGATCCTCGCGCACGAGAAGCTGACGAAGGCGCAGGTGCGCGACCGCGTCGTCGAGCTGATGGAGCGCGTCGGCATCCCGCGCGCCGCCGAGCGCGCCCGCGCCTACCCGCACGAGTTCTCCGGCGGCATGCGCCAGCGCGTGATGATCGCCCTGGCGCTGTCGTGCTCGCCGAGCGTGCTGATCGCCGACGAGCCGACCACCGCCCTGGACGTGACGATCCAGGCCCAGATCCTCGAGCGCCTCAAGGAGCTCAAGGACGAGACCGGCACGGCGATCATCCTCGTCACGCACGACCTCGGCGTCGTCGCCGACATCGCCGACCGGATCGCGGTCATGTACGGCGGGCGGATCGTCGAGCAGGGGACGACCGACGAGATCTTCTACGACCCCCAGCACCCGTACACGTGGGGCCTGCTGGGCTCGATCACCCGCATCGACCGCGACCGCGCGGAGCACCTGCCGTCGATCGCCGGGCTGCCGCCGTCGCTGCTGGACCCGCCGCAGGGCTGCCACTTCCGCGCCCGCTGCCCGCACGAGTTCGCGCGCTGCACGGAGGTGCCGCCGCTGGAGGACCGCGGCGCCGGGCACCCCGACCGCTGCTGGCTGACGGTCGAGGAGAAGCGCGCCCGGCGGGTCGTCGAGGGCGAGATCGGGCTCGCCACGAAGGAGGTTGCGGCCTGATGGCGGCCGGGAACGGGAACGGCGACGCGCCGCTGCTCGAGGTCGAGCACATCAAGCAGTACTTCCCGGTGAAGTCCGGGGTGCTGATCGACCGCACGGTCGCCAACGTGCACGCCGTCGACGACGTCACGTTCTCGCTGCGCGAGGGCGAGACCCTCGGCCTCGTCGGCGAGTCCGGGTGCGGCAAGACGACGCTGTCGCGCACGGTCCTGCGGCTGCTCGACAGCACGTCCGGGCGCATCCGCTTCCGCGGCGCGGACATCACCCGCGCCAACCGCCGCGCGATGCGCCCCTACCGGCGCGAGATGCAGATGGTCTTCCAGGACCCGTTCGCGTCGCTGAACCCGCGCAAGCGCGTCGCCCAGATCCTCGGCGCGCCGCTGCGCCAGCGCGGCGTGAGCGGCGGCGACGTCGACCGCCAGGCGCGGGACCTGCTGGACCGCGTCGGCCTGCGCCGCGAGCACATCAACCGCTACCCGCACGAGTTCTCGGGCGGGCAGCGCCAGCGCATCGGCATCGCCCGCGCGCTCGCGATGAACCCCAAGCTCGTCGTGCTCGACGAGCCGGTGTCGGCGCTGGACGTCTCGATCCAGGCGCAGATCATCAACCTGCTCGAGGAGCTGCAGGACGGCCTCGGCCTCACGTACCTGTTCGTCGCGCACGACCTGTCGGTGGTGCGCCACGTCTCCGACCGGATCGCGGTCATGTACCTCGGCAAGATCATGGAGCTGTCGCCCGCAGCGAACCTCTACGACAAGCCGATCCACCCGTACACGCAGGCGCTGCTGTCGGCGATCCCCATCCCCGACCCGCGCGAGAACCGCTCGCGCCGGCGCATCGTCGTGTCGGGCGAGCCGCCCAACCCGATCCAGCCGCCGCCCGGCTGCGTGTTCCACACGCGCTGCCCGCGCGCCACGGAGGTGTGCCGCACGGTCGTGCCGCCGCTGACCGAGTACGCGAACGGCCACCTCGCCGCCTGCCACCACCCGCTCAACGTGACGCCCGAGGAGATCGCGGCGTCGTCGGTCTCCGCCGCCAGCCCGGAGTCGGCCGGCGACGTGAAGCCCGACTTCGTGCCCGCCGGCGAGGGCGGCGACGAGCTCGCGCCCGGGGCCGACGGGACGTCGGCGGTCGAGACCTAGCTGTTCTGCCTCGACTCGTTCCGAACGAGTCGGGTGAGGGGCGGGCGGTCGCCGATCTCGCTGTGGGGCCTGGCTGAGTTGTAGTGCTTCAGCCAGGCCGGCAGCGCCAGGGCGCGGGCGTCGGAGTTGCGGTAGCGCTGTCCGTAGGCCCATTCGCGGGCGAGGGTCTGCTGGTAGCGCTCGACTTTGCCGTTGCGCTTGGGGGTGCGCGGCGGGATCGTGCGATGGCCCACGCCTCG
>DATMSA010000200.1:0-14671 GCA_035565675.1 Capillimicrobium sp. | reverse complement strand
CGTCGTCGCCTGCAGCGAGGTGGTCGTCGCCCCGGCGCGCGCCGCGTCGGTGAGCGCGTGGCGCAGCAGCTCGGCGGACAGGCCGCGCCCGCGCGCCTCGGGCACGACCGCGACGAGCTCGACGCCGGCGTCGCCCCCGTGGAGGTGGATCGCGGCGGCCGCGACCGGCTCGCCGCCGTCGCGCGCGATCCACAGCGTGCAGCCCTCGACGTCGCGCAGGCCGCCGACCGCGCGCTCGAGGTCGCCGGGCGTCCGGTAGGCGCGGTCGTTGACGATCGCCAGCGTGCGCCAGTCGGGGTCGGGGTCGAGGTCGAGCGCCGCGCGCGGCTCGAGGTCCATCCCGTCGAGCGGCGCGGCCATCAGCATCGGCTCGGCGTCGTGGACGTGGCCGCGCGCCGCCAGCCGCTCGGTCAGCCACTCGTCGCCGGGCCGCACCCACACCGTCCACGCGTGGACGCCGGCCTGTGCGTACGTCGCCCCGATCGCGTCGAGCACGGCGTCGTCGTCGAGCACCCTCGCGTCCTCGTACACCACCGAGTTGGGCATCGAGCGGTGCGGCACCGACGGGACGACCGCCGCCACGACGCCGCGCGCCGGCCGCACGACCGTGCCGTCGTGCGCGAGCACCTCGGCGAAGAACGCCTGCATGGTCGCCCGCTCGCGGTCGGCGAGCGCGGCGTCGTCGACGCGCGGGCCCTGTCGCTCAGGCGCGGACAAGCGGCAGCTCGAGCGCGTACTTGCCGTTGGACGAGTCGCCGTCCTCGAGCGGGTACTCACCCGAGAAGCAGGCGTCGCAATGCGAGGCGCGGTCGCCGCCGACCGCCTCGTAGACGCCCTCGAGCGACAGGTAGTGCAGCGAGTCGCAGCCCAGCTCGGCGGCGACCTCGTCGGCCGTGCGCCCGTGGGCGATCATCTCCTCGCGCGTGGACATGTCGATGCCGTAGTGGCAGGGGTGGCGGATCGGCGGCGCGGAGATGCGCATGTGCACCTCGGCCGCGCCGGCGTCGCGCAGCATCTGCACGATCTGGCGGGTGGTGTTGCCGCGCACGATCGAGTCGTCGACGACGATCAGGCGCTTGCCGGCCACGACCTCGGGCAGCGGGTTGAACTTCAGCCGCAGGCCGTGCTTGCGCAGCTCCTGGCCGGGCTGGATGAACGTCCGCGCCACGTAGCGGTTCTTGACGAAGCCGTCGTCCTGCGGCAGCCCGGACGCGCGCGCCAGGCCGCGGGCGGCGGCGTTGCCGGAGTCGGGCACCGCGATGACGAGGTCGGCCTCGACGGGCGCCTCGCGCCACAGGATCTCGCCCATCCTCGCGCGCGACACCTGCAGCACCTGGCCGCCCATGCGCGAGTCGGGCCGGGCGAAGTAGATGTACTCGAAGACGCAGAACGCCTCGCGCGCGCCCTCGACGACCTGGCGGGTGCCGATCCCGCGCTCGCCCAGCGACACCATCTCGCCGGGCAGCACCTCGCGCAGCAGGCGCGCGTTGATGATGTCGAACGCGCACGACTCCGACGCCAGGCAGTAGCGATCGCCGAGCTGGCCGAGCGCGAGCGGGCGCAGGCCGGCCGGGTCGCGGAAGCCGATGACCTGGTCGCCGGTGAGGACGACCGTGGAGAAGGCGCCGCGCAGGCGCGGCATCACGTCGGCGATCGCGTCCTCGACCGTGTCGGCCGGGTGGGTGGCGATCAGCGCGGCGATGATCTCGGAGTCCGACGTGGACGAGAACGCGACCCCGCGCTCGCGCAGCTCGGCGTGCAGCTCGACCGCGTTGGTGAGGTTGCCGTTGTGGGCGAGCGCGATCTCGTGGCGGTCGGAGCGCCAAACGGGCTGGGAGTTCTCCCAGGCGTTGGAGCCGGTGGTCGAGTAGCGGACGTGGCCGACGGCGAGCTCGCCGGCCAGCGCGCGCAGCGACTGCTCGTCGAACACCTGGGACACGAGCCCCAGGTCGCGCTGGGTCATGATGTGGCCGCCGACGTCCGCCGCGGCGATGCCGGCCGACTCCTGTCCGCGGTGCTGGAGCGCGTAGAGCGCGAAGTACGCGAGGCGTGAGACGTCGCGTTCGGGCGCGTAGATCCCGAAGACCCCGCACTCGTCGCGCGGGCCGTCGCGGTGATCTGGGGTCACGAGGGCAGTCTAGCCCCGCCCGCGGCCGCCACCCGGCGCGTGGACGGATGAGCCCGCATCCTCCGCGAAGATCGGCGGAGGATGCGGGCCCGCGGGGACGTGGGTCAGGCCGTCTCGGGCACCTCGCGCTCGCGCAGCATGCCGCCCGCCGGAAGCGCGCGATCCAGCCATCGCGGCAGCCACCAGCTCCGCTCGCCGAGGAGCTGCATCACCGCCGGCACGAGCACGAGCCGCACGATCGTGGCGTCGACGAGGATCGCGGTGGCCATCCCCGCCCCGACGAGCTTGAGGAACACCTCGGGGCTGAGCACGAACGCCCCGAACACGGCGACCATGATGAGCGCGGCGGCGGTGATCACGCGCGCGGTGCGCGCCAGCCCGCCGACGACCGCCTCCGACGTGGAGCCCAGCCGGTCGCGCTCCTCGCGGATCCGCGACAGCAGGAACACCTCGTAGTCCATGCTGAGCCCGAACAGGATCGCGAACATCATCACCGGGATGAACGGCGGGATCGGCGTGTCGGTGTCGATCCCGATGAGCTGCCCGGCCCAGCCGCCCTCGGCCAGCAGCGCGATCACGCCGTACGCGGCGCCGATCGACAGGAGGTTCATCGCCGCGGCCTTCACCGCGACCACCGGCGCCCGGAACGAGACCAGCAGCAGCAGGAACGAGAGCAGCACCACCGCGCCGATGAACACCGGCAGCCGGCTCGCGGTCGCCTCGGCCTGGTCGATGATCGAGGCGGTCACGCCGCCGAGGTGGACCTCGGCCAGGCCCGCGTCGGCCAGCGGCCCGGCCCGCAGGTCCTCGACCAGCTCGCGCGTGCGCGCGTCCTGCGGCGAGGTCTCCGGCGTGACCGAGATCAGCGCCGTGTCCTGCGCGTCGTTGAACCGCACCGGCGAGACCTCGGAGACGCCCGGCTCGTCGGCCAGCGCCGCCGGCAGCCGCTCGGCCGCCGCCCGGCTGTCGGCGTCGGGCGTGCCGGCGACGACCATCAGCGGGCCGTTGGCGCCCGGGCCGAAGCCGGCGGCGAGCAGGTCGTAGGCCTCGCGGCTGGTCGTGCCCTCGCGGTCGTTGCCGGCGTCGGGGTTGCCGAGCCGCATCCCGGTGACCGGGAGCGTCAGCGCGATCAGCAGCACGACCGCGCCGGCCGCCGCGGCCAGCGGTCGGCGCTGCACGGCGCGGGCCCACGCGGCGGCGGGCGTGTGCCCGGGCTCGGCGACGGCGCGGCCGGCGCCCGGCATGCGCAGCCGGTCGATGCCGCGCCCGGCGAACGCCAGGAACGCGGGCAGCAGCGTGAGCGCCGCCGCGACGACCACCGCGACCGCCACCATCGACGCGAGCGCGACGCCGTACAGGTACGGCAGGCCGATGAGGAACAGGCCCATCATCGACACGACCACCGTCGCCCCGGCGATCACCACGGAGCGCCCGGCGGTGGCCATCGCCTCGACGATCGCGTCGCCGACGGCCAGGCCGCGCGCCAGCGCGGCGCGGTGGCGGGTGAGGATCAGCAGCGCGTAGTCGATCCCGACGCCGATCCCGATCATCGCGCCGACCTGCGGCGCCCAGTCGGGCACGTCCATGACCGCGGCGAGCACGCCGACGCCGGAGGCCGAGATGCCGAGCGCGAACAGCGCGGTGCCGATCGGCAGCCCGGCCGCGACGACGGTCCCGAACGTGACGAGCAGGACGAACGCGGCCACGACGATGCCGACGAGCTCGGCCGACACCTCGCCCTCGTCCTGGGTGCCGGAGACCTGGTTGCCGGCGAGCGCCATCGTCACGCCGCCCGGCGAGGACTCCGCCAGCTCGCGCAGCGCGGCGCCGGACGCCTCGGGCACCTCGTCGGGCCGCATGCTGAGCGCGAGCCGCACGACGCCGACCTGGCCGTCGGGCGAGATCTCGGCGTCGGCGACGTCGGCGCCGGGCTGGAAGCCCTCGAGGGAACCGGCCCGGTCCAGGACGCCCTGGACGCTGCGCTGCACCGCCGGCGCGGTGGCCCCGTCGGGGGCGGACCACACGAGGTCGACGGTGCGTTCGGAGCGGTCCGGGAAGCCGGCCGCGAGCAGATCGGCGGCGGCCTGGGACTCGGAGCCGGGCGTGCCGTAGTCGACGGCGTACTCGCCCGCGAGCGCGCCGCCGCCGGCGATCGCGACCGCGAGCGCCGCGACCCAGGCGACCAGGACGCGGCCGCGGCGGCGCGCGCACCAGGCGGCCAGGCGGCCGAGACGGGTCTGGGCCAGTGGGGTGGGTTCGGGATGGGGCATGGGCGGCGACGCTACGTTCGCGCCGGCCGCGTGTCGTCGGCCCCGAGGATGCTCCTGACGGCCTCCTGAAGCAGTACGCCTCAGGCGGCCGCCTGCTGCCCGGGGACGACGAGCCCGGACTCGTAGGCGAGCACGACGAGCTGCGCGCGATCGCGGCAGCCGGTCTTCATGAGCACGCGCGAGACGTGCGTCTTGGCGGTGAGCGGCGAGACGACGAGCCGCTCGGCGATCTCGTGGTTGCTGAGCCCGGCGCCGACGAGCGCCAGCACCTCGCGCTCGCGCGCGGTCAGGTCGGCGAGCGCGTCGGGCTCGTACTCCGCGGCGGGGCGCGCCGGGGCGGGCTGGGCGACGTAGGCCTCGATCAGGCGCCGCGTGACCCGCGGCGCGAGCAGCGCCTCGCCGGCGGCGACGACGCGGATCGCGGCGACCAGCTCGGCCGGCTCGACGTCCTTGAGCAGGAAGCCGCTGGCGCCCGCGCGCAGCGCGCCGAAGACGTACTCGTCCAGCTCGAAGGTCGTGAGCACGAGCACGCGCGTGCCGGCGAGGGCGGGGTCGGCGGTGATCTGCGCGGTCGCCTCCAGGCCGTCCATGACCGGCATCCGCACGTCCATGAGGACGACGTCGGGGACGCTCTCGCGGGCGAGCGCGAGCGCCTCGGCGCCGTCGGCCGCGGTGCCGGCCACCTCGAGCCCGTCCTCGGCCTCGATCAGCGCGCCGAAGCCGGCGCGCACGAGCGCCTGATCGTCGGCGAGCAGGACGCGGACGCTCATCGGGCCGGGACCGGCGTCACGGCTCCGGGCAGCGGCAGCCGGGCGCGCACGGTCCAGCCGCCGCCGTCGCGCGGGCCGGCCTCGACCGTGCCGCCGACCGCGGCGGCCCGCTCGCGCATGCCGCGCAGGCCGTTGCCGCCGTCGCCCGGCGCGTCGGGGGCGGCGCCGCCGTCGTCGCTGACCTCGATGTCGAGGGCGCCGGAGCCGGTGGCCAGGCGGACCTCGGCGCGCGTCGCCTGCGGGGCGTGGCGCAGGACGTTGGTGAGCGCCTCCTGGACGATGCGGAAGCCGGCGGCCTCGACCGCCGCGGGCACCCGCCCGCCGCACTCGGTGGTCACGTCGACCTCGACGCCGGCGGCGCGCACGCGGCGCGCGAGGTCCTCGACCGCGTCGAGCGTGCGCGCGGGCGCGGTCGGCGCGGGCGCGTGCGCCTCGCGCAGGACGCCGAGGGTCGCGCGGAGGTCGGCCAGCGCCTCGCCGGAGACGCGCTTGATCTCGTCCAGGGCGGTCCGCGCGGCCTGCGGCCGGCGGTCGACGACGTGGGAGGCGACGCCGGCCTGGACGTTGATCGCCACCATCGCGTGGGCGACGACGTCGTGCACCTCGCGCGCGATCCGCAGGCGCTCCTCGCCGACGCGGCGGCGCGCCTCCTCCTCGCGCTCGGCCTCGGCGCGCTCGGCGCGCTCGCGCATCGCCTCCATCACGCAGCGGCGCTCGCGGGTCCACATCCCGAGCGCCATCGGCATCGCGACGGTCGCCACGGTCTTCAGCGTGTCGGTGCTGAAGAACGGGTGCTCGGACAGCAGCGCGGTGGTCCCGAGCGCGAACGGCAGCAGCAGGCCGCCGACGAGGAACGTCGTGCGCTGGTCGGACTCCACCGCGACCGTGAACAGGGCGATCGCCGGCGGGAGCAGCAGGAACACGGTCCCGTCGACGATCTCGAACGCGACGATCGCGGCGGCGACGGTGGCGGCCAGGACCGCCATCGGATGCGTCGTGCGCCACAGGAGCGGGGCGCTCAGCATCGCGCAGGCGAGGACGGCGTCCACCGCCGTCTCGTCGCGCGAGATCACGCATCCGAGCAGCACGGCGAACACGCCGGCCGTCAGCGCGCCGTCGCGCACGAGCTGGTCCCGCGGCACGCGCATGGCGCAACGGTACTGCGCGCGCGCCGGCCCCACATCCCCCTGCGGGGGTACTCCCGTGGGAGTACGCGCAGGTTCGTGGTGCCTCCACGATGCGGCCGCGACCCCCGCCGCGCGATGGTGTGCGCCATGGAGATCGTGCTCGTCGCCGCCGCGGTGCTCGCCGGGATCGGCGCCGCCTACCTCACCATCCAGCGCGCGACGGGCGGCGGGGTCGCCGTGCGGCGGGGCTGGCGGCGGGTGCCGCTGACGACGCTCGCGGCCGCCGAGCCGGCCGGCGTGCGCCGCCTGGCCGGCACGGTGCGCGCGGCCGGCGAGCCGCCGGTCAGCGAGGCCAGCGGCCGCGCCTACGTCGCCCGCGACCTGCGCATCGGGGCCCACGACGGCAGCGGGCCCCTGAGCTGGCGCGGGATGCAGTCGGCCGGCGACTTCCTGCTCGACGACGGGACCGGGGTCGCGCTCGTGCGCGCCGCCGACGGGGGCCGCGTCGCGCTGCCCCGCGACTTCGAGGCGCCGCGCACCACGCTCGACCGGGTGCCGTGGGCCGACGCGCTCCTGCGCGACCACGGCTACCGCAACGGCTCCCCCGCGACGTGCCGCGTGCGCATCTACGAGGGCGTCCTGGCGCCCGGCGACCGCGCCGAGGTGATCGGCCGCGTGGAGCCGGCCGACGCGGCGGCGCGCGCGCTCGGCGCCGGCTTCGTCGTCAGCGACGTGCGGGTGCGACCCGGGGACGCCTGACGGCTACGCGAACAGCTCGGCCATCGCCGCGTGGGCGTGGCGCAGCGCGTCGAGCGTGACCTCGAACGCCTCACCGCCGACGGTGACGTCGAGGTCGCCGGGGTCGACGCGCCCGATGATCCGCACGTCGATGCGCTCGCCGAGCTCGCGCAGCGCGGCGTCGGAGCCCGAGACGACGAACCCGCCGGCGCCCTCGCCGAACAGCTCGGCCTCGCCGGCGTCGCCGAGCCCGAGCGTCGCCCCCAGGTCGCCGGCCAGGCACGCCTCGGCGACCGCGACGAGCAGGCCGCCCTCGGCGACGTCGTGGGCGCTGGACAGCCGGCCGGCGCGGACGAAGTCGCGGACCGCGCGCTGGGCCTCGCGCACGGCCTCGACGTCGATCTCGGGCAGGCCGTCGGGCAGCGGCTCGCCGCGCAGCTTGGCCAGCTCGGAGCCCGGCAGCGAGGGGCGGAACGGGCCGGCGAGCGCGATCGCGTCGCCCTCGCGCGCGAACCCGGTGCGGCCGGCGTGCAGCGGGTCGGGCACGTCGCCGACCATGCCGACGACCGGGGTCGGGTAGATCGGGCCCTCGCCGCCCTCGTTGTAGAGCGACACGTTGCCGCCGACGACCGGCACGTCGAGCGCCCGGCAGGCGTCGGCCAGACCGCGCACGGCCTCGGTGAGCTGCCAGGCGATGTGCGGCTTCTCGGGATTGCCGAAGTTCAGGCAGTTCGTCAGGCCCAGCGGCTCGCCGCCCGCGCAGGCGAGGTTGGACGCGCACTCGAGCACCGCCTCGATCGCCCCGCGGTAGGGGTCGGCGGCGACGCGGCGGCCGTTGCCGTCGATCGCGATCGCGATCGCCCCGCCCGTGGGCATCGCCAGGACGGCGGCGTCGGCCTGCTCGGGCCGGCGCACGGTGCGCGAGCCGACGAGGCAGTCGTACTGCTCGAACAGCGGCCGGCGCGAGGACAGGTTCGCCGAGGACAGGAGCGCCAGGAGCGTCGCGCGGACGCCGAGGCCGGGCTCGATCGTCGCCGGCGGCGGCGCGTAGAGCGGCTGCGCCGGACGCGCCGGCTCGAGGTCGTAGAGCGGGCAGTCGTCGACGAGCGCCTCGACCGGGATGCGCCCGACGACCGCGCCGTCGTCGAGGATGCGCATCTCGCGCTCGGCGATGATCTCGCCGATCACGGTGCCGCCGACCTCCCAGCGCGCGCACACCTCGAGCACCGCGTCGACCTGCGCGGGCTCGCACACGCACAGCATCCGCTCCTGCGACTCGGAGACCATGATCTCGAACGGCTCCATGCCCGGCTCGCGCAGCGGCACGCGGCGCACGTCGATCTCGACGCCGACCTCCCCCTTGGAGGCCATCTCGCTCGACGACGACGTGAGGCCGGCCGCGCCGAGGTCCTGCAGCGCGACGAGCAGGCCGCGGTCGAGCAGCTCCAGCGAGCACTCGAGCAGCTTCTTCTCCTCGAACGGGTCGCCGATCTGGACGGTCGGGCGCTTGTCGGCGTCGGCGTCGCCGAGCTCGGCGCTGGCCAGGACGCTGGCGCCGCCGATCCCGTCGCGGCCGGTCGAGGCGCCGAACAGCACGAGCTTGTTGCCGACGCCGGCGGCCGCGCTGCGGATCAGCCGCTCGCGGCGCACGAGCCCGACGCACATCGCGTTGACGAGGCAGTTCTGCTCGTAGGGGCCCTCGAAGTAGACCTCGCCGCCGACGTTGGCGACGCCGATCGAGTTGCCGTAGTGGCCGATGCCGGCGACGGCGTGGTCGAGCAGGTAGCGGGAGCGCTCCGAGGTCGGCTCGCCGAAGCGCAGCGAGTCGAGCACCGCGATCGGCCGCGCGCCGATCGCGAACACGTCGCGCAGGATGCCGCCGACGCCGGTCGCCGCGCCCTGGAAGGGCTCGACCGCGCTGGGGTGGTTGTGCGACTCGACCTTGAACGCGACCGCCCAGCCCTCGCCGACGTCGACCGCGCCCGCGTTCTCGCCGGGGCCGAGCACGAGCTTGGGCCCCTCCACCGGCAGCGTGCGCAGCAGCTTCTTGGAGTGCTTGTAGGCGCAGTGCTCGCTCCACATGAGCGAGAACATCGCCAGCTCGACCTGGTTGGGCTCGCGGCCGAGCCGCTCGACGATCAGGCCGTACTCGGTCTCGGTGAGCCCGAGGGCGACCGCCTCAGACAGCGACATGCGCGGCGCCGACGTGCGCGGCCATCGACTCGAAGATGCGCAGCCCGTCGACGGACCCGGTCAGCGGGTCGACGGCGTGCTCGGGGTGGGGCATGAGCCCGAAGACGTTGCCGCGCGCGTTGCGCACGCCGGCGATGTCGTCCTGGGACCCGTTGAAGCAGTGGCCGGTGGCATAGCGCACGACGACCTGGGCCGGGTCGAGGTCCGGCGCGTAGTAGCGGCCGGTCTGGTGCTTGGCCGGGATCGACAGGATCTCCCCGGCGGCGCAGAGGTTCGTGAACGGCGTGTCGCCGTCGACGACCTCGAGATCGACCTGGCGACAGACGAAGCGCAGCTCGGTGTTGGGCAGCAGCGCGCCCGGCAGCAGCCCCGCCTCGGTGAGCACCTGGAAGCCGTTGCAGATGCCGAGCACGAGCCCGCCGTCCTGGGCGAACCGGATCACGGACTCCATCACCGGCGAGAAGCGGGCGATCGCGCCGGCGCGCAGGTAGTCGCCGTAGGAGAACCCGCCCGGGACGACGACGGCGTCGACGCCCTGCAGGTCGCGGTCGCCGTGCCACAGCAGCACCGCCTCCCCCACGCGCGCGCACGCCTGGACCGCGTCGCGGTCGTCGCAGGAGCCGGGGAACTGCAGGACCCCGAACTTCACGACTGGATCTCGTAGTCCTCGATCAGCGTGTTCGCGAGCAGCCGCTCGCACATCGCCTCGACCTGGGAGACGTCGTCGACGTCGAGCTCGACGAGGCGCCCCACGTGGACGTTCTCGACGCCGGAGAAGCCGAGCGCCGGCAGGGCCCGCTCGACGGCCTTGCCCTGGGGATCGAGGATGCCCGCCTTGGGGCGGATGAGGACCTGGACGCGCGGCACGGCCCCAAGGCTACTTCACGCCCTGGCGGACGCCGGTCGCGGCCCCGCGGGCCCCGGGAAGTGTCATGCTTCCTGACATGAGCGAGGGAGATGCCGCCCGGCTGGGCGTGTTGGAGGCGGCGCGCGCGCTGCGCGCCCGGGAGCTGTCGTCCCGCGAGCTGGTCGAGTCCTGCCTGACGGCGATCGAGGAGCGCAACGGCGGCGAGCCGACGTTCGACGGCGCGCCCGATGCCGTGAACGCCTTCGCGCGCGTGTACGCCGACGAGGCGCGCGCCCAGGCCGACGAGGCCGACGCCCGGCTCGCCCGCGAGGGCGGCGACGCGCCGCCGCTGTGCGGCGTCCCGATCGCGCTCAAGGACCTCTACTCGGCGGCCGGCCACCCGGTCACGGCGTCCAGCCGCGTGCGCGCGGACGCGCCGCCGGCCGAGCACGACAGCATCGCCTGGGCGCGCCTGCGGGCCGCCGGGATGGTGCTCGTCGGCCACACGCACACGCACGAGTTCGCCGCGGGCGGCACGACCGACCAGGTCGGCAACCCGTGGGCGCTCGACCGCACCGCCGGCGGGTCCAGCGGCGGCTCGGGCGCGGCGCTGGCGGCCGGGATGGTGCCGGCCGCGACCGGCACCGACACGTGCGGCTCGCTGCGCATCCCGGCGGCGCTCTGCGGGATCAGCGCGCTGAAGCCCACGCACGGGCGCGTCCCGCTGGGCGGCATCCTGCCGCTGGCCGTGACGCTCGACCACGCCGGCCCGATGGCCCGCTCGATCGCCGACTGCGCGGTCCTGCTGGACGCGATGGCCGCCGGCGGCGCCGAGGTCACCCCGCTCATGCCGCCGCCCGTCCCGATGGGCGAGCTGGCCACCGCCGCGCGTCCCGGCCCGCGGCCGCTGGAGGGCGTGCGGATCGCGGTCACCCCGCGCGTGGCCACCGTGGACCTGGAGCCGGACGTCGCCGACGGCTACGAGGCCGCCCGCGAGGCGATCGCCGGCCTGGGCGCGACGGTGGTCGAGGTCGACGACGCCGGCTGGCTGGCGGGCATGGACCTCAACACGATCCTGCTGGCCGAGATGATCGCCCACCACGTCCCCTACGCCGACCGGCGCGACCAGTACCGCCCGTCGATCCGCGAGCTGCTGGAGCTCGGCGGCGACGGCATCCCCAGCGAGGTCTACCTGGCCGCGCAGGAGCGGCGCGCCGCGCACACGGTCGCGTGGGAGGCCTGGTTCGAGCAGCACCGGGTCGACGCCCTGCTGGAGCCGAGCTCGCCGATCGTCGCGCAGGCGCGCGGCACCGGCTACGACCCCGGCAACCTCGGCGGCGACGGCGACCCGCTGATCGCGCTGACCGCCACGTGGGACCTCACCGGGTTCCCGGTCGCGGCGCTGCCGTCGGGCCTGGGCGCCCGCACCGGCATGCCGGTCGGGATGTCGCTGGTGGGTCCGCGCGGCGGCGAGGCGCCGCTCGTGCAGATCGCCGTCGACGTGCAGGCGCACGCGCTCCCGCCGCTGCCGATCGTCCGCGAGCCGCGCAGCGCGGCGGCCCGCTGACGGTCAGGGTGCGGTGCGCTTCAGCCAGGCCTCGAACGGCTCGCCGGTGATGCGCTCGTACGCCTCGACGTAGCGGGCGCGGGTGCCGGCGACCACGTCGTCGGGGATCGCCGGCGCCGGCGGCGTCTTGTCCCAGCCCGACCGGCTGGCCCAGTCGCGCACGTACTGCTTGTCGAACGAGGGCTGGCCGCGACCGACCTCGTACTCGTCGGCGGGCCAGAAGCGCGACGAGTCGGGCGTGAGGACCTCGTCGCCGACGGTGAGCGTGCCGTCGGCGTCGAGGCCGAACTCGAACTTCGTGTCGGCCAGGATCACGCCGCGCTCGCGCGCGTGCCCGGCCGCGAAGCGGTACAGCGCGATCGAGACGTCGCGCACGCGCTCCATCAGCGCGCGGTCGCCGACGAGCGCCGCCGCCTGCTCGAAGTCGATCGCCTCGTCGTGGCCGGTCTCGGCCTTCGTCGACGGCGTGAAGATCGGCTCGGGGAGCTGCTCGGACTCCCGCAGCCCGGGCGGCAGGGCGATGCCCGACACCGAGCCGGTCGCCTGGTAGTCCTTCCAGCCCGACCCGGTGATGTAGCCGCGCACGACGCACTCGACCGGCAGCATCTCGAGCTTGCGCACGACGAGCGCGCGGCCGCGCGCCTCGTCGGGGACCCCCTCGGTCGCCGAGATCAGGTGGTTGGCGACGATGTCGCCGGTGCGCGCGAACCAGAACGCCGACAGGCCCGTGAGGACCTTGCCCTTGTCCGGGATCGGCGTGGGATGGACGACGTCGTAGGTGGAGATCCGGTCGGACGCGACCATGAGCAGGCGATCGCCCAGGTCGTACATCTCGCGGACCTTCCCGGAGGCGATCAGCGGCAGCTCGGCGAGGGTGGTGGTCACGCGCCGGAGGCTACCGCGGGACCCGGCGCGCCAAACCGCCGACTCAGGCGGCGGGCAGCCGCGCGACGATCTCCTCGGCGTAGCGCGTGTAGCGGCCGAGGTCGAACGTCGCGTCGAGGTCGATGCCGAGGTCGCGGGCGGCGATGAGCTCGCGCAGCGGCGTGCCCGTGTCCCAGGCGCGCTGGGCGTCCTCCTGGACGATGCGGTAGGCGTCGTCGCGGGTCATGCCGCTCTCGACGAGCGCGAGCAGGACCCGCTGGCTGAACAGCGCGCCGTGCGTGGCGTCGAGGTTGGCGCGCATGCGGTCGGCGTGGACGACCATGCCCCTGGCGATCCGCAGCGCGAGCCCGTGCATGTAGTCCAGCAGGATCGTCGCGTCGGGCAGGATCACGCGCTCGGCGCCGGAGTGGGAGATGTCGCGCTCGTGCCACAGCGCGACGTTCTCCAGCCCCGCCTGCGCGTAGCCGCGCAGTACGCGCGCCAGGCCGGTGATGCGCTCGGTCGTGATCGGGTTGCGCTTGTGCGGCATCGCGCTCGACCCCTTCTGCTGGCCGGAGCGGAACGGCTCCTCGACCTCGCGCACCTCGGTGCGCTGCAGGTGGCGGATCTCGGTGGCGAAGCGCTCGAGGCCGGCGCCGGCGAGCGCGATCGCCTCCAGCACCTCGGCGTGGCGGTCGCGCGGCACGACCTGGGTGGAGACCGCCTCGGCCCGCAGCCCCAGCCGGGCGAGCACGCGCCCCTCGAAGTCCGGGCCCAGCGACGCGTACGTACCGACCGCGCCCGACAGCGCGCCGGTGGCGGCCTGGTCGAACGCGCGCTCCAGGCGCTGCGCGTTGCGGTGGGCCTCCATCGCGTAGCCGGCGAGCTTGATCCCGAACGTCGTCGGCTCGGCGTGGACGCCGTGGGTGCGCCCGGTGCAGACCGTGTCGACGTGCGCGCGCGCCTGGTCGGCCAGCGCCCGGTACAGCTCCCACGCCCCGGCGATCAGCCGCTCGCCCGCGGCGCGGAGCTGCAGCGCCAGGGCGGTGTCGAGCACGTCCGACGACGTCAGGCCGAAGTGGATCCAGCGGCCCGCGGGGCCCGCGCTGGCGGCGAGCACGTCGACGAACGCGGCCACGTCGTGGTCGGTGATGCGCTCGCGCTCCTGCACCGCCTCGACGGTGAAGGTGGCGTTGCGGATGGCCTCCAGCTCGGCCTCCGTGGGGCCGTCGAGCTCCTCGGCGGCGGCGACCTCGACCTGCCGCCAGGCCTCCATCTTCGCCTCGTCCGTCCAGATGGCCCCCATCTCGGGGCGGGTGTAGCGCGCGATCACGGCGGCGGATTGTCGCAGCCCGGCGGGGCTACGCCGCCAGGATGCGCGCCGCCAGCACGGCGGCGTTCTTGGCGTTGTTGAGACCCACGCAGGCGACCGGCACGCCCGGGGGCATCTGCGCGATCGACAGGATCGCGTCGACCCCGCCCATCGCCGACAGGCTGCTCGTCAGCGGGACGCCGATCACCGGCAGGTCGGTGTGCGCGGCGACGACGCCGGGCAGCGCCGCCGACAGGCCGGCGCCCGCGATGATCACGCGGATGCCGCGCATGTGCGCGTTCTTGGCGTACTCGGCGACGGTGTCGGGCTCGCGGTGCGCGGACATCACCCGGACCTCGTGCATGATCCCGCGCGACTTCAGCTCCTCGGCCGCCTTGAGCATCTGCTCCATGTCGGACTTGGAGCCCATGAGGATCCCGACGAGCGGCGAGTCGACGTCGAGGTCCTCGAACTCCGCCTCGGCCTCGGTCTCCTCCTCGGCGAGGCGGACCTCCTCGGCCAGCGAGGCGCGTCCGCGCTCCAGCTCCTCGTCGCGGCTCATCGCGTCACCTCGGTGCCGGCCGCCTTCAGGGCGATGTCGCGGCGCATCTGCCTCCCGTCGAACTCGATCACGTCCGCGGCAGCATACGCAGCCTCCCGCGCCGCCCCGGCGTCGACGCCGAGGGCGGTGACGTTCAGGACCCGGCCGCCGGCGGTGACGATCTCGCCCGCCTCGTTGCGGGCGGTGCCGGCGTGCGTGACCTCGGCGCGCAGCGCCGCCGCCTTCTCCAGCCCGGTGATGACGTCGCCGCTGCGCGACGAGGCTGGGTAGCCGGCGCTCGCGAGCACGACGGT
>DATMSA010000199.1:0-29162 GCA_035565675.1 Capillimicrobium sp. | reverse complement strand
GGCCGGCATGCTGGCGGAGACCGTCGTCGCCTGCGCGCTGGCCACCTCGATCGGGGTCGGCGTCGGCGCGCTGATCCGCAACCAGGTCGCCGCCGTCGTCGGGACGCTCGCCTACGTGTTCATCATCGAGTCGATCGTCGGCGGCCTGCTCCCCCGCGTGTACCCGTACCTCATCGGCGGGGCGATCAACTCGCTCACGGAGTTCGACATCGACCACCGCACCTCGGCGGTGGTCGGGGGCCTGCTGCTGGTCGCCTGGACGGTCGCGTTCGGCGCGGCCGCCGTCCTGGCCGACCGCGCGCGAGACGTGAACTAGGACCTTCGCCCAGGGGGCGAGATCCGGATCTACTCGTACTCGTACAGGCCGCGCCCGGACTTCTTGCCCAGGGCGCCCTCGGCCACGAGCCGCTCGACCGTGTCGGGGATCTCCGCGCCGATCGACTCGCCGATGGCCTTGGACACGTCGAGGCCGACGTAGTCCAGCAGCGCCAGCGGGCCCATCGGGTGGCCGGCCCCGAGCGTCATGCACGTGTCGATGGCCTTCGGCTCGAGGCCCGTCTCCTCCATCAGCCGCACGGCCGAGAAGAGGTAGGGGAACAGCAGGCGGTTGACGACGAAGCCGGCGATGTCGGGCACCTCGACCGGCTCCTTGCCGAGCGCGACGCACAGCTCGCGCGCGCGGCGCCGCGTCTCCTCGGTGGCCTCGGCCGGGAACGCCAGCTCGACGAGCTTCATCTTCGGGACGGGGTTGAACACGTGCAGGCCCGCGAAGCGCTCCGGCTGCCCGCTCGCGTCGGCCAGCGCCTGCACCGACAGCGACGAGGTCGTCGAGGCGACGATCGCGCTCCCGTTGACGTGCTCGGCGATCCTGCCCAGCAGCTCGGTCTTGTGCTCGAGGTCCTCGACGATCGCCTCCACGACGAAGGTCGAGCCGGCGAGCGCGTCGAGGTCGGTCGCGACCGATACGCGGCCGGCGTCGACGCCCTCGCCGACCTTCGAGCACACCTTGTCGACCGTGGCGCGCGCTCGCTGCGCCGAGTCGTCCGACCGCGCGAACAGCGTGACCTCGCCGTGTGCCGATGCGGCCACGGCGAGCCCGCACGCGATCGCGCCGGATCCGACGATCGAAACCCGTTCCTCCACCTCAGCTCCTTCGTTGACTGGCGAGTCAACGAATACCCTATCGGCATGGGTTCGCAACCGGCGCGCGAGGGGGCCGGGTCCGACGGCACGGTCCGGATCGACCGCTGGCTGTGGGCCGCGCGGCTCTTCAAGACCCGCTCGCTGGCCGCCGACGCGGTCAAGGGCGGCCGCGTCGAGGTCAACGGCCAGCGCGTGAAGCCGGCCAAGGAGCTGCGGACCGGCGACGCGCTCGAGGTCACGCTCGGGCAGACGCGCCTGGGGCTCGTCGTGCGCGCCCTGTCCGAGCGCCGCGGGCCGGCGACCGAGGCGGCGCGCCTCTACGAGGAGACCGAGGAGAGCCGCGCCGAGCGCGAGCGCCGGCGGGCCGAGCGGCGCCTGGCGGCGGCCCCGCAGCCGCAACCCGCGGGCCGGCCGACGAAGCGCGACCGCCGCCGGTTCGAGGCCGCGCGCGGCCGCGCGCGGTGAATCGTCTGACGATACGATCGCGCCGCCGACCAGTCGAGGAGGAGAGGAAATGGCACGGATGGTGCTGGTGCACGGCGCGTTCGGTGGCGCGTGGTGCTGGGAGCCGGTCGTCGGGGGCCTGGAGGCCGCCGGCCACACCGTGGAGACGTTCGACCTGCCCGGCTCGGGCGACGACCCGACGCCCGTCGAGCAGGTGACGCTGGACGCCTACGCCGATCGCATCGGCGAGGTGCTGGCGCAGCGCGACGAGCCGGCGGTGCTCGTCGGCCACAGCATGGGCGGCGTCGCGATCACGCAGGCGGCGGGCCGCCACCACGACCGCATCGCCAAGCTCGTCTACGTCGCCGCGTTCCTGCCGCGCGACGGGCAGAGCCTCATCGAGCTCACGCAGACGCCCGAGGGCTCCAACGACCAGATCCAGGCCAACCTCGTCGTCAGCGGCGAGCCGCCCGTGGCCGAGATGCCGCCGGCGGCCACGCGCGTGGCGATCTACAACCGCTGCTCCGACGACGTCGCCGCCGTGCTGGCCGAGCGGCGCGGGCCGCAGGCGGTGGCGCCGTTCGGCACGCCGGTGTCGCTGCCCGACCCGGACGCGGTGTCCGCGCTGCCGCGCGCGTACGTGATCGCCACCGCCGACAACTCGATCCCGCCGGCGCTGCAGCGGCGCATGGTGCGCGAGCACGGCCTCACCGAGGTCGTCGAGATCGAGGCCGACCACTCGCCGATGCACTCGGCGACCGACGAGCTGATCGCGACGCTCGACCGGATGGCCAGCGGCGTGGAGGCCGGCGAGCCGGTGGCGTAGGCGGGCGGCGCCCGAGGGCGACCCTAGTGGTCGTCCTCGGGGCCGATGAACCGCATGATGAAGACGAGGACGACCCCGGCGGCGATCAGCAGCCCGCCGTAGGCGACGATCATGCCGGCGGTGAGGCCCATCGTCGTGGCGCCGAGGATGATGAGGAGCGTCACGACCACCGTGGCGACGCCCATCCACATCAGGAGGCTCTGGGCGCTCGGGTCGTGCTGCTCGTCGGGGTGCTGGTCGTGCGTGGTCATTGGGGTCCTCTCTCTGCCTGGTGACCCCTCGCAGAATGGCCGCGGCCGCGGGCCCGGCCATCCGGCGCGATCCGTGGACCGGATCCGTGGTTTCCACGGATACGCGCCTCCGCGGCGGGCGGCCCCGTATCCTGCGGCGCGGTGCCCGACCTCGGACCCCCGACCTCGTACCTCGCGCTCGAGCGCGGCGTGCCCGTCTACGACGCGACCGGCGAGCGCATCGGCGAGGTCGACCACATCCTCGCGGACCCGTCCGTCGACGTGTTCGACGGCCTGATCGTCGACACGCGCCCGCTCCTGGGCCGCCACCGCTTCGCCGACGCCGACCAGATCGAGGCGCTGCACGAGCGCGGCGTCGTGCTGCGCGTCGGCCGCGACGCGCTCCACGAGCCGAGCGACAACCCGGCCGCGGTGCGCGTCACGCCCGACGACGTCGCCGACTCCGGTCTCGAGGAGCGGCTGCGCCGCGCCTGGGACTGGATCAGCGGGCGCTACTAGCGCTTCAGGCGGCTGAGCAGGCCGCCGCTGCGGCGGCGCTCCGGCGGCGGGGACGCGGCCGGCATCGTGGTGGTCGGCGCGGTCGAGCTGGACGAGCTCGTCGCCAGGGGCTCGGGCTCGCGCTCGGCCCGGGGCTCCGGCTCGGGCTCCGGCTCGCGGCGGAACCGCTCCTCGCGAGGCTCGGCCGCGGGCTCGCGCGCCGCGGGCTCGCGCGCCGTCTCCTCCTCGTGTGCCATCTCCGCCTCGCGCGCCATCTCCGCCTCGCGCGCCGAGCGCACCGACAGGCGGCCCATCGCCATCGCGGCCAGCGCCACGATCAGCAGCCCCGGCACGAGCTGCATCGTCAGCACCTCGAAGACCTGGCGCTCGGTGTCGCCCAGCGGCGCCCCGGCGGCGCTGTCGCCGTCGGTCCACAGCCGGCTCACGACCGGGCCGATCACCAGCCAGGCGCCGGCGGCGATCCCCATCCACGCGCCCAGGCCCGCCCGCGCGCGGTGCGCGGAGCTCAAGAGCATCAGCCCGCCGGCGATCGCCGCGGCGCCCGGCGCCACGAACAGCCAGAAGCGGCCCCAGCTCCAGTCCCACGTCTGGTCGGTGCCGATCGCCAGGTCGAACGACGGGCCGATGAACGGGACGAGGGCGCTCCAGGCGCCCAGGACGATCAGGAGCAGCCCGCTGACCGCTCCCCTGCTGCGCGGAATGCGCATGGTGCGCTCCTCTCGTCGGGGACGGGAACCGGCTACCCGAAGCGGGCCAGCCGGAAGCCCCGGTCCGGCACGCACACGAGCGGGCTGGCGGGCAGCCCCTCGGGCGGGATCGGCGCGTTGTAGCCCATCGGCGCGACGTCGTTGGGCGTCTCCGGGTGGAAGATCGCGGCCAGGAGTTGGATGTGGCCGCGCCCGACCGACAGCTCCGACTGGCCGCCGCCGTACGCGCCGATCCCGCGCGCCGCGGTCACGTCGTAGAGCTCGAACAGGCGCGGCAGCGGCCCGCTGCGCGACGGCTTCACGTTCACCATCCGGGGCGGGAACGGCAGCGCGTCGACGTCGGCGACCGAGTGGATGATCGCGTCCCACGTGATGCGGTCGCGGTGCGGGCGCAGGATCGCGTCGGTCTCGGGCGTCAGCTTGGGGTCCTCGATCCACGCGTCGGGGAACCACTCGACGACGCGCCGGTACAGGTCCGGGTCGGCGGGCTGGTCGACGATCGTGCCCGCGTACTGGCCCTTGAGGTCGATCGAGTCGACCGCGCCCGTCGCCGCGAGCCGCTCGAACAGCGCCTTGTCCCACGACGACTGCGCGTCGAGCTTCAGCCGCAGCGTCGGGTAGCGCTCCAGCCGCGCGCGCACGGGCTCGAACGAGGGCGGATCGCCGAGGCGCAGCGAGTTGACGAACGTCAGCGGGCGCACCTCGCGGCCGAGCGCCTCGTGCAGCGTCGTGCCGGCCTGGCGCAGCGCCAGGTCCAGCGCGGCCGACTCGTACGCCCACACCCGGTACTCCCACGACGCCGCCTGCTCGGGCGGCGCCGGGAACAGCGGCAGCGACTCGACGTGGGCGCAGAACGACGCGAGCGTCCAGTCGCCGGCGAGCGGGTGCACCGGCCCGGCGGCCTGGGCCGCGTCGTGCTCGGCGGCGTCGTAGACGACGTCCTCGCCCTGGCCCTCCTCGCCGTCGCCGCGCAGGTGGATCGTCGTGGTCTTGCGGACGAACTCGCCGAACTCGACCTCGTGGCCCTCCAGCGCGTAGCCGTCGACGCGCAGCGGCAGGTCCCGCAGCCGGTCCCAGGTCGCGCTCACGACGCCGCCCGCTCGCCGGACTCCAGACGGGCGACGAGCTCGTCGAGGCGCAGCTCCTGCAGGCCGCGGCCGACCTCGTCCAGCTCGGCGGCGCACAGCTCGACGAGCCCGCGGCCCTCGCGCAGCAGGTCGAGCGTCTCGCGCAGCCCGGCCTCGCCGGAGTCCAGGCGGCGGATGATCTCCTCGATCCGGGCGGTCGCCGTCTCGTAGGTGTGGGTC
Organism: Capillimicrobium sp.; assembly: GCA_035565675.1. Taxonomy (GTDB): domain Bacteria; phylum Actinomycetota; class Thermoleophilia; order Solirubrobacterales; family Solirubrobacteraceae; genus Capillimicrobium. The sequence goes on along the minus strand of DATMSA010000199.1, from coordinate 23,986 downwards.
GGCTCGCTCATGCGTCCCTGATGGTGGCATCCACGGCGGCGTCGCCGAAGCGCAGGCGCACGTCGCCGGCGTCGCGGGCGGCCCGCGCGCTGGTGACGACCCCGCCGTCGCGGTCCTCGACGAGCGCGTAGCCGCGCTCCAGCGTGCGGGCGGGGTCGTGCGCGTCGAGCGCGAGGCGCAGGCGCTCCAGCGTCGCGGCGCGCGCGGTCTGCGCCTGCTCGGCGGCGCCCTTGCGCGCGAGCACGAGCGCGTGGCGGACGGTCCGCTCGCGGCGCGCGGCCAGCCCGCGGCGCCCGGCCGCCCGCAGCTCGCGCAGCGACTGGTGCAGGGCGGCCCGCTGGCGGTCGAGGTGCTGGGCCGGGGCGCGGGAGAGCCGCGCGAGCGCCCGGGCGCGGTCCACGACCGCGCGACGCCCGTGCGCGTCGAGCCGGGCGGCCGCGCGGGCGAGCGCCGCGCGGGCCTGCCCGCAGTCAAGCGGGACCGCCGCCTCGGCCGCGTGCGTCGGCGTCGAGCAGCTCACCGCGGCGACGTCGTCGAGCAGCGTGCGGTCGGTGTGGTGGCCGACCGACGCGATCACCGGCACCGGCAGCAGCGCCACCGTGCGGCACAGGATCTCGTCGCAGAAGCAGAACAGGTCGGCCAGCGACCCGCCGCCGCGCGCGACGACGATGACGTCGACGCCGCCGACCGCGGCGAGGTCGGCCAGCGCGCGGGCGATCGCCGGCGCCGCGTGGCGGTCCTGCACCGGCGCGAACGCCCACACGACCCGTCCCGCCCAGCCGCGGCGCCGCAGGCCGGCGAGCACGTCGTCGCGGGCCTTGCCGCGTTCGGCGCACACGACGCCGATCGTGCGCGGCAGCGCCGGGCGCGGCAGCCGCTTCTGCGGCGCCAGCAGGCCCTCGGCGTCCAGCGCCTTGCGCAGCCGGTCGAGCTGGGCGAGCAGGTCGCCCTCGCCGGCCAGGCGCACCGCGGTGACGTCGAAGGCGAAGTGCGGCGAGCTCGTGCGCGAGCCCGGGTAGTAGGACGGGCCGCCGGCGACGACGACCTGCGCCCCGTCGGCCAGCGGGCCCAGGCCGAGCGCGTCGAAGTCCGCCCGCCACATCGAGCACGGCAGCGCGCCCTCGCCGTCGCGCAGCTCGAAGTACACGCGGGCCCGCGCCGCCCGGAAGCCCCACACCTCGCCGAAGAGCTGCACGCGGGCGCGGCGGCGCAGCTCGGCCTGGAGCATCCGCGCGTAGGAGCCGACCGCGAACGGGCCCTTCAGCAGGGAGCCGGGGATGCCGTCAGGCCGCGTGGACACGCGCGAGGGCCTCGATCGTCGCCGGCCGGTCGCCGCACGGCACCCCGATCAGCGTCGTCGCGCCGGCGGCCTCGTACTCGGCCACCCGGGCGGCGAGGTCGCCGGGGCGGGTGACGAGCGCGGCCGCGTCGATCAGCTCGTCGGTGAGCGCGGCCGCCGCGGCCGGCATGTCGCGCTCCAGCCAGCGCGCCTGCGAGGTGCGGGCCGCGTCGCCGTGCCCGTAGCGCTCGGCGAGCTCGACGTAGAAGTTGCGCTGGGGGGCGCCCATCGCCCCGAAGTAGAACGCCAGCCAGGGACGGACCGCGTCGCGCGCCGCCGACAGGTCCTCGCTCACGGCGACGGGCACGCAGGCACCGACGTCGAACGGGCGGTCCGCCGGGCGCTCGATCTCGCCGAGCATCGCCTTCTCGACGACGAACGGCAGCCAGCCGTCGGCGATCTCGGCGGTCAGCGCGATCGACTTGGGGCCGGTCGCGCCGAGGTAGATCGGGAGACGGTCCTGGACCGGGCGGGTGAGGAGCTTCAGCGGCTTGCCGAGGCCGGTGACGACGCCCCCGGCCTCCATCGGCGCCTGGATGCGCTCGCGGTTCAGCGCGCGGCGCACGATGTCGACGTACTCGCGCGTGCGCGCCAGCCCCTGGCCGAACGGCACGCCGTACCAGCCCTCCGACACCTGCGGCCCGCTCAGGCCCAGGCCGAGCCGGAAGCGCCCGTTGCTGATGACGTCCAGCGACGCGGCCGCCATCGCGGTGGCGGTCGGCTTGCGGGCCGGGATCTGCATGAGCGCCGAGCCGAGGCCGATCCGCTCGGTCTTGCCGGCGAGCAGCCCCAGCACCGACACCGCGTCCTGGCCCCAGGCCTCGGCGATCCACACGGAGTCGAGCCCGAGGCGGTCGGCGAGCTGGGCGAGCTCGACCTGCTCGGACGGCTCGAACCACGGCCAGTAGCCCAGGAAGACGCCGATGCGCATGGACGCGCAGGCTATCCCGGCGACGGCGGGCGGCGCGGCGGCCGCCCGGCGCTACTGGAGGATCGGCTCCTCGCCGGGGACGACGTCCTCGGAGTTGGAGCGCAGCGTCCGCTGCCCGGGCTGGGCGTGCGTGCCGCGGGTCTCGCCCGTGTAGCCGAGGCGCACCAGCCGCTGGATCTCGCGCTCGCCCTCGATGCGCGCCGGATGGTCGGCCGGCAGCGGCGCGATCAGCTTGGCGATGCGGTTGCGGAGCTGCAGCGCGAAGTGGGGGGTGGAGGCGCCCATGAGCTGGCGGACGTCCTCCACGGTCACCTCGTGGTCGGGGCTGGTGCGGTCGGGATGCTCGAATTCGCTCACGAGGAAGGGCCGGTCACGGGGGAGATCTCCAGTAGGGCGTCGATCCGCGACTGGGCGTCCAGGTCGATCGCCCGCTCGTCGCCGATGAGCCAGCCGTGATTGTAGACCCCGCGTACCGGATCGTCCTCGTAGCCGGGCTGGATGTCGAGGAGGAACTGCACCACGGCGTCGGGCAGCGCGCCGTCGGCCCCCATGAGCAGCAGCGGGCCGTACGTGCCGCTGGACGCGAGCGGGGCGGCGGCCGCGGCGGCCGCCGGCGACGACGGGTTGGCGAACTGGACGCCGTGCCCGGGATCGACGAGCCCCCAGCCGAACGCGCCGTCGGTGTGGCGCGCGAACGCGACCGCCGCCTCCTGGGGCGTGGGGGCGTCGAGGCGCTCGACGGCGCCGAGCTCGCCGAGCTGGGCGATCACCCGCGCCGACACCGCCGACGGCGGGCCGAGCACGACGATGCGCGGCCGGTCGTGGCGGCGCAGCGCCTTCGCCGTCGCCTCCGGGAGGCGGTCGGGCTCGGTGAGCAACACCGGGTCGCCCGACTTCGCCGCCCAGGCGGCCGCCGGCATCGCGAACGCCGGCGCCTCGCTGCCGACGACGACGACGGTGTCGGCGGGCTCGCCGCGGGCGCTCGTGGCCAGACGGTCGATCGCGGCGGCCAGCGCGAACGGGTCCGCGCCGCTGACCGTGGTCGAGCGCAGACCCTCGGGCGCCGGCACGTCGCCGACGCGGATCACCTGGGTGCCGCCGAGCACGCCGGAGCCGCGCGGCGCCAGGCGCTCCAGCGCGTCGCGCGTGACGTCGGGCAGCTCGCCGCCGGCGGTCATCAGCACCGGCGCGCGGATCGGCCGGGCCATCAGCACCGACGCCGGGATCGCCGCGCGCCAGTCGTCGCCGCGCACGAGCGTGACGGCCGGCGGGCGGGTCGTCTCGCCGGTGGACGGGAAGACGGCCAGCGCGCTCCCGGCGGCGAGCGTGGGCGGGTCGGCGCCGGCGACGCGGGTCGTGTTCTTCGTGGCCAGGAACGGGAAGCCGAGTGTCGCGCCGGCCTCCTCGGCGGCGGGCGTCGTGGCGCCCGGGACCGGGGTCGTGGGGCCGTCGGAGCCGTCGTCTCCGCCGCAGCCCGCGGCGAGGGCGACGATCGTCGCGGCGAGCGCCGACGCGCCCAGCTGGTTCAGGCGGCGGGGCATGGCGCCGATGACGGTACCGACCGACATCGCTGCCGGGCGAAGCCGTCCGGGGCGGTACCCATAATCGCGGTGCATCAAACCGTGCAACCTGGTACGGTGCCGCGATCAAACGCCGAATCTCCCGCTCAGCGGGAGACCGGGGGACCCATGTTGTTGGGGCGAATCGCCGCGGTCATCCGTGGCGAGGCGCCGGCTCTTTCCGCGCCAGCCCGTCAGCTAACCCCGGAGGCCCACGAAAGAGGTAGCTGTGCGGGCTCGAGCCCTGACGACGTCCATCCTGTGCATCTTTGCCCTTGGGGCCGGCGCGGCCAGCGCCACCGCCGCCCCGAAGAAGGCCCAGAAGGCCCAGACCCCCGAGCTCCCGGCCGCTCCCACCGACCCCTCCGCCCCGACCACCACCCCCGGTGGCGGCGCCGCCTACGGCGTCGATCCGACGCAGACGCCGGAGATGCCCGAGGCGGTCGTGGTCGACGGCCTCGCCTATCCGCCCGCCGAGGCGCCGATCGAGGTCAAGCAGGCGATCTGGGCCGGTAACGAGATCGTCGGCAAGCCCTACAAGTACGGCGGCGGCCACGCCCGCCTGCGCGACTCGGGCTACGACTGCTCCGGCACCGTCTCCTACGCGCTCATCGGCGGCGGTCTCCTCGAGGGCACCCCGCTGGACTCGTCGTCCTTCATGAAGTGGGGCAAGCCGGGCGCCGGCGAGTGGGTCACGGTCTACACGAACCCGGGCCACGCCTACGTCGTGATCGCGGGCCTGCGCCTCGACACGAGCGCCGCCGGCGACCCGTCGGGCAACAAGGGCCCGCAGTGGCGTCCGACGCTCCGCAGCACCAAGGGCTTCAAGGCCCGCCATCCCGAAGGCTTCTGAGCCGCCGCGCGCACCACGGGGGACCGAGCCCGAAGGGCGACTGTCCCCCGGTAGTCTGAGCGACCGGTAACCGACGCGCGGACAGGAGGCAGTGATGGCCGGCACCAGTGGCCGCTTCACCACGATCATCAAGGCGAAGATCAGCAAGCTGCTGGATCGCGCCGAGGATCCCGGCGAGACGCTCGACTACAGCTACCAGAAGCAGCTCGAGCTCCTGCAGAACGTCAAGAAGGGGATCGCGGAGGTCGTCACCTCCAAGAAGCGGCTCCAGATGCAGGCCGACAAGCTCGAGCAGCAGGTCGTCAAGCTCGACACCCAGGCCCGCCAGGCGCTGTCGGCCGGCAAGGAGGACCTCGCGCGCGTCGCGCTGGAGCGCAAGCAGCTCGCCCAGACCGAGCTGCAGTCGCTCGACGGCCAGGTGAAGGAGCTCGAGGCCGAGCAGCAGCGCCTGATCGAGTCCGAGCAGAAGCTGCGCACCAAGATCGAGTCCTTCCGCACCAAGAAGGAGGTCGTCAAGGCGCAGTACTCGGCGGCCGAGGCGCGGGTGCAGATCTCCGAGGCCGCCACCGGCGTCGGCGAGGAGATGGCCGACGTGGGCCTGGCGATGCAGCGGGCGCTCGACAAGACCGAGGACATGAAGGCGCGCGCGAACGCCGTCGAGGAGCTCGAGGCCGCCGGCACGTTCGAGGACCTCACCGCGCTCGGCTCCGGCCAGGACGACATCGACCGCCAGCTCCACGAGCTGACCAGCCAGAGCCAGGTCGACGACGAGCTGGCGCGCATGAAGGCCGAGCTGGGCTCGGGCAGCGCCCCGGGCGAGCTCGAGGAGGGCACGTCGTGATCGTCCGGATCTCGACGGAGGGCCAGTACGACCTCCCGGAGCGGTTCCACGCGGAGCTCAACGAGCTCGACAACCGGGTGGTCGCGGCCGTCGAGGCCGACAGCGAGGACGACTACCGCGAGTCGTTCGCCGCGCTGCTGGACTTCGTGCGCTCGAACGGGACGCCGGTCGAGGACACCGACCTGCGCGGCTCCGACCTCATCATCCCGCCGCCGGATCTCACGCTGGCCGAGGCCGAGCAGGAGTTCACCGGCGACGGCCTCCTGCCGGACTGACCTGCGGATCGCACGGATGCGACTCCTGACCGCCGTCTGCGTCGCGGCCGCCTGCCTGGCCGCGGCGCCCGCCGCGCCGGCCGCGGCCGAGCCGAGGACCGAGACCGCGAGCGCCGGCCCGGTCGCGGCCACGCTGACCTACACCGTCGAGGACGGCACGTCCACCGACGTCCGCCTCGCCGTCACCCGCGACGGGACCCCGGCCGCGGTCGCCCGCGACGGGCTCGTCCTGGCCGGCTGCGAGAAGCGCTGCGCCGGCGCCGTCCCGGTCGGCGCGCTCGAGGGCAGCGCGGCCTCCTCGCTGACGCTCGCCGACCTGGCCGGCGACGGGGACCCCGAGATCCTCGTCGACTTCTTCACCGGCGGCGCGCACTGCTGCGCGATCTCGGCGATCTTCGGCTGGGACCCGGCGACGTCCACGTACCGGCGCGTGATCACGTTCTGGGGCGACCCGGGCTACACGCTGCGCTCGCTCGGAGGGCCCGGGCAGGACCTGATCACCGGCGACTACCGCTTCGCCTACGCGTTCTGCGCGTACGCGTGCTCGGCGATGCCGGTCGTCGCCTACCGCTACCGCGCGTTCGCCCTGCACGACGTCAGCGACGAGCACGCCGACCTCATGCGCAGCCAGAACCGCGAGCTGCGCCGGTCGATCCGCGAGATCTCCCGCGACCCCGAGCAGTGGTTCGCTATCCGCGGGGTGCTGCCGGCGCTGTGCGCGAACCTGTACCGGATGGGGGAGGGCGCGAGCTGCCGCCGCGAGCTGCGCCGGGCGCAGCGGCGCGGCTGGCTGGGCCGCGCCGAGAAGGACGAGGTGTGGCCGGCGGGCCGCCGCTACGTGCCCAGGCTCATGCGGTTCCTGGACCGCATGGGGTACCGCTGAGGGACCTCGCCGCAGGGCGAGCGTCCCCTAGATGGGGACGCCCCAGAGCGGGAACCAGCGCTCCAGCTCGGGCTCGATCGGCAGCTCGCCGTCGATCTGGGCCTTGAGCTGCAGCTCGCGCTCGACCGAGCGCTGCTGGTCGCCCTCGGCAGGCGCGAACGGGTACCAGGTGCCGCGCTTGACGTTGTAGATGAAGTACACGGGGCGGCCCTGGCCGTCCTCGAACGCGAACACGGCGGCCAGGACGCGGTCGCCGTAGCCGCCGAGCTGCAGCGCCTCGTACACCGCGTTGATCGCGACGACGAGATCCTCGACGTCGGTGTCGCGGACGATCATCCAGCGGTAGCCGAACGTGTCGTCGCTCGTGTCGACGGTCGTGCCGGTCTCGTCGCCGGTGGAGCGGACGACCTGCTCCATCTCGCGGACGATCTCGTTGAAGTCCGCCGTCGCCAGCGGCTGGAACACGATCGCCGCCACGCCGCGGGTGCGCACCTCGTGGCTGGTCTCCAGCGTCACGTACGCGGTCGACATCGCGAAGAGGCGGTCGCGGGCCGCGGGGGCCGCCGCCTTGCGGCGCCCCAGGAGTGCGTCGAGGAAGCCCATGCTCCCCGGGAGACTACGCGGCCAGCGTGCCCTGGAGCTGCTGCTCGAGGCGCTGCAGGCGGGCGATGCGCTGCTCGACCGGCGGATGCGTCGAGAACAGGTTGGCGAGCGAGTTCTTCGCGCTTGCGGGGATGATGAAGAACGCGTTCATCTCCTGGGCGGCGCGCAGGTCCTTCTGCGGCACCCGCTGCATCTGGCCGGAGATCTTCAGCAGCGCCGAGGCCAGCGCGCTCGGGCGGCCGGTGAGGACCGCCGCGCCGCGGTCGGCCGCGAACTCGCGGTAGCGCGACAGCGCCTGCATCAGGAAGAACGACACCACGTAGACGAGCATCGAGACGAGCAGCACGACCAGGAAGCCGGGGCCGTCGTCGTCGTCGCCGCCGCCGTGGCTGCCGCCGCCGAACAGGAAGCCGAACTGCAGCATCATCGAGGCGACCGCCGCGCCGAACGACGCGAGCGTCATCACCATCACGTCGCGGTTGGCGACGTGGGACAGCTCGTGCGCCATGACGCCCTCGAGCTCCGCGGGCGTCAGCAGGTCCATGATCCCCGTCGTCGCGCACACGGTGGCCGCCTTCTGGGAGCGGCCCATCGCGAACGCGTTGGGCATCGGCGTGTCGATGACCGCGATCGTCGGCTTGGGCAGGTCGGCCTGCACGCAGAGCCGCTCGATCATCGCGTGCAGCTCGGGCGCCTGCTGCGGCGACACCTTCCTGGCCCCCATCGAGGCCAGCGCGATCTTGTCGGAGGTGAAGACCTGCAGCGCGAAGAGGCCCGCGGCCGCGACGAGGATCACCACGAAGCTCGCGCCGGCGGCGAACAGCACGCCGATCAGGACCAGATAGACCAGCCCGAGCAGGAACATCGTGATGAGCATCCGGGCCTGGAGCCCGGTGTCCTTGCCGAACGAGGTGCGCGATGCCATGGCCCGCAGTGTGGCCGAAATCGCTAAAGCGCGCGTCAAGCCCTGCTCACGCGCGGATTGGGCGTCCGCTTGCACGCTCGCGAGGCCCGTGCTGCTAGACAGAGAGGCCGCCGGTCGGGCCGAAACGGCCGGCGTCGACGTCCGTTTTCCGCTCCAGTGAGACTTCGCCTGCTTCTCCTGAGCGCGCTCGCGCTCCTGCCCGTCGGCCTGTGGGCGCTGTCGCCGCTCGTCACGACCGCGGCGACCCCGCGCACGCTCAACCAGGTCCAGGAGAAGATCCAGGAGAAGGAGCGCCAGATCAATCGCGAGAAGGGCCACGAGCGGGTGCTGACGAGCGACATCTCGCGCTACACCGAGCGCATCGGCGCGCTGCAGGGGCAGATCACGACGCTGCACCGCCGCCAGGTGGAGCTGCAGGCCGACCTGGACCGCAAGCGCGCCGAGCTCGTCCGCGTCCAGGAGGACCTGCGCAAGGAGCGGGCGCGGCTGACGCGGCTGAAGGCGCGGCTGAAGGCGTCGCGCGAGGCGCTCGCCACGCGGCTCGTCGAGCTGTACAAGTCCGACCGCCCCGACCTCATCACGATCGTCCTGGACTCCGAGGACTTCTCCGACCTGCTCGAGCGCAGCGAGTTCCTGCGCCGCATCTCGGAGTCCGACCGCCTGATCGTCGAGCGCGTGAAGGACGCCCGGCGCGAGTCGGCCGAGGCGACCGACCGCCTGGCCGAGCTGGAGCAGCGCCAGCAGCGGGTCGCGGCCGCGGTGCTCGAGCGGCGCAACGAGGTCGCCGGTGTGAAGGGGAAGCTCGTCGAGGCGCGCAGCGGCTACCAGAAGACCCGGGCCAGCAAGCGCGCCGCGCTGCAGAAGGTGCGCGCGCACCGCCACGAGCTCGAGGACGACCTCGGCGAGCTGCACGAGGTCCAGGCCCGCATCCAGGCCCGCCTGGCCCAGGTCGCGGCGGGCGAGGGCTCGTCGGGCACGCTGCCGGCCGGGCCGATCCAGCAGGGCAGCGGCGGGATGGTGTGGCCGGTCAACGGGCCGATCACGTCGCCGTTCTGCGAGGCGCGCTCGTGGGAGTCCTGCCACCCGGGCATCGACATCGGCGTCCCGTCGGGCACGCCGATCCGCGCGGTCGCCTCCGGCCGCGTCGTGCTCATGCAGCCCGACGCGAGCTCCGGCGGCTACGGCAACTTCACCTGCGTCCAGCACACCGCGTCGATGTCGAGCTGCTACGCGCACCAGTCGCGCTTCGGCACCTCGATGGGCGCGAGCGTGGCCCAGGGGCAGGTCATCGGGTACGTCGGCTGCACCGGCCGCTGCTTCGGCGACCACCTCCACTTCGAGATCCGCATCAACGGCGCGGTCACGAACCCGATGAACTACCTGTAGGGGCGGGCCCGGCCGGGCGCTCCCGTACTCTCAGCGGCCGTGATCCCCGAGATCGGGCCCATCCAGACCTTCGGCGTGATGTTCGCGCTGGCCTTCCTGGCCTGTGGCGCGATGGCGGCCCGCCGCTACAAGGAGCTGGGCAAGCCGGCCGACTACGCCTACGAGGTCGTGTTCGCGGCCCTGATCGGCGGCCTCGTCGGCGCCCGCGCCTACTACCTGATCCAGCACCCCGACGAGTTCGGCCTCTCGGGCATCTTCAGCGGCTCGGGCCTGGTGTTCTGGGGTGGCGCGCTCGGCGGCGCGATCGGCGTGCTGCTGTGGGCGTGGTGGCGCGGGATGCTCAACGGCCGCCAGATCGACATGGGCGGCATCGGCCTGGCGATCGGCTACTCGATCGGCCGCATCGGCTGCCAGCTCTCGGGCGACGGCGACTACGGCATCGCCTCGTCGCTGCCGTGGGCGATGGCGTACCCGGACGGCACGGTGCCGACCACCGAGGAGGTCCACCCGACCCCGATCTACGAGACGCTGTTCATGGGCTTCGTGGCGTGGCTGCTGTGGCGCTGGCGCGACGCGCTGAAGCCGGGCGCGATCTTCGGGCTCTACCTCGTGTTCGCGGGCGTCGAGCGCTTCCTCGTCGAGTTCATCCGCCGCAACTCCGACGCCGCCCTGGGCCTGACCGCCGCCCAGCTCGAGGCGGTCGGCGCGCTGATCATCGGCGCGGCGATCATCGCCTACGTCGCGCGCCGCAACGGCAACGAGCTGTTCGAGCGCGACGCGCCCACACGCGAGGTCGCGGCGGCGCGCTGAGCCGGGGAGGCCGGAGGCGCGGACCATGCCCCGCCTGAACGGACCGCAGACCACGGGTCGCGCCTACCGTGACCTGTCGCCGCCGCGCTACGGCGTCGACGCGCACCTCGACGTCCCGATCGAGGTCCGCGACGGGACGCGGCTGCTGGCCGACGTGCACCGCCCGGCCGGCGCCGGCCCGGTCCCCGCCCTGCTGGCGTTCTCGTGCTATCCGCGCCAGATGCAGCAGAGCGGGCTGCCGTCGGGCTTCGTCGAGGCCGGGTCGACGCCGTTCTGGGTCTCGCGCGGCTACGCCCACGTGATCGTCAACGCGCGCGGGACGGGCGGGTCCGGCGGCACCTACACGCTGCTCGACGCGACCGAGCGCGACGACCTGCACGACGTGGTCGAGTGGATCGCGGCGCAGCCGTGGTGCGACGGCGGGGTCGGCATGATCGGCATCAGCTACTTCGCGATGGCCCAGCTGATGGCGGCCGCCGCGGCCCCGCCGTCGCTGCGCGCGATCTTCCCGCTGGCGGGCGCGACCGGGATCCGCCAGGCGCTCTACCACGGCGGGATCCTGTCGGACCGGTTCGCCGGGGCGTGGCTGGCCGGCGTGGGGATGCTCGCCCCGGCGCGGCGGGCGGACGCGTTCCGCTCGCGGCCGGCGCGAGCGCTCGAGCGGGTGATGCACAGCGAGCCCGTCCACCGGCGCCTGGCCGGCTTCGACGGGGAGGCGGCGATCGGCGCATTGGGCAGGCTCATGCGCCTGGGGTACGAGGCCGAGCCCTGGCAGCGGCTGTACGACGACGTCGTGGCCGGGGCGCCCGAGGGCAGCGCGTTCTGGCGCGACCGCGACAGCGTCCCCCTGCTGGGCCGCGTGCGCGTGCCGGTCCACGTCGGGGGCGGGTGGGACAACGTGCCGCTGCACCTGCAGGGCGCGTTCACCGCGTGGGCGGCGCTGCCGCCGCATCCCGGCCACCGGATGGCGCTGCTGGGGCCGGGCGGCCTGGGCTGGCCGTGGGAGTCGATGCACGAGGAGGCGCTCGCCTGGTACGACCACTGGCTGAAGGGGCGCGACACGGGCGTCCTCGACGGCCCGCCGATCCGCTACTGGCTGCGCGGGGCCGACCGGTACCGCACGCTCGACGCGTGGCCGCCGCCGGCGGGATCCGCGCGGGTGCTGCACCTGCGCGCGGACGGCACGCTGGGAGCGACGGCGGGGACGGGCGGGCGCACCTACCAGTTCCTGCCGCCGGGACTGACGCGGCCGCCGAACGCGCTGACGGTGCAGCCCGCGTCGCTGGTCTGGGAGGCCGCGCTCGCGCCCGAGGCCTTCGAGGTCGTCGGCGCGCCCGTGCTCGAGCTCGACGCGGAGGCGACCGCCCCCGACGTCGACTGGATCGCCAAGCTCTCGCTCGTCGACGCCTCGGGTGCCGCCCACGACCTCACCCAGGGCTGGCTGCGCGCCCGCGCCGACGCCGGCCCCTGGCGGATCGAGATGGTCCCGACCGCCGTCCGCGTCCGCCCGGGCGAGGCGCTGCGCCTGACGCTGGCCAGCGACGACCGCCGCGACGGCATGGCGATGCTCGGCTTCACGCACCTCCCCCTCGGGACGCCCTCGCGCCAGCACGTGCGCGCGGCGTCGCGGCTCGTGCTCCCGTTGCTCGACGCCGGCTAGCTCGTCCAGCGACGTGTGGCACATGGCAGCCGCTATGCGGACGTCATGTGCCACACGTGGGCGCGATCGCGCGGTCCAGGAAGCGAAGCGACTCGGCCTGCAGCTCCGCGTCGTGCTGGATCGAGCGGTGGTGGCCGCCGGGCACCAGCAGCAGGCGCCGCGGGCTCGCGCGGTCGGCGGCGGCGTCGAGCGCGACCGAGTGCTGGTAGGGGACCGACTCGTCGCCCTCGGCGTGCATGAGCAGCAGCGCGCCCTCGTATGTCGAGACGGCCCGCAGGTCGTCGTGCTCGGACAGGAACCGCTCGAGCGCCGCGCGGTCGGCGCGGAACGCGAAGCGCCCGGCCCGCAGGCCCACCACCAGCCCGTCCGCGGGCGCCGGGCAGATCGCCACGATCGCCCGCGCCCGGACCCGCTCGGCCCCGACGATCGCCAGGTAGCCGCCCATCGACGAGCCGCGCAGCGCGAGCGGCACGCCGCCGGGCAGCTCGCCCGCCATCGTCGCCAGGTCGTCGAGCACGCCGGCGCCCAGCGCCCCCTCGCTCTCGCCGTGGCCGCGCTGGTCGAAGCACAGCGCGCACCAGCCCGCCGCGCGGGCCAGCCGGGCGAAGTCGAAGTGCGATTCCTTGCTCGAGTCGGCGCCGTGCAGGACCAGCAGCGCGCCGCGCGGCGGCCCGTCGGGGTCGAACCGCGCCCAGGCGAGGCCGTCGGTGCGGCCGAGGCGCGGTGGATCCACGGAGACGGTGCGAGCCACGAGTCTGCGATCCTGCCAGGTCGACATGGCCGTCAGCGCCCCGACCCTCTCCCACGCCTTCCCGATCGGCAGCCGCCTCAACGAGCGCGGCGTGCTGGAGATCGGCGGGTGCGACGCGCTCGAGCTCGCCCGCGAGTTCGGCACGCCGGCCTACGTCGTGGCCGAGGACGACCTGCGCGCCCGTGCCCGGCGGATGCTCGCCGCCTACCGCGCGCACGCCGCCGACGTCGACGTCCTCTTCGCCTCGAAGGCGTTCCCGTGCACCGCGGTGCTGCGGGTGTTCGCCGAGGAGGGGCTCGGCTGCGACGTCGCCTCCGGCGGGGAGCTCCGGCTGGCCCTGGCCGCCGGCATCGACCCCGGCCGCATCTACGTGCACGGCAACGCCAAGTCGGTCGGCGAGCTGCGCGCCGCGGTCGTCGCCGGCGTGCGCTGCATCGTCGTCGACAACGACGGCGAGATCGACCGGCTCGAGGAGATCGTCACCGGCACCCAGCGCGTGATGATCCGCGTCACGCCCGACGTGCGCGGCGAGACCCACGCCGCGATCTCCACCGGCCAGGCCGACTCGAAGTTCGGCTTCTCGATGGACGAGGCGCCCGAGGCGATCGCGCGCCTCCGGGCCTCCGACCGCCTCGAGCTGGTCGGCGTCCACTACCACGTCGGCTCCCAGCTCCTGTCGACGATGCCGTTCGAGCGCGCCGCCGAGGCGGTCGCGCGGCTCGGCGACTTCCCGGTCGTCAACGTCGGCGGCGGCCTCGGCGTCGCCTACACCGACGAGGAGCCGCCGAGCTTCGAGGACTACGCGCGGGCGAAGGTCGAGGCCGTCGCCCGCCACCTCGGCCCGGGCAAGCGGATCGTCGCCGAGCCCGGCCGCGCGCTCGTCGCCCACTCGACCGTGACGCTGTACACGGTCGAGTCGGTGAAGCGCAACGTGTCGCTGTGGGTCGGCGTCGACGGCGGCATGTCCGACAACCTGCGCCCGATGCTCTACGGCGCGCGCTACGAGGCGCACGTCGTCGACCGCTTCGGCGGCACGACGCGCTGCCACGTCGCCGGCAAGCACTGCGAGTCCGGCGACGTCATCGTCCGCGACGCGCTGCTCGACGACCCGCGCGTCGGCGACGTGCTCGTCACGCCGGCCACGGGCGCCTACGGCCACGCGCTGGCCAACAACTACAACGGGGTGCCACGGCCGCCGGTCGTGTTCGCCAAGGACGGAGACGCGCGCGTCGTCGTGCGCCGCGAGACCTACGAGGACCTGCTTGCCCGAGACGTTTGAGGTCGGTCTGCTGGGCCACGGGACCGTCGGCTCGGCGTTCGCCGAGCTGCTCGATGCCCGTGCGCCCCAGATCGAGGCGATCACCGGACTGCGCCCGCGCTTGGGCGGGGTGCTGACCCGCTCGCGCGGGGACTTCGAGGAGATCCTCGCCACCGCCGACCTGATCGTCGAGGTGATGGGCGGCCTGGAGCCGGCCCGCGAGTACGTGCTCGCCGCCCTGCGCGCCGGCCGCCACGTGGTGACCGCCAACAAGCAGCTCCTGGCCCGCCACGGCGAGGAGCTGTGGGCGACCGCCCGCGAGCACGGCGTGCAGCTCCGCTTCGAGGCGGCCGTCGGCGGCGTCGTGCCGGTGATCCGCGTGCTGCAGGAGTCGCTGGCCGCCGCGCACATCGACCGCGTCACCGGCATCGTCAACGGCACGACGAACTTCATCCTGTCGGAGATGGCGCGCACCGGCGAGACGTTCGCCCAGGCGCTCGCGGAGGCGCAGCGGCTGGGGTACGCGGAGGCCGACCCCACCGAGGACGTCAACGGCGCCGACGCCGCCGCCAAGATGGCGATCCTCGCCCGGCTGGCGTTCGACACGCCCGTGCACCTCGACCAGGTCGTCTACGAGGGGATCGAGCACATCACGCCCGACGACCTCGAGTACGCGCGCGACCTCGGCCTGGGCCTGAAGCTGATCGGCACCGCCGAGCGCATCGACGGCGGCCTGAGCGTCCGCGTGTACCCGGCGTTCCTGTACGCCGGCCACCCGCTCGCGTCGGTCAACGGCCCGTTCAACGCGGTCACGATCGAGTCGCCGGCGATCACCGAGATCACGCTGTCGGGGCCCGGCGCCGGCGGGCCGCAGACTGCCAGCGCGGTGCTCGGCGACGTCATCAGCGCGATGATCCCGCCGGCGTCGACGCCCGAGACCTCGCAGCGCCTGGAGATCGTCACCGAGGTCGAGTCCGCCTTCTACCTGCACCTCGACGTCGACGACCGCCCGGGCGTGCTCGCGCGCGTCGCCGAGGCGCTCGGCTCGCAGGGCGTGTCCGTGAAGTCCGTCGTCCAGAAGGGCCTGGGCGACCAGGCGCGGCTCGTCATGGTCGTCCACCGGGTGCCCGAGCCGCGCTTCTTCGCCGCCGTGGACGAGATCGCGGGCCTGGAGTTCATGCGCACCCGCCCGCGGTTCATCCGCGTGGTGGAGGAGGAGTTCGGCGTCTGATGCCCGGCCTCATCGAGCGCTACCGCGCGGACCTCCCGTTCGGCCCCGAGGACCCCGTCGTGAGCATGGGGGAGGGCTCCACGCCGCTCGTCCCCGCGCCCGCGGTGAGCGAGCGCGTCGGCGCCGACGTGTGGCTGAAGCTCGAGGGCCTCAACCCGACCGGCTCGTTCAAGGACCGCGGCATGTGCTGCGCGGTGTCGGCGGCGCTGCGCGAGGGCGCGTCGACCGTCATCTGCGCCTCGACCGGCAACACGGCCGCCAGCGCCGCCGCCTACGCGGCGCGGGCCGGGATGCGCGGCGTCGTGATCGTGCCCGAGGGCAAGATCGCGACCGGCAAGCTCGCGCAGGCGCTCGTGTACGGCGCGCGGGTGATCGCGCTGCAGGGCAACTTCGACGAGGCGCTGCGGCTCGTGCGCCAGATGGCCGAGCAGCACCCGATCGCGCTCGTCAACTCGGTCAACGAGTTCCGGCTGCAGGGCCAGAAGACCGCGGCGTTCGAGCTGCTGGAGGACCTCGGCGGCGACCTCGACGCGCTGTGCATCCCGGTCGGCAACGCCGGCAACGTGACCGCCTACTGGAAGGGCTTCCAGGAGCGCGGCGCCGCGCCGCGCCTGTTCGGCTTCCAGGCCGAGGGCGCCGCGCCGCTCGTGCTCGGACACCCGGTCGAGCGGCCCGAGACGGTCGCCAGCGCGATCCGCATCGGCAACCCGGCGCGCTGGGAGGAGGCGATGAGCGCGATGACGAGCTCGCGCGGCGCGGTGCGGGCCGTCAGCGACGAGGAGATCCTCGACGCGTGGGCGTTCCTGGCCCGCCGCGAGGGCGTGTTCTGCGAGCCGGCGTCGGCCGCGTCGGTCGCCGGGCTGCTCAAGTACGGCGCCGACGGCTGCGGGCGGATCGCCTGCGTGCTGACCGGCAACGGCCTCAAGGATCCGCAGACGGCGCTGGAGCGGGCGGGCGGCGTCGTCCCGTGCCCGGCCGAGTTCGGCGCGCTCGAGGCCGCCGTCCTGAGCTGACGCGACCCGCCATGCACCGCCGCCGCCTCATCCGCGTGCCCGCGTCGAGCGCCAACCTCGGCCCCGGGTTCGACGCGTTCGCGGCGGCGCTCGCCTTCCACCTCGAGCTGGAGGTGGAGGAGACCGGCACGTTCGCGGTCGAGACCGACCTCGACGTCCCGCGCGACCGCTCCAACCTGCTCGTGCGCGCGTTCGAGCGCCTGCATCCCGCCGACGGGCTGACGTTCCGGGTGCGCTCGACGATCCCGATGTCGGGCGGGCTGGGCTCCAGCGCCGCGGCCGTCGTCGCCGGCCTGACCGCCGCCGACCACCTGTACGAGCTCGACGCCGACGTCCTCGCGCTCGGCAGCGAGATCGAGGGCCATCCCGACAACGTCGCGGCCGCGCTGCACGGCGGCGTCGTCGTGTGCGCCGACGGGCAGGCCGTGCGCTTCGACCCGCCGGCGGCCCTGGAGACGCTCGTCGTCGTGCCGGGCGAGCCGGTCGAGACGGCGCGCGCCCGGGCCGCGCTGCCCGAGGCGGTGCCGATGGCCGACGCCGTCTTCAACACCGCCCATGGGGCGCTGCTGATGCTCGGGCTGTCGACGGGCGACCTCGACCTCGTCGCCCGCGGCCTGGCCGACCGTCTCCACCAGCCCCACCGCGCGCACCTGTACCCGCGCAGCGCGCAGCTCGTCGCCGACGCCCGCGAGCTGGGCGCGATCGGGGCGACGATCTCCGGGGCCGGCCCGACCGTGCTCGTGTGGACGCACGTCGAGGCGACCGCCGCCGTCCACGCGCGCCTGCGCGAGCGCGCCGACGGCTGGGCGACCGTCCACCGGGCCGCGTTCGAGCCGGCGGGCGCGGACGTCCGCGAGCTGTAGCGCCCGCTACGCGGCGAGCTTGCGCAGCCGGCGGCGCGCGGCGTCGAAGCCGCCCAGGCGCTGCAGCACCTCGCCGGCGAGCGCCACGTAGTCGGCGCCGAGGTCGGGCCGGTGGTCGAGGATCGACACGCCCCGCTCGGCGGACTCGGCGTAGGCGATCGACTGGCGGATCGTCGTGTCGAAGACCTTGTCGCCGTACTCCTCGCGCAGCGCCGCGTAGGTCTCGCGCGAATGGACGGTGCGCATGTCGGCGATGTTCAGCACGACGCCGAGCCAGTTGAGCTGCTCGTTGTGCAGGTCGCGCGCCACCTCGAGCATGTCGAGGACCTGGACCACGCCCTGCAGCGCGAAGTGCTGGGCCTCGGCGCTGATCAGCGCGTGGTCGGCGGCGACCACGCCGTTGACGGTGAGCAGGCCCAGCGACGGCGGGCAGTCGATGAGGATGACGTCGTAGTCGTCGCGCACGTCGCGCAGCGCCCGCTTCAGCGTCAGCTCGCGGCCCATCTTCCCGGCGAGCTGCAGCTCCGCCTCGGCCAGCGACAGCGCCGCCGGCACGACGTCGTCGTGGACCGCGTCGCGCAGCTTCGCGCTCCCGGTGAGCACCTCGGCGATCGTCGGGGCCGCCTCGGGCGGCACGTCGAAGTAGTCCGACAGGTTGCCCTGGGGGTCGAGGTCGACCGCCAGCACCCGCAGGCCGCAGCGTCGCAGCACGTCCGCGAGCGTCCGCACCGTCGTCGTCTTGCCCGTCCCGCCCTTCTGAGAGAGAACCGCGATCGTCTCAGCCATCGGAGCGCGCGAAATCTACCGTCCGCGCGCTCCGGCGGCGTTCACGTCGCGACGTCGCCGGCCGCCGAGAGCCGAGAGGGCGTCTCGGTCACCTCGAGGAACGCGATGCGATACCGGCCGACGAGGATCTCGTCACCGTCGCGGACCACGCGCCAGTCGACGCGCTCGCCGTTGACGAACACGCCGTTGAGGCTGCGGTCGTCCAGCACCCGCACGCCGTCGGCCTGGCGCACCAGCAGCGCGTGCCGGCGGCTCACCGTCGGATCGTCGAAGCGGACGTCGGCCGCCAGCGAGCGACCGATCCGCGTCCACTCGCGCGTCAGCGGCACGAGGCGGATCTCGCCCCCCTCGTCGAGCGCGAGGTACTCGCCGGGCCCGTCGGCCAGCGCGCGGGCGCGCTCGAGCCACCGCTCGCGCTCCTTCGCCGAGCGGGCCGGGGTCGTGTCGCGGACGAAGCGGCCCTCGGCCGCCGCGCCGAACAGCGACGCGCGCTGGAACTGCCGCCCACCGCAGCGGGGGCAGTCGGGCACCGCGTCGTCGGCCGTCAGCGTCACGACGAACCCGCAGCCGTCGCACCGGAAGGAACCGGTGCCGGCCAGCGTGCCCGTCACCACTGCTTCCATCGTCTCCCGCCTCTCCCTCGGGATCGTTGCGATCGATCCTAACGCACGTTCGGGGAACCCCCAAGCGGCAGCGGCGCCAACGTCCGTTCCAAGCAGGATTCGGCGGTCAGCGGGCGAACCGACCCGTCATGCGACGCCGCCGGACGGACCTAGGCCAGCATCTCGTGCGCAAGAGCGTGGGCGCGTTGAGCGAGGACCGCGACCGCTGCGCCACCTGCGGGCGCACCCCGCTGACGGGCGAGCGCGTGCACCGCTACGACGACGGCCTGCTGCTGTGCGAGCTGTGCCGCCCGCTCACCCGCGTCGCCGACGCCCGCGAGGAGGTCGTGCGCCATTGCGAGCACGGCCACGCGGTGCGCGCGGTGCAGCGGATCGCGGCCTGAGGGCCGCCGCCGGGCGGGCTCCGTAGAATCCGCGCCGACATGGAGCCCGTCACGGTCCACACGACCATCGCCCGTCCTCGCGAGGAGGTCTTCGCCTACCTCGCCGACATCGCCAACCACCCGGAGTTCAGCGACCACTACCTGGTCGACTGGCGCCTCACCCGCGAGGACACGGTCGGGACCGGCGCCGGGGCGCGCTTCGCGCTCAAGGGCGCGCCCGGCGTCCCGCGGTACAAGTACGCCGACGTGACGATGATCGAGGTCGAGCCGCCGTGGCGGATCGTCGAGGCGGGCCGCGGCGGCAAGTTCAACCGCGTCCCGCTGCGGGCCGTCTACGAGCTGCAGCCCTCGGCCGGCGGCACGCGGGTCGAGCTCACCGTCGAGACCCGCACCGAGAAGCTCGCCGACCGCCTCGTCGAGGCGCTGGGGTTCCGCCGCTGGTTCAAGCGCCGCGCGACGAAGGCGATGCGCCGCCTGCGCTCGATCCTGGAGGACGGCGAGGGCCGCGGCGAGCGGGCCACGATCGCAGGACGCTGAACCCCCTCCTTGGACTAGCATCCGGCCCCGCATGAAGCTTCGACGAGTCCTCGCCCTCACCGCCGTGTCCGCCCTCGCCCTGCCGCTCGCCGCGTGCGGGAACAAGGAGGAGGTGGTCACCCACGGCCACACCGAGGGCTCGTACCTGAACGTCGGCAACCTGACCTACCAGGTGCAGATCTCGCGCCAGCTCAACCCGGCCGACGTCACGGACCGCTCCTACCTGATCCAGGTGCCGATCCACGAGCGCCAGCTCGAGCCGGACGAGACCTGGTTCGGCGTGTTCGTCATCGCCTTCAACGAGAGCGACGACGTGCACCAGGCGGCGTCGGAGTTCGAGATCACCGACACCCAGGACACCGTCTACCGCCCGATCGACCTGGGCAACGACAACGTGTTCGCGTACCGCCCCGGCCCGATCGAGGGCGGCGAGCAGATCCCGCCGGTCAACAGCGCCGCGGCGAACAACCCGACGGTCAACGGCGGGCTGCTGCTGTTCAAGATCAAGAACTCGTCGCTGGACAACCGGCCGCTGGAGCTGCGCATCCACGCCGCCGAGGGCACGCCCGAAGAGGCGGCCGTCGACTTGGACGTGTGACGCTGGCCCAGGGGGCGGGGAACGCTCGCCCTGCGGGCTCGGTTCCCTTAGCGGGTGTTCGCCCTGGGGGGCGAAACCCGCGTCTGTCGGCGGCTACAGCGCCGCTTCCAGCACCTGACGGGCGGCGGGCGCGGCCACCGCGCCGCCCGAGCCGGCCCGCACGAGCATGACGCCGACCGCCACGCGCGGCTTGCCCTTCGCCGGCGCGTAGGCGACGAACCACGCGTCGGTGTCGGGCTCGTCGTCCTCGACGACCGGGAGCGTCTCGCCGCTGCCCGGCGCCGGACGGGTGTCGGACTCCAGCTCCGCGGTGCCGGTCTTGCCCGCCACCGCCACGCCCGGGATCGCGGCGGCGGTGCCGGTCCCCTCGGTCACGACCGACTGCATCATCCGGCCGACCTGGCGGGCGATCTTGGGCGTCGTGACCGGCGCGCGGCCCAGCCGCTCGCCGTGCGCGAACGTCGGACGGGGACGGCGCCCGTCGAGCGCGATCGTCGCGGCCACGACGGTCATCGTCAGCGCGGTCGCCTGCACCAGCCCCTGGCCGATCGCCGTCGAGCCCAGCGCGAGGTCGTCGCCGATCTCGCCGGCCGGTGGCAGCGTCGCGGTCGCCGCGCCCGGGATGCCGGGGCTCTGGTCGAAGCCGAAGCGGCGCGCGGTCGCGACGAGCTTCTCGGCGCCGACCTCGACGCCCATCGGCGCGAAGACCGAGTTGCACGAGTGCGCGAACGTCTGCTCCAGCGTCCCGCCGCACGCCTCGCCGTTGTTGTTCTCCAGCCGGACGCCCTCGAGCGTCGTGTACGTCTCGACCGGATAGGTGTCCGACGGCTTGGCGGCGCCCGACTCGAGCCCGGCCACGAGCGTGATGATCTTGAACGTCGAGCCCGGCGGCTGCAGGCCCGACAGCGGGATGCCGGCCGCCGCGAGCACCTCGCCGGTCTGCGGGCGCATCGCCACGATGCCGCCGAGGTGCCCGCCGAGCGCGTCGACCGCGGCCTGCTGCACCTTCGGCGAGATCGTCGTGCGCACCGCCTTGGCCGGCTGCGGCGGGCGGGTGCCCAGCAGCCGCTCGCCGGCCAGGAGCACGCCGCCGGCGCGGCCGCGCAGGCGCTCCTCGAACATCCGCTCCAGCCCGGAGATGCCGACCTGCGCGTCCTTGGGGACGCCGGCGGCGCGCAGCTCGGCCGCCTGCTCCTCGGGCATCGGGCCGAGCTGCCCGACGATCGACGACGCGATCGGCGGGACCTCCTGGCCGTCGGGCGCGCGGGCCAGCGGCGTGCCGTCGCGGGCCAGCAGCGCGGCCCGCGGCGGCAGGTCCGTGCGCCGCCGCAGCCGCTCGCCGGGCCGCAGGCCGGGGAAGACGAGCTCCGGGCTCCAGCTCACCCGCGCCTCGCCGTCGACCTCGGTGACCGGCAGGCGCAGCTCCTGGCGCACCGTGCCGAACGCCTCGGTCTCGACGGCGACCGGGATCGCCACGACGCTGTCGCCCACGTCGCGGCCCTCGCCGAAGCGCATGCCGCGCGTCGTGGCGGTGGCGGCGGCGTCGCGGTACGCGCGCGTGAACTCGCGCAGCGAGCGGCCGTTGGCGCCGGCGTCGGTGAGGGCGTACATGCGGGCGAGGTCGTCGGCCGCCCAGGCGGCGGCGAACCGCTCGGCGACCTGCTCGGAGGCGGGCACGTGGCGCCCGCCGAGGACGGCGCCGGCGCCGAAGGCCAGCAGCGCGGCGGCCGCGATCGGCGCGATGCGACGCCATCGTGACCGTCCCCGCCGCTGTCTCCCGCCTGTCACAGGCACGGAACGGTAGATCATGCGCTTGGATAGCCGGTTGCGTGACGCGCCTGGACTGGATCATCGTCGTCGTCGTGCTGGCCGGGGCCGCGGTCGGGTACGCGCGCGGCTTCGTCGTCGGCGCGCTGTCGCTCGTCGGCTTCGGCGCCGGCGCGGTCGCCGGCGCCCGGCTCGCCCCGCTGCTCCTGAGCGAGGGGTCGCAGTCGCCGTACGCGCCGCTGTTCGCGCTCGTCGGCGCGATCGGGATCGGCTCGATCCTCGCGGCCGGCTTCTCGGGCGTCGCCTACCGGCTGCGCAGCGGCGCGCGCCGGATCCCCGGATTCACGACCGTCGACGGCGCGCTCGGGGCGCTGCTGAGCGCGGCGATCGCGCTCGGGGCGGTGTGGCTGGCGGGGGCGGTCGCGCTGCAGTCGCTCGGGCAGCGCGACCTGCGCGAGCAGGCCCAGCGCTCCTCGGTGCTGCGCACGCTCAACGAGCTGCTGCCGCCGTCGGGGCCGATCCTCAACGCGCTCGCGCGCTTCGACCCGCTGCCCACGATCGCCGGCCCCGGCGCGGACGTCCCGCCGCCGCGCGCGGCGATCGCGCGCGCCGCCGGCGTCGAGGCCGCTGCCGGCTCCGTCGTGAAGGTCCTCGGCACCGCGTGCGGGCTCGGCGTCGAGGGCTCGGGCTGGGCGGCCGGCGACGGGCTGGTCGTGACGAACGCGCACGTGGTCGCCGGCCAGGACGACACGACCGTGCAGGTGCGCGGCCGCGGGCCGCGTCTGACGGCGACCGCCGTCTGGTTCGACCCGCGCAACGACGTGGCCGTCCTGCGCGTCGACGGGCTGGAGGGCGCCGGCCTGGACCTGCGCGTCGACGTGCCGGCCGGCACCGAGGCCGCGCTGCTCGGCTTCCCGCAGAACGGGCCCTACGACGTTCGTCCGGCGCGGATGGGCGCCGAGCGCATCGCCCGCACCGACGACGCCTACGGCCGCGGCCCGGTCACGCGCGCGGTGGTGCCGCTGCGCGGACGCGTGCGGCACGGCAACTCGGGCGGTCCGCTCGTGGACGCCGAGGGCCGCGTCGTCGGCACCGTCTTCGCCGCGACGGTCGGCACCGACCAGCGCGGCGGCTACGCGGTCCCCAACGGGATCGTCGAGCGCGCGCTCGCCGAGGCGAGCGGTCCCGTCTCGACCGGTCCCTGCACCCGCTGACGCGAGGGCGCGCGCGGCGGGCGCCGGGCCTCGCTACGCTGCGCCGCTCATGGCCAAGACCCTCGTCATCGCCGAGAAGCCGTCCGTCGGGCGCGACATCGCGCGCGTGCTGCCGGGCCCGTTCGCCAAGAACGAGGGGTTCCTGGAGGGGCCCGAGCACGTCATCACGTGGGCGGTCGGGCACCTCGTCCAGCTCGCCGAGCCCGACGAGTACGACGCCAAGTACAAGAAGTGGAAGATGGGCGACCTGCCGATCGTGCCCGAGCGCTTCAAGCTCGTCGTGCGCGACGAGCGCTCGCGCAAGCAGATGTCGGTCGTCTCCCAGCAGCTCAAGCGCGACGACGTCGACCTCGTCATCAACGCCTGCGACGCCGGGCGCGAGGGCGAGCTGATCTTCGCCTACCTGTACGAGAAGGCCGGCGCCACGAAGCCGGTGAAGCGCCTGTGGCTGTCCTCGATGACGAAGCAGGCGATGGAGCACGCGTTCGCGAACCTGCGCGACGCCGAGGAGCTGGCGACGCTCGAGGAGGCGGCCCGCTCGCGCTCGGAGGCCGACTGGATCGTCGGCATGAACGCCACGCGCGCCGCGACCATCCGGCTGCGCTCGAGCTTCGACGGCGCCGTGTCGCTGGGCCGCGTGCAGACCCCGACGCTGGCGATCCTCGCCCGCCGCGAGGAGGAGATCGCGGCCTTCAAGCCCGAGCCGTACTGGATCGTCGACGCGACGTTCGAGGCCGAGGGCGCCCGCCGCTACGAGGGCCGCTTCCACGCCGGCGCCCAGCCGCGCGTCGCCACCGCGCAGGAGGCCGAGGCGATCGTCGCCGCGGTCCGCGGCCAGCGCGGCACGATCACCAAGCTCGACAAGACCAAGCGCACCGAGAAGGCGCCGCTGCTGTA
>DATMSA010000198.1:0-12755 GCA_035565675.1 Capillimicrobium sp. | reverse complement strand
GACCGCCTGCCGCCGCCGGCGGGCCGGCGCGCGGTCGCGTTCCTGGGCGGCACGATCGGCAACTTCCTGCCGGGCTCGCGGCGGCGCTTCCTGCGCTCGATCGCGGGGCTGCTGGCGCCCGGGGACCGGCTGCTGCTCGGCGCCGACCTGGTGAAGAATCCGGCGCTGATCGAGGCCGCCTACGACGACGCGGCCGGCGTCACCGCCGAGTTCAACCGCAACGTGCTCGCCGTGGTGAACCGCGAGCTCGGCGCCGACTTCGACCTCGACGCGTTCGAGCACGTCGCGTTCTTCGACCGCGTCCACGAGTGGGTCGAGATGCGCCTGCGCGCGCTCACGCCCCAGCAC
Source organism: Capillimicrobium sp. (assembly GCA_035565675.1). Taxonomy (GTDB): domain Bacteria; phylum Actinomycetota; class Thermoleophilia; order Solirubrobacterales; family Solirubrobacteraceae; genus Capillimicrobium. The sequence continues at coordinate 12,407 of DATMSA010000198.1, read as the reverse complement.
GTGACGATCGCCGCGCTGGACCTCGAGGTCGACTTCGCCCACCGCGAGGAGCTGCGCACCGAGATCAGCGCGAAGTTCACCCGCGCGCGGATCGCCGCGGACCTCGCGGCGGCCGGGCTGCGCCTCGACGCGCTCGTCACCGACCCCCGCGAGTGGTTCGCGATCTCGGTCGCGAGCGCGGCCTGAGCGCGTCGCCGGCGAGGCCGGCGCATCCGGTACGTTTGCGTCCGAGATGCTGGTCGCCGCCCGGGCCGTCCTGGCTGCCGCCTTCGCGCTTGCCGCGCTCCTGAAGCTGCGCGACCGACGCGGCACGCGGCACGCCGTCGGCGAGCTCGGCGTCCCGGCGGCTTTGGCGGGCGCGGTCGCCGCCGCGCTCGCACCGGCCGAGCTGGCGATCGCCGCGGGGCTGCTGTGGCCGGCGGGCGCGTGGTGGGCCGCCGTCGCCGCCCTGGCCGCGCTGGCCCTGTTCAGCGCCGTCGTGGCCCGCGCGCTCGCGGCGGGGCGGCGGCCCGCCTGCACCTGCTTCGGCGCCCTGAGCGACGCGCCGATCGGGACCGGCACCCTGGCGCGCAACGCCGCGCTCGCGGCGCCCGCGGTCCTGCTCGTCGCGGCCGGGCCCTCGGCCGTCGCGGACACGTCCGCCGGGCTCGGCGTCGCGCTCGCCGCCGCGCTGCTCGCCGCCGGCGCCGCAGTGGCGCGCTGGCGGGCGCGCCGGACGGCCGCCGGCGTCGGCCGCCCCGTGCCCGCCTTCACGCTGGCGTTCGACGACGAGGCCCGGGTGGGGCGCGAGGACCTGCCGCGCGACCGGCCGACGCTGTTCGTGTTCGTCGACCCCGACTGCCACGCCTGCGACGAGCTGCTGCCCGACCTCGCCGCCTGGCAGCGCAGGCCCGGCGCGCCGGCCATCGCGATCGTCGGCCGCGGCGACCCCGAGGCCGTCCGGCGCAAGCTCGCCCCCCACGGCCTGGTCGGCGCCTGCCAGCGCGACCGCGAGGTCGAGGTCGCGTTCGGCGTGCGCGGGACCCCGAGCGCCGTGCTCGTGGCGCCCGACCGCACGATCGCCGCGCCGGTCGCGACCGGCGGCCTGGCGATCGCCACGCTGGTGGACGCGGCGGTCCGCGGCGACCACGCGGAGCTGGCGGCCGGCGGCCTACCGCAGGGACCGGCGGAGGGCGAGCCGCTGCCGCCGGTCTCGCTCCCCGACGCGACCGGGCGCGAGGTCCGCATCGGGCCGGTGGACGGCCGCCCCACCGTCGTGCTCGCGCTGTCGCCCGGATGCCCGTTCTGCGAGGACCTGCTCGACGACCTGCGCGCGTGGGAGGCGTCGCCGCCCCACGATCTGCGCCTGGTCGTGCTGGCGAGCAACGAGCGTCACGCCGCCGCGCTGGGCCTCGCCTCCTCGATGCTGATCGACCGCAGGAGCCACGGCCGCCGCGCGATCGGCAGCCGCTCCACGCCCGCGGCGCTGCTGCTGGACGCCGACGGCCGCGTCGCCTCGGGCCTGGCGCGCGGCGCCCGCGCGACCCGCGCGCTGCTCGACCTGCCCTACGCGCCGTCCGCGGCCGTTATCGTGCCCACGTAGCCGAAACAGGAGCGTCACGGATGCCAGAGCCCCCGTCCACTCCCGCTCTCTCGCGCCGCGGCGTGCTCGCCACCGCGGCCGGCGGCCTCGGCGCCCTGCTCGCGCTGCGCGGACGCCCGGCCACCGCGCAGGTGCCCATCGATCCCGACGACGGGACCGACCGGGCGCACTTCCTGTTCGTCCAGAACGCCGAGCGCGGCGAGTTCACGCCGAACCGCGCCCGCAAGGGCCTGTACCGGCTCACGCTGCACGGCGTGCAGCCGCACACGATCTACTTCTCCGACCGGCCCACCCGCGACGCCGGGCTGGCGCCGATGCGGCCGTTCCTCAAGGGCCTGGGCTTCTCGCCCACGAACCCTCCCAACGCGGCCGTCGTCGTCGCCGGCGCCGACGGCGGCGAGGACACCCTCGTGCTGGAGCTGTTCTCCCCGCGCTACCACGCCAAGCGCCGCCGCCTCACCTACGACGCGCGGATCCTGCCCGACGACCGCAGGCCCGACGGCCTCGCCGTGTTCTCCGGCCGCCAGCGCGACGCCCGCCTGCCCCGCCGGTTCGGCGAGGCGAGCGTCTTCATCGACGACTGCCCCGACGGCGGCGTGCACTGCACCGGGGGCTACCTGGCGCCGCAGGGCGTGTACATCGGGCCCTACAGCACCGTTCCGTGCTGCTGGAAGTGGCTCCCGCCGCTCGGGCCCGGCTGCGTGTACTGCGGCAGCGAGGGCGACGCCTACTTCAAGCAGCTCTGCGAGGAGAACGTCGCCGGCTGCGTGTCGGACTGCAACGGCGTGCCCAACTGCCTCGGCCTGTAGCGACGAGCGCGTCGCGCTGCGGGCCGCTAGGCGTCGAAGTCCTTGTCGCGCCCGACGCCGGGCCAGGGCGCGAGGACGAGCAGCAGCCGCGTGTCCTCGACCGCGCGCACGTCGTGGCGCTCGTGCGGGTCGAAGTGGGCCAGGAAGCCGGGGCCGGCCTCCGTGCTGGTGCCGTTCTTGCCGATGAGCGCGCGGCCGGAGTGCACGTGGACCCACGCGTGCTCGTGCACCTCGTGCTCCTGCAGCTCCTCGCCGGCGGGGAGGTTGATGACGATCGCGCGCGCCGCGCCGTCGTCGGACCGCAGCACCTCCGGGAAGTGCGGCTTCACGTCCAGTGAGGTCAGATCCCAGGTGTCCATGGCCGGGCATGTACCCCGAGCCTGGCGCGCCGACGCGCCCCGGTAGGGTGCCGCGCCATGGAGATCGAGGGAAGCGGGGCGCTCGTCGTCGGCGGCGCCTCAGGACTGGGAGCGGCGACCGCCCGCGCGCTGGCCGCGCGCGGCGCCGAGGTGACGATCGCCGACGTGGACGCCGAGCGCGGCGAGGCGCTGGCCGACGAGATCGGCGGCACGTTCGTGGCCGCCGACGTGACGAGCGAGGAGCAGGTGCAGGCGGCCGTCGCCGCCGCGGCGGAGCGGTCGCCCGGCGGCCTGCGGATCTCGGCGCAGTGCGCCGGCATCGGCTTCGCGCAGCGGACCGTGTCGGGCCGCGGCGCGCATCCGCTGGAGCCGTTCGCCCGCGTCATCTCCGTGAACCTGATCGGGACCTTCAACGCGCTGCGGCTCGCGGCGGCGGCGATGAGCGAGAACGAGCCCGACGCCGGCGGCGAGCGCGGCGTGTGCGTGAACACCGCGTCGGTGGCCGCCTTCGACGGGCAGATCGGGCAGGCCGCCTACTCGGCCTCCAAGGGCGGCGTCGTCGGCATGACGCTGCCGGTCGCCCGCGACCTCGCGCGCTTCGGCATCCGCGTCTGCACGATCGCGCCGGGCCTGTTCGACACCCCGCTGCTGGCCTCCCTGCCCGAGGAGGCGCGCGAGGCGCTGGGCGCCTCGATCCCGTTCCCGGCGCGCCTGGGGCGTCCGTCGGAGTACGCCGCGCTGGCCTGCCACATCGTCGAGAACCCGATGCTCAACGGCGAGGTCATCCGCCTCGACGGCGCGCTGCGCATGGCGCCGAAGTAGCGCCCGCGGGTTCAGGCTCGCCGGCACGGCGGCTGACTCAGGACGGCCGCAGCGCCGCGCCCGCGATCGCGCCGAACGCGACGTGGTCGGCGACCTGCGGCGCCTGCGGGAGCGCGCGGACGGCGGGAATCCGCCGGCCGATCAGCCCCAGGTCCAGCGCGGCGATGGCCAGGCCGGCGAGCGCGCCCCAGGCGGCGCCGTGGCGGGGCGGCAGGACGCGGTCGAGTGCGAGCGTCCAGGCGAGCGAGAGTGCCAGATGCACCGGGACGGCCGCCGCGAGCCGGACCGCGGCCGGGCGCTCTGCTCCAGTGACGATCGCGCCCGCGGCCAGGGCCGCCTCCAGCGGCGAGCGGCCGCGCGCGAGCGCGTGCACGGTCGACGGCGCGCCCGACAGCGTCGCCGCCAGCAGCGCGGCGCGCGTCACGCGCGGGCTCACGAGAGGGCGGCCAGGCCGGGCCGCGACGCCCGGTGGCGGACGGCGCGCACGGCCTGGGCGAGGCGGCGCACGCCCTCGTCGAGCTCGTCGGGCGCCAGGCGCGCGTAGGAGATGCGCAGCGCCGCGGTCCCGCCCGGCTCGGCGAGCATCGCGTTGCCGGGCAGGAAGGTGACGCCGCAGCGGATCGCCTCGCTCAGCAGGGCGCGCTCGTCGATCGGCTGGCGGAACGTCAGCCACAGGTGGTGGCCGCCCACGGGCCGGCGCACGCGGACCTCGTCGCCCAGCCGCCGGTGCACGCTCTCCAGCAGCGCGTCGCAGCGCTCCCGGTAGCCGGGGTTGGTGGCGTCGAGGAGCCGCTCGTGCTCGCCGCTGGCCAGCCAGCGGTGGGCGACGTGCTGGGTGAGGCTGGACGTGTGCGTGTCGCTGTGGAGCTTCACCCAGCTCAGGCGCTGGCGCACGGGGCCGCTGGCCGCGACCCAGCCGATGCGCAGGCCGCCGCCGATCGTCTTGCTGAGCGAGTCGACGTAGATGACGTGGTCGGGCAGCTCGTGGCGCAGCCGCGGGCGACGGCGGCCGTCGAAGCGGACGGTCGCGTAGACCCCGTCGTCGAGGACGAAGAACGAGCGCTCGCGCGCGAGCTGCAGCAGCCGCTGGGCGCGGGCGGGCGACAGGTCCTGGCCGGTGGGGTTCTGGCAGCCGGACTGGACGGCGACGAGCTTGACCTCGTGGCGGGCGAGGACCCGCTCGAGCGCGTCGACGTCCATGCCCTCGTCGTCGACGGGGACGCCGATGACGCGCGCGCCGCTGAACTGGAGGGAGCTGAGGATGCCGATGAACGTCGGCGACTCGCACACGACGACGTCGCCGGGGGCCACGACCGACCGGCACACGAGGTCGATCGCCTGGCGCGCGCCCGACGTGACGAGGATCTCGTCCGCGGTCTGCGCGAAGCCGAGGTCGCGCCCGCGCTTGGCGATCTCCTCGCGCAGCTCGAGCAGGCCGTCGGGGTCGAGGTAGCTGAGCGACTCGCCCCCGCGATCGGCGAGCACCTCGCCGGCCAGCCGGCCGAGCGCCGCGGAGGGGTAGATCGCCGGGTCGGGCGAGCCGGTCGCCAGCGAGACGATGCCCGGGTCGGCCGGGAGCATGTAGCTGGCCAGGAACATCTCGTTGGAGAACGACGGCCGCAGCTCCGGGAGGACGGCCGACTGCCAGTCGACGGGATCGCGCTCGCCGTCGGCCGGGGGCAGCGAGCGCACGAACGTGCCGCGGCCCACGGCGGCGGTGACGTAGCCCTGCTCGGCCAGGCGCCGGTACACGCGCACGGCGGTGAGGTGGTTGATCGACGCCTGCTGGGCGAGCGCGCGCGTGGTCGGCAGCTTCTCGCCCGGGGCCAGCTCGCCGCTGTCGATCGCGGCGCGCAGGCGCTCCACGAGCTGCGCGGTCAGCGACGTGCCGCCCTCGCGATCGATGTCAGTCAAATCCAGGTTGTAGGACATTGATCCACCCCTCCGGGGCTGGCATTGTCGTCCTCGACGCCCAGTCAGTCAAACAATGTCCCACAAGCAACCCCCCACCGACGTCACCATCCGGTACGCCTTCCCGGCGGACGCCGATGCCGTCGCCGCGCTCGCCGCGGTCGACTCGCAGGCGCCGCCCGAGGGCGAGCTGCTGGTCGCCGAGGTGGGCGGCGAGCTGTGGGCCGCCGTGTCCCTGACGACCGGTCAGGCGATCGCCGACCCGTTCCGGCCCTCGGCCGACGTCGTCGCGCTGCTGCAGGCGCGGGCGCGTCAGCTCCGGGCGGCCGACGAGGTCGACGTCCGCCGCGCACCGGCCGCCCGCCTGCGCGCGGCGCTGAGAGGAGGCTGACGGCGGCGGCGCCGGACGAGTGGGGTACCCCGGGTCTCCTCCAGTCGGCCCTGTTCTTCCCCGCTCGTCCGGCGCGGCCGCCGTCCGCGGCCTCCCGCCCGTCCATCACGCTCCCTGATCGTTCGCAGCGTCAACTCGTCTTCGACTTCTCGATCGCCGCCCGTCAGAATCGACCGCCATGGAGCTCCGGCACCTTCGCACCCTGGAGGCGATCGCCCGGCACGGGAGCTTCACCCGCGCGGCCGAGGAGCTCCACCTCGCGCAATCGGCCCTGTCGCAGCAGGTCCGCCGCCTGGAGGCCGAGCTCGGGGTCGAGGTGCTGCGCCGCACCAGCCGGACCGTCACGGTCACGCAGGCGGGCGAGGTCGTGCTCGACTACGCCCGCCGGGTGCTGAGCGAGGTCGACGGGCTGCAGTCCGAGCTGCAGCAGATCACCGGCGTGCTCAGCGGGCGGGTGGCGATCGGCGGCATGTGGCCGACCGGCAACTTCCACCTGCCGCGCGTCTTCGGCACGTTCCACGCCCGCCATCCCGGCGTCGAGATCCACATGATCGAGGACACGGCCGACCGGATGCTCGACATGCTGCGCACCGACGAGCTGGACCTCGCGTTCGCGTCGGTCGACCCGGACCGCCTCGGCGACGAGTTCGCCGCGACCGTCCTCTTCCAGGAGCAGCTCCTCGTCGCCGTCGCCCCCGACCATCCGCTGGCCGAGCGCGACCACGTCACGTTCGACGAGCTGGCCGACCAGACGCTCATCGCCTACCGCGACGGCTCGGAGCTGAGGCGCAGGTTCGAGTGGGCGATGGCCGAGGCCGGCAAGACGCCGCGCAACGCGTTCTTCTGCACGGAGATGGCGGCGGTCAGGGCATTGACGAGCCACGGGCTCGGCGTCTCGATGATGCCCCAGTCGATCGTGGCCGAGGAGGGCCCGCCGATCGTCGGCATCCCGATCGGGCCCAACCCGCTCACGTGGCCCGTCGCGATCGTGTGGCGCGCCCGCCGGCGCCAGCCGCCGGCCGCGAAGGCGTTCCTGGCGCTGACCCTCGAGGCGGCCAACGACGGGCGCCGCGACCAGGACCGCCGGCTCGCGGTCGCCTAGCGTGACGCGCGGCGCATCCGCGCCTTCATCGCCGCCGGCAGCCCGGCGCTGAGCACGAGCGCGCCCGCGGCGGCGAGCGCGGTGGAGCGGCGGCTCATCCGGCCCGAGCGCGCCAGGTGGCGGGCGCCGAGCGCAACGTGCGGGGCGAACAGGAGCGCGGCGGTCGCGACGCCGGGGTTGTAGCGGCGCTCGCGGACCGCCATCCCGACGTGCATGGCGACGTTGCCGGCCTCGATGCCGAGCACGAGCGCGGCGGGCGCAGCGGTGCGCCGCCACAGCAGCGCGGCGGCGAGCGCGGTGCCCCAGCCGAGCGTGACGTTGACGTGGAAGCCGACGCGCTCGGTGAGCGGCCACGTGGGCCGGTCGCTGCCCAGCAGCTCCTGGTTGCAGAACTCCAGGAAGCCGCCCGGGCGCACCCACTCCTCCGTCTGGTGGCTGGCCAGCAGCGGGAACGCGAGCGCGGCGACCCAGGCGCCGTCGCGGGCGAGGTCGGCGCGGCGGGCGGCGACGAGCCCCCAGGCCGGGGGCAGCGACGCCGCGGCCACCCAGGGCCAGCGCCCGTGCGTGTCGACCGCCACCGTCCGTCCGATCCTTCGCTCGCTAGAGCCCGAGCCCCTGGACGCCCATCTCGTCGAAGCCCACGTGGTGGGCGAGCTCGTGGCGGACCGTGCGGACGACCTGCTCGCGCAGCAGGTCGGGGTCGTGGCCGAAGTCGCGGCGCAGCGTGTCGCGGTAGATCACGATCCGGTCGGGGTGGTCGTCGCGGTGCGCGCCGTCGCCGTGGTAGAGGCCGTAGGCGCGCGTCTTGCGCCCGTCGTCGGAGATGACGACGGCGACGTGCTCGAGCGCGTTGCGCAGCAGGTCGGGCAGGTCGTCGAGCGCGTCGCGGACCAGCTCCTCGAAGTCCTCGTCGTCGAGCGGGTCGAGCTGCAGGAAGTCGATCTCCTCGGGCTCGGCGGCGACGCCGTCGCGGGCCAGGCGCTCGGAGCGGCGCACGACCTCCTCGAACTCGGCCTCGGTCCGGGGATCGCGCCAGTCGGCCAGGCGGCCCATGACCATCGAGATGATCGCGCCGATCACGACGATCGCGACGACGCCGATCGCGGCCGACTCCAGCAGCCGGATCGGGAACGAGGGGCTGAGGCCCTGGCCGATCGCGATCGCCGACAGGCCGACGCTGAGGGCGATGACGGCGGCGAAGGCGATGCGGCGCAGTCCGGGCATGGCGTCAGCGCATCGCGCGGGCGATCACGACCCGCTGGATCTCGTTGGTGCCCTCGTAGATCTGGGTGATCTTGGCGTCGCGCATCATCCGCTCGACCGGGTACTCGGTCACGTAGCCGTAGCCGCCCAGCACCTGCACGGCCTCGACGGTCACGCGCATCGCGTTGTCGGACGCGAACAGCTTCGCCATCGACGTCCACTTGCCCAGGTCGGCGGGGACGGGCTCGCGGTCGGCCAGCGCGCACGCCTTGTAGAGCAGCTCGCGGGCCGCGGCGGTGCCGGTCTCCATGTCGGCGAGCTTGAACTGGATGGCCTGCAGCTCGTTGATCGGCGCGCCGAACGCGACGCGCTCGGACGCGTACCGGGCGGCGTAGTCGGTGGCGCCCTGGGCGATCCCGACGGCCTGCGCGGCCGCGCCCAGCCGCGTGCGGGTGAGCGTGCCCAGGGCGACGCGCAGCCCGCGGCCGACCTCCCCGATCACGTTCTCGTGCGGGACGCGGACGTCCTCGAAGACCGGCGAGCCGGTGGGCGAGCCCTTGATGCCGAGCTTGTGCTCGAGCTTGCCGATCGACAGGCCCGGCGTGTCCTTGTCGACGACGAACGCGGTGATGCGCCGCTGCTCGCGGTCGGTGACGGCGAAGACGACGTAGAAGTCGGCGATGCCCGCGTTCGTGATCCAGTTCTTGGCGCCGTTGATGACCCACTCGTCGCCGTCGCGGACCGCGGTCGTGCGCATCGAGCCCGGGTCCGAGCCGGCCTCGGGCTCGCTGAGCGCGAACGCCGGCGACCACTCGCCCGTGGCGCAGCGCGGCAGGTAGCGCTGCTTGAGCTCGTCGGAGCCGAAGAGCTGGATCGGCAGCGTGCCCAGCTCCTGGACCATCAGGATCAGCGCGCTGGACGCGCACGCCTTGGCGATCTCCTCGACCGCCATCTGCAGCATCAGCGTGCCGGTGCCGGTGCCGCCGTGCTCCTCGGCGAACGGGAGGGCGAGGATGTCGTTCTCGGCCAGCAGCCGGCGCACGTCCCACGGGTACTCGCCCGTGGCGTCGATCTCGGCGGCGCGCGGGGCGATCCGCTCTGTCGCGATCTGGCGGACCGTGTCGCGGATGTCCAGCAGCTCGGCCGGGATGGCGTACAGATCGGACTCGAGCTGCATGACTCGATGCTACCGAGGCGCGCGTGCGGGCCCGGGCGCTTGGGCGCCGCGCGACGCGGGTAGAGCGGCGCCGTGGGCATCGGCACATCGATCTTCCTCATCGCCGTCGGGGCGATCCTGCGCTTCGCGGTCACCGCCGACGTCTCGGGCGTCGAGCTCTCCACCGTCGGCCTGATCCTCATGATCGTCGGCGCGCTGGGGCTCGTGCTCGCGCTGTTCTTCTACGCGCGAGCGACGTCGGGACGCCGCGGGCCCGCCGCGGGCCGTCCGTCGGACCCGTACGTCTGAGCGCGCGTCTCGGAGGTAGTCTCGCGGCCGGATGACGGTCGAGGTCCGCTCCGCACGCGCCGCCGAGCTCACGCCGATCGTGGACGTGCTGCGCTCCAGCGGCCTGGGCGCCAACGTCGGGCAGCTCCTGCGCTACCCGCTGGCGTCGCCGACCGGTGACGTGCTCGTCGCCGTGCTGGGCGACGAGATCGTCGGCGGCGCCGCGATCGCCGGGTTCGGGAAGACCGGCTGGATCGGCGCGGTCGGGGTCGCCGGCCACGTGCGGCGGCGCGGGGTCGGCCGCGCGCTGACCGAGGCCTGCGTGGCGCGGCTGCACGAGCTCGGCGCGCGGACGACGCTCCTGTTCGCGACCGCGGCCGGGCGCCCGGTCTACCAGCGCGTGGGCTTCGAGCCCGAGGGCGCCGTGCACGCGTGGCGCGACGTGGCGCCCCCGCGCGGCGCGCCGTCCGGCGAGGGCGTGCGGCCGCTGCGCGACACCGACATGGCGGCCGTGCTCGCGCTCGACGCCGCCGCCACCGGCGAGGACCGCTCGCCGGTGTTCGCGCAGATGAACGGGGCGCTCACCGGCCTCGTCGTCGAGCGGGCCGGGCGGATCGCCGGCAGCGCCGTGCGCTCGCCGTGGGGCCTGGGCCCGAGCGTCGTGGCGGCCGACCGCGAGGCCGGCGTCGCGCTGCTGTCGGTCCTGCGCCGCGTCCCCGGCTCCCCCCTCACCGTGAGCCTGCCCGACGCGAACACCGGCGCGGTGCGCGCGCTGCGCGCGTGGGGCTTCCAGCCCATCAACGAGGCGATGCGCATGCGCCTCGGCCCCGCGCCGGCGTTCGCGCCCGAGCGCGTCTTCGGGATGTACAACCTCTTCTGGGGCTGAGGGAGGGCGCCGGCCCAGGGGTCGCCCGCTAGCGCTCCATCCGCTCGCGCAGCGCGCCCGGCCCGACCACCTCGGCGCCCAGCTCCTCCACGCGGCGCGCCAGCTCGCGGTCCGACGTGACGACGCGCACCGCGGACGGGTCCGCGCTCGCGCCCACCCGCGCGACGATGTCGTCGTCGGCCGCGTTCGGCCCGCGGCGCGACGCGAACGCCACCTCGATCCCGGGCGCGCCGATCTCGTGCGGGCGCCCGTCGAACACGACCGCGACCTGCTCGCCGGAGCGCCCCGCCCACGCCGCGAGCTCCTCGGCCAGGCGCCGCTGCGCGCCCGTCCGGTCGCGCCACCAGCCGTCGGGTCGCGAGCCGATCACGTTCATCCCGTCGACGAGCCAGAGCACGGATTCCCCCGTTCGGGAAAGTGTCACAAAGTTGTTACAATCTCCGAGACGGATCGTCTCAGGATGGTCCGCGGGAGCGCCCCGGAGAGGTCGACGTCCCACCGTCCGCGCGCCCCACCGTCGTACCCGAATCCGACCGGGAGGACCGAATTGCCCCAGCGACTGCTGTCGGCCGTGCTGCAGACCCTGCGCGCGCTGCCCGTCGACGACCGCCCCGAGACCGCCGTCCACTTCCACAGCGACGGCCCCGCCGGCCAGCCGGCCCCCTGCTTCACCGAGCGCTGCGCGCGCCCGCGCCTGGACGTCGACTAGGCCCGGCTACCCTGCCCGCCATGGCCGCATCCGACATCGAGGTCAGCGCCCAGCGCGCGGCCGAGCTCCAGGCCGACGGCGTCGTGCTCGTGGACGTCCGCGAGCCGCACGAATGGGACGCGGGCCGGATCCCCGGCGCCCGCCACATCCCCCTCGGCGACCTCGCCGCGCAGGCAGGCACGCTCGACGCGTCCGCGCCGGTCGTCTTCCTGTGCCGCATGGGCGGCCGCTCGCTCATGGCCGCGCAGGCGCTGCGGGCCGCCGGCGTCGAGGCGTACTCGATGGCCGGAGGCATGCTCGCGTGGGACGCCGCGGGGCTCCCGATGGAGCCGGACGGCGCCCACGTGGCCGAGCACTAGCCCCACCCGCGCCGGGCGGCGCGGGCTTGGCGAACGTCGGAGGTGGCTGTCGTGCGGGGTGCGCCTAGAGCTTCTGCACGTTGACGGCCTTGGGCCCCTTCTCCCCGGCCTCCTCGTCGTAGGAGACCTTGGCGCCCTCGGCCAGCGTGCGATAGCCGTCAGCGATGATCGAGCTGTGGTGGACGAAGAGGTCGCGCGAACCCTCGTCGGGCGTGATGAACCCGAACCCCTTCTCGTCGCTGAACCACTTCACGGTTCCCGTGGCCATAGCAGCCGGTTCCTCCGATGATTCCTCTCGCCGGGGTCCTCTCCCCGGACCGACGGCGGGAACGTATCATTTGGCACTGACGCGCTCATGCGCTTCTTCCTCCGACCGCACGGCGTGATCCAACCGGTCGAGCGTGACGGCGAACCGCCAGGCCAGCCAGCGGCGCGCCCCGAGGCCCAGGAGGATGCGGTCGCCGAGGCCCGCGCTGAGCACCTGCGCCGACAGCGTCACGAGGGTCCCGCCCCCGCCGTCGGGCTCCAGGCTCCAGCTCACCTCGGCGCGCGTCGACGGGCCCAGCTCGGCGATGCCCTCCAGCTCGCGCACCGGCACCCGGCGGTGCACGCGGACCCGCACGGTGCGCCGCACCCCGAGCGGACCGCGCAGCCGGATCGTGCCGCCGTCGGCCCCGATCGCGCGCACCTCGGTCCAGTGGTCGGCGAGCGCCCAGTGGGTCCGGAGGTCGGCCAGGAGGGCGTAGGCCACCTCGGGCGGTGCGGCGATCGGCCGGCAGGCAGCGATCGGGAGCATCCGCGCGATCGTACGGGGCCGCGGCGGGCGCGCG